>NZ_JBIAIN010000004.1:0-506871 GCF_042871445.1 Streptomyces sp. NPDC005794
ACGGCCGCCTTACCGCCGGACGAGTGTAGGCCGCACAGCCCAACCAGAAACCCGTAGGCCAAAAAGACGAACCACACCTGAATCCTGATAGACCCTTCCTCACGGACCGGGCCAACCGGTACATCACCGGCGTCTCTCTCGATGTCGCCGGTGGAGCGCATCTCGGTATGGGGTCCTAGTACTGCAACCGTGTTTGGCGTGACGATGTGTCGTCGTGGTCGTTGTTCCTGTCATGGGTGGGGATGTCGGAGTCGGTGACGTGTGGCGGTGGGCGGCAGGGTTGAAGGAGGTGCATGAGCGGTTCGTGCACCGTTTTCAGCGCTCGGAGCCCCGGGAGTCGGCGTTGGCCTATATGAGCGGGCTGGTGTCGTCGCTGGAGCGGAAGAACGCGTGGACAGTCGCTGAGCAGGCAGGGCATGACCGGCCGGACCGCTTGCAGCGACTGCTCAATACGTGCGACTGGGACGCTGACGAAGTCCGCGACGATATCCGGGAGTTCGTGATCGAGCATCTCGGTGATCCGCAGGCGGTGCTCGTTGTGGACGACACGGGGTTTTTGAAGAAGGGGACCCGTTCGGCCGGGGTCCAACGTCAGTACACCGGCACGGCGGGCCGGGTCGAGAACAGCCAGGTCGGCACCTTCCTGGCCTACGCCACCGATGCCGGTCACACGTTGATCGACCGGGAGCTGTACCTGCCCGCGTCCTGGACCGAGGACCGGGACCGCTGCCGCACTGCCGCGGTCCCCGACGAGGTCGCCTTCGCCACGAAGAACGAGCACGCCAAGGCCATGAGCGAGCGGGCCCTCGCGGCCCGGGTGCCGTTCGCGTGGCTGACCGCTGATGAGGCATACGGGCAGGTCAAGGGCTTGCGGTACTGGCTCGAACAGCGCGGGGCGTTCCACGTGCTGGCGACCCGCCGCACCGACACCGTCGTCACCGCCTCACGCATGGACCACCCCGTGGACGAGCTGGTCGCCGGCCTGCCCCGGCAGGCGTGGAAGCGCCGTTCGTGCGGGCGGGGAGCCCACGGCGAGCGTGTCTACGACTGGGCCCGGGCCCCGATCCGCCCCTGGCGCGAGGAGGGCGTCGAGCACTGGGTCCTGGCCCGCCGCAGCATCACCGATCCCACCGAGATCGCCTACTACGTGTGCTTCGCACCCGAAGGCGCCACCCTGAACACCCTCCTGGCCGTGGCCGGCCGCCGGTGGACGATCGAGGAGTGCTTCCAGACCGCGAAGAACGAATGCGGCCTCGACCACTACCAGGTCCGCAAATACCACGCCTGGTACCGGATCACCCTCGCCATGGCGGCCCACGCCTACCTGACCACGGTCCGCTCACAGGAGCTCAAAAAAAGGGGATCACAACCCGGTGACCAGCACCTCGTCCCGCTGAGCCTGCCCGAGATCCGCCGCCTGACCGCACACCTCACCGCACGCCTCCTTCCCCCGATCGCCCATGTCCTGCACTGGTCCCACTGGCGACGACAAGCACAACACCGAGCACGCATCAGCCACTACAAACGACGAGGCCACAACCCCTGACCTGAACCACCATCACGCCAAACACGGTTGCAGTACTAGTGGCGAGCCGGGTTCCGTCAGGCGAGACCGCCACTGAGTGCACCTCACCGGTGTGACCGGTGTGGGTTTTGGTGCATGGGGTTGTCGAACGCCTCCTGCTGACGGGGGGTCTCGTTGGGCGCCGGAGAACATCGACGCCTTCGACTTGGAGCTCACCGAGGCCCAGAGGGACGCCATCGCCACCCCGGAAGCCGGCACGTAGCTCTTCTTCGACCACCGCGACCCGGAGACGGTCGCCTGGCTGAGCGCGCGTCGCCTGGATTCCTGACCTTCCGCGGTGGGTAGGGGCGATGCTCGCTTCCAGGAGCGGATGCCCGCGAGGTCATCATGGAGCAGGGGATCACGACCATGCTCAGCGTCCGATACGCCCCGAGCAAACGGTCGCGCCCTGGTCACGTGGATCGTGAGCCCGTGCCTGCGTCCTGCGAAGGCTGACGGGTGCTGTCAAGAGCCGAGGCATGGCCCGTGGGTATGCGCCTGGTTCACCGTTCGTAGTGGAAGCGGCACGCCACCACGTGGATGATGGTGTTCTCATCGATGCGGTACACCAGTCGGTGTTCGGAGTTGATGCGCCGCGACCAGTAGCCGGAGAGGTCGTTCCGCAGCGGTTCGGGCTTGCCGATTCCTTCGTGGCCGCCCCGGTCGATGTCGGCGATCAGCTGGTTGATGCGCTTCAGTATTTTGCGGTCGTTCCCCTGCCACCACAGGTAATCGTTCCAGCCGTCGTCGACGAACAGCACCTTCACGCGGCGCCCCGCCCGGCCTCGTCATCGGGATCCACCAGCTCGCGAAGTGCACCCTGGCCGGCCCGGTCCTGCTCGATGGACCTGCGCAGGCGCTCGGCCATCGCGGGCGACCGCAGCAGGTAATCGGTCTCTTTCAGTGCCTCGTACTCGGCGAGCGAGACGACGACCATCGGCTCATGGCCAGTCCGGGTGATGACCAGTTCCTCGGCGTCGTTCTCCACCGCGTCGAGGGCGTCGGCGATGCCCGCGCGTAGCTCGGTGACACTCATCGTCTTCATGACGTACACGATAACGTACAGAGAGGATCTCCGTGCGGCTGATCGCGATCCACCTCCGGACGGCCATGCGGTTCAGCCTTCGGTGACATTGGGGTGCGGCAGAGCCCGTCGGGCGGCTCAGTTGGTGTGGTGGCCTCGTCGTTTTCGAGGTCGACCCGCTCCATGAGCGTGATCGTCGCGAACTCGGGAATGATCACTTACGGACATGGTGGTAGCGGACTTCGCCTGCGCGGAGTTGGCGGCGTTCGCGGCGGGCGCAGTTGGGGGGCGTGCTCCTTGACCCGCGTCTGCGGCAGTCTTCGGTGGCGTTCGATGAACCGTTACTGATGGTTATGCCGGACGTTCGGCTGGCCGATGTCTCAGGTTCTCTGGTCGGTCTGGCGGCCGGAAGCGAGACTTCCGCTCAGTGCGGTTGAGAGGAACGTGATCGGACGGCCCGGATGCGGCCTCATGTGCCTCTCGGGTCGGTGCGGCGAACGCTGCACCGCAACCCGCTGGAGTCGGATCGAGTAGGATGCAGCCGGATGGAAACAGGTGGGTATGTCGGACTCCTAGAGGTAACCGCAGGTGAGACGCGTCACCGATTTGGGTTCGAGTCCCACCCGCCTCACCAGTTTTTCCCTGCGGAAACGTTCTGACCTGCGGAAACGCTGTTTTCGCGGACGCGGGCACCCCGAATCGGTGCAGCGGCGTGCAGCGTTCTGAGGCCCCCAGTGCATGCCATAGGTCTGTGAACTGGGTTTTTGGTCGCTCCTCGGTGGGATGCGTGGTGGTTGCTCCCACGGCCGTCTGAACGGCGAGATGCCTGGTCACCCACACCTTTCTGGCTCTGTCGTCCTCCTTGACGGGGAAGGGGGCATTTCCGGCGCGGTCTTTGTCGGGGAGGTACTGGCGCTCGTCGGGGGCAGCGTTCCGTGGAGGCGCGGTGCAGTCGTGTCAGCAGTACCGTTGCGCTGCTTCATGAAGTC
This sequence comes from Streptomyces sp. NPDC005794, assembly GCF_042871445.1. Taxonomy (NCBI): domain Bacteria; kingdom Bacillati; phylum Actinomycetota; class Actinomycetes; order Kitasatosporales; family Streptomycetaceae; genus Streptomyces; species Streptomyces sp. NPDC005794. The sequence goes on from NZ_JBIAIN010000004.1 coordinate 3,578, forward strand.
GAGTTCCGTCTGTTCTGCGGTGCCCGGGGCAGGACCTGAGGGCGAGGTCCTTGGTCGGGCTAGGAAGGGCGGGCGCCGACGTCTCCTTCTCCGACCGAGCGGCGGCCGGTTCCGTGTGCGCAGGCGTCCGCCATCGAGCAATGGTGACCGTGGCGTTCCACGCCAACGGGCGGGGGACTGTCCGGCAGTCTGTGTCGCAGCATCACAGACCGTCCCGTAGGTGAGGGCGTCTCACTGATTCCTCATGCGGTCTGTCAAGCTGTGGGCGGCTGGGGTTCGTAGGTCCGTCCGTCGCGGAGGAGGGCCCAGAGGACGTTGACGCGGCGGCGTGCCAGGGCGAGGACGGCTTGGATGTGTCGTTTGCCTTCGGCGCGCTTGCGTTCGTAAAACCGGCGCGAGTCCTCGCAGTGACGGATGCTGAACAACGCGGAGATGTAGAAGACGCGTTGGAGTCGGCGGTTGTAGCGGCGAGGGCGGCGGAGATTGCCATTGATCTTGCCGGAGTCGCGCGGGACCGGACATGACGCCACGACACTCAAGAGACCGGCGAACCGGACTCATCCCGATTGCGCAATGCCCCTGATGGCAGGACCGGCCTCTTTCGGAGCTTCTCTCCGGCGGCCTCGGTCGCGGTGCACGGCGGTTCCCCGGCCGAGCGACGCTGCCGCGCGAGGGGCGTAAAACTACGGACGCATCAGCGCACCAGACGAGAAGGAGGGCAAACGGCCATGAACTACAGCCGCACCGTGCACGTGGACGGTGACTTCGCACAGACTGTGACTGCCGTGCGCGAGGCACTGGCCGAACAGGGCTTCGGGATCCTGACCGAAATCGACGTGCAGGCCACATTGCGGGAGAAGCTGGGCCACGAGATGGAGGACTACCTGATCCTCGGCGCCTGCAACCCACCCCTGGCACACCGGGCGATCGAAGCGGATCGCTCCATCGGCCTGCTGCTGCCCTGCAACGTCGTCGTCCGATCCGAGGGCGAGCGCATCACCGTCCAGGCCCTCGACCCCAACACCATGGTCACGCTGACCGGACAGGACACCCTCAAGCCCGTCGCCGAGGAAGCCACCCGCCGACTGGACGCCGCCCTGTCCGCGCTCACCGGGGGCAAGGAATAGCGCAATGCGCCGCCGCGCCTCGGAAGGCACCAGCCTGCTCGGCAACCGGTTCGTCGGCTCCGCACGGTGGGCCCGCCGCGCCCGGGTTCGGGTGGGCTTCAGCGCCCGCGCAGTAGTTCGTAGAGCTGCCACTCATCGACGGCAGCAAAGGGGATGAGCGGCTTACGGCACCGCGGGCCGCGCCCCCGGCCGGCACTGCGGCGCCCGGCGGGCTGCGGGCACCAGGTCGCCACCAGGGCGACGCCCAGAAGTGACTCGGCGATGTCGCCGCAGTAGTACATGATCTGAGCGCCGCCCTGAAGCTGGTCGACGGGGGCGTGGATGTTGATGCCGACGCCGCCGTGCATGAGTTGTGCGATCACCGCCTGCGCGGCGATCGCACCGCCAAGCACCAGCAGCCGCGCCGAAACACTGGGCGCACTCGCTTGCTCCCGCGCCACCCGGACATGACCGACCGCCACCAACAGCTTCCCTTCCGCCACCCTGGCCGCGTATGCCGCTGGATACCTGGCGATCGGCGTCTTCATCACCGCGATCTTCTCCGCCCATCCCTGGCGGCTACGGAATGCCCTGTTCCCGGTCAGTAACGGGAACGCAGGACCCAGGAATTCGACCTCGCAAGCCACGTACGGAGGGACGATCCCGATGGGGCCAGGCGGGGCTGAGCATCCCGCCCGACGGCCGTGGGACCGTCCACCACACATCCCACGGAGAACTGGCCAAAGCGCCAGGTCACAGCCCTACGAAAGCTCACGAGCAATCAGAACGCCGCACATCCGCTGCACCGATTCGAGGTGCCGAAGGGCGCAACGACCACGTTTCCGCAGGTCAGAACGCTTCCGCAGAGTGAAACTGGTGGGGCGGGTGGGCCTCGAACCCAAATCGGTGACGCGTCTCACCTGTGGCTTTACCCCAGTGCCTGCTTTATACCCCTTTTTCGATCCGGTTGCGTCCTACTCGATCCAGCTCGATCGGGGGTGGTGCAGCGTTCGCTGCACCACCTTTCCAGTAACCCGCAGGGTTCACGGCACCGAGCACTCCCCGCTCCAGCCTCGTCGGAGCGGCAATCGCTCAGGTTGCACGGCACCGCAGGAATTTGGGCAGGCACGGCGGGAACCAACAGCATCCGTCCTCACACTCCGCAATGAGCGGCGCCCACCCGCGCTGAGCCCGTGGGGGATGTCAGGTCCGACCGTGACCTGCCGCGAGTCGCGTGTACATCGGGTCAGCCGAGGACGTAGGTCTCATCACCGAAGTCGGCGACGATCTTCAGCTTGCCGCCGAGCGCCTTGACATAGGCAGCCAGGGTGTCGACCTCACTGCGCTCCAGTTGGCCCTTCTCGATGCGTGAGACGCGGGCCTGAGTGACACCCATGACTTCGGCGACCTGGACCTGTGTGGTGTGCTGCCGCTTCCGCAACTCGGCGAGGCGGTGGACACGGGAGGCCAGGACCAACGCCTGTGCCCCCTTCTGGATGCGGTGCTTCTCCGCGTCGGTGAAGGAGAACTCCTCGGCCAGATCCGCCCAGGAGACGGCCTGCGGGTCCTTGAGGTGATCAGTCATCGTGCCCCGTCCTCTCCGTCGATTCGCTTGAGATGTTCCGCGTACGCCTGCTCCGCCTGAGGCACCGCAACGCGGTACCAGCCGGACCAGTTGCCGGCCTTGTCGCCACCGACCAGGATCACGGCTTGGCGTTCCGGGTCGAACACGAACAACAACCTCACTTCCGTAGCTCCTGCGGAGCCAGGGCGGAGCTCCTTGAGGTTCGGCAGCACGGAGCCCTTGATCGTGTCCACCAGAGGCCGGCCCAGGGCGGGGCCTTCCTCCTGAAGGGCGGTGATCGCCTGGCTGACCTGAATCAGGGGTGTCGCGGTCAGTCCTGCGCAGATCATGAAGCCACGAAAGAGCCGGTTCGGCCACGACGATCTTCCAAGCCATGCCCGCCCCCCCACTTACACATTATTACCCTGGCAGCATACACCACTGATGTAATAACAAGAGAAGTTATGGCCCTCACAGAGGGCGCGCTCCTCTGCGCCGAGCTGGTGCCTGTACGGTGATGAACGATGTGACTTCCGAGCTGGAAGCGGCAGTTCATTCCTGACGTGATGAGTGATCTCGAGGCCGGGGAGGCCGTCGAGGCACACCGACTGCTGGAGGCGGGCGGCCTGCGCGGCCGGATCGTTCTCATCTTCTGAACCGCCGCCCTTCGCGGGGCCCACGTGACCGCCCGCAGTACGGCTCGACTGCGGCACCCGGGCGCCCGCACGGCCCGGGGGTGATCGAAAGGGCTCCGGAGACCGGTGCCGCACTTACCCGCCGAGTCCCACAATCCGGCCTCAGCGGCCGTGGGGCCGCCCTTAACGCTCCCACAGAGGCCAGGGCCACAAAAGACCAGTTCACAGCCGCGCAAGGCCTGTCTTGAAGGACCGATGCCTCACGTTCGCTGCACCTCACGGTAAACGCTGCACGCAAAAACGCCCAGAAAAACGCGTTTACCCAGGTCAGAACGATTCTTCCTGGGGATGCTGGGTGGGGCGGGTGGGACTCGAACCCATAAGAGTGACGCCTCTCACCTGCGACGATGCAAAAACAACAGGCAAAGCGGCCCGTTTCCATCCGGCTGCGTCCCGCTCGGTCCGGCTCGAACGGGGGTCGGTTACTGAGATTGAACGCGTGGTGTCGTAGGGGGTGACGGCTGGCCGTCGGCTGCGGTATCACCGAAGGCATGCGGTATCCACAGGGGGGCGGGCTGACCGCCGAACGGCAGCAGTTCCGCGAAGAGTTACGGCTCCAGGCGGCCGAGCGGTTCGCCCGGGGTGAGGGCAGTACCGCGATCGCCAGAGATCTGCGGGTCAGTGTCCGTTCGGTCCAGCGATGGCGTCACGCGTGGGCCGAGGGCGGCCCGCGATCCCTGCGGTCGCAGGGGCCGGCGTCCCTGCCAAGGCTCAGCGATCGGCAGTTCGCTCAGCTGGAGGCGGAGCTGGCCAAGGGGCCGGCCGCGCACGGCTGGCAGGACCAGCGCTGGACTCTGGCCCGGGTCAAAACGGTGATCGGCCGGCGCTTTCACCTGACGTACACGATCCAGGGTGTGCGGAAGCTGTTGGTGCGCAACGGCTGGTCCTGCCAGGTCCCGGCCCGTCGTGCCATGGAGCGGGACGACGCGGTCGCGGGGTGGGTCAAGGAGGTGTGGCCCCGCGCGGAAGGCTAGCGGCGGCCCATGGGGCCTGGCTGGTCTTCGAGGACGAAGCCGGCTTCTCCATGACGCCGCCGCACGCCAGGACCTGGTCCCAGCGCGGCCGCACCCCGGTGGTCCGGGTCCGCGGCCGTTCCCGCCGCCGACTCTCCATAGCCGCGCTGACCTGCTACAAACCCGGCCACCGATCGAGGCTGATCTACCGGCCCCGCCGCGACGACGGCAACCGTGACGGGCGCAAAAGTTTCTCCTGGCGCGACTACCGGGACCTGCTGATCGCCGCCCACCAGCAACTCGACGGCCCCATCGTCCTCATCTGGGACAACCTCAACGTCCACAAAGCCGCAGGTCTGCGGGAGTTCGCCGAATCCCGCGACTGGCTGACCATCCACTACCTGCCGCCCTACGCACCCGACCTCAACCCCGTCGAAGGCATCTGGTCCCTCCTGCGGCGCGGCTGGCTCTCCAACGTCGCTTTCAGCACCCCGGAACACCTCATCCAGACCGTCCGGCGCGGCCTGCGGCACATCCAGTACCGCAGCCACCTCATAGACGGCTGTCTCACCGAGACCGGCCTGACCATCCGACCCACCTGACCAGCCGCACGACATCCCGAGTTCAACCTCAGTAGGCGTTCGCCACACCGGTTCGTATCCACCCCGAACGAGCACCGCTCTCGAGAAGTAGGAAACGATCTCGTCTTCGGCATCACCGGATCGCCGCCGCGTTGCAGAGGGCACCGCTGGAATCGGGCTGCCGCGCACGGTTACGCTCCATCGTGAACGGCGGGCTGCGCGCCAAGGCAGTCCATTGTTCGTTCGGATGACCACGCTCGAGGGCTACTGCACCGATCAGGGCAGAGCCGGCCGGCCGAGCCCTGCAGGGGCTGCGTTCACCACATCGCGCAGCAGTCCCGCTTCACGTGATGATGAATCGGTCGACACCTGTTTCCAGCAGCGAGTCCATGGAGTCCAATCGGGTCGCAGCCGCGACAAGACAGCTGTACTCCTCCTGCATAATCGAGATACGGAAGTACTCGATGATTCGCACTAGTTCATCCAAGGCCAATTCCGTTTCGTCGTTGCCGATGAGTTCTAGAACCGATGTCATCGACGTGATTGGCCGCCCCTCCTTAACCAGCCGCCGAGCGATGCCTTCAGTAGTGGAATACAAAAGGGCGTCGGGCGAGTCCAGTGGCTGCATGTCAAGAAACCTTTTCCGTGGAGGCTGCACGGGATGCCGCGGTGGCGGGAGGTCCCATCCCCGTTATGTTTTTCGCGGTCCTGCAACGGGGCCGCTGGCCTCCGGGCCCGGCATGACTGTGTCCCCCTGTCGAAGGCATGACCTGGGGGGTGGTGTCCCCGGGTCCGGGGGTGTTCGTCGGAGACGCTGATCAGAGGTCCGGCCACCGTCCGGTCCGGCGCAATGCCGGACAGTTCGCGGGCGGCAGGTCTGCATAACGTGGATGCGCGAGCACGACACCCGAGCCGAGGCCGGCACCGTCAACGCCCTTGGAGGGGTGCGATGTTCGAGATTCAAGACGTGGGCGTGTTCCTCGGCCTGGACGTCGGCAAGTCCGCCCACCACGGGCACGGGCTCACCCCGGCCGGGAAGAAGATCTTCGACAAGCCGCTGCCCAACAGCGAGCCGAAGCTGCGGGCCGTGTTCGACAAACTGTCCGCGAAGTTCGGCACCGTGCTGGTCATCGTGGACCAGCCCGCCTCCATCGGCGCCCTGCCCCCGGCCGTCGCCCGCGACGCCGGCTGCCGCGTCGCCTACCTGCCCGGCCTGGCGATGCGACGGATCGCCGACCTCTACCCGGGCGAGGCGAAGACCGACGCCAAGGACGCGGCCGTCATCGCCGACGCCGCGCGAACCATGCCGCACACCCTGCGTTCGCTCGAGCTGACCGACGAGATCACCGCCGAGCTGACCGTGCTGACCGGCTTCGACCAGGATCTCGCCGCCGAGGCCACCCGCACCAGCAACCGGATACGGGGCCTGCTCACCCAGTTCCACCCCAGCCTGGAGCGTGTCCTGGGCCCCCGCCTGGATCACCAGGCCGTCACCTGGCTCCTGGAACGCCACGGCTCCCCGGCCGCCCTGCGCAAAGCCGGCCGACGCCGCCTCGTCGAGCTGATCCGGCCCAAGGCCCCGCGCATGGCCGTGCGGCTGATCGACGACGTCTTCGACGCCCTGGACGAGCAGACCGTGATCGTTCCCGGCACCGGCACCCTCGACATCGTGGTGCCGTCCCTGGCCCGCTCGCTCGCCGCCGTCCACGAACAGCGCCGGGCCCTCGAAGCACAGATCAACACCCTGCTGGAGGCCCACCCTCTTTCCCAGGTCCTGACCTCGATGCCCGGCGTCGGCGTCAGGACCGCCGCAGTCCTGCTGACCACCGTCGGCGACGGCACCAGCTTCCCCACTGCCGCCCACCTTGCCTCCTACGCCGGCCTCGCCCCGACCACCCGGCAGTCCGGGACCTCGATCCACGGCGAACACGCGCCCCGAGGCGGCAACCGGCAGCTCAAACGCGCGATGTCCCTCTCCGCCTTCGCCTGCATGAACGCCGATCCGGCCTCCCGCTCCTACTACGACAAGCAACGAGCCCGCGGCAAAACCCACACCCAAGCCCTCCTCCGACTCGCCCGCCAGCGCATCAGCGTCCTCTTCGCCATGCTCCGCGACGGCACCTTCTACGAATCCCGGACACCGAAGGGCGTCGAACTCGCCACATAGCCCCACCACCCCGAACCACCCCAAACCCGACAGGGGCGCCTTGACGAACGACATAGAGGCCCCCCCACCACCACCACCGCGACGCACAACGTGTCAGCGGGGGTTGATGTAGGCGGTGGTGACGCCGAGCGACTTTCCGTCAGGTGCCGCTGTGGTGCGGTAGAACGCAGTGACCGTGTACTTCTTCTTCTTGCGGCAGCCACAGCCGGTCCAGTACGAGTACGTGACCTTCCACGCACCGTCGTAGATGCCGCCCCATCCGTTCCTCCACTTGCCGGATATGAGCGTCTTCTTAAGATCGCTGAGCATAGTGGAGCTGGAGCGCCAGTTGGACTTCTTTCCCTTTCCTACATGCCTGTCCTTAATGTGCTGCAGGCCGAACTTGCCGTACTTCTTCCCATTGGCCTTGACATTGGATGTGCTGCCCTCGCGGATGGTCCCGTGCGCTTGCAGACGGGGCAGCGGCCGGTGATCGGTGGTCAGCACAGAGGTGTCCAGCAGCGCGCGGCGCAATGGCCCGCGCTGGTACAGGGGTGCGCCTGCCGCCCCGGCACCACCCGGATCAGGCTGCCCTCAGCTACATCGATCTGCTGCGACAGGCCGGAGGTGATGGTCTTCCATCTCCACTCGAACCACAGCGCCTCACGGCGCAACCAAGATCCCCGACAGAGTCAAGCTCAGGCCGATTCGACGACGACTACGCCGTACATGACGTACCCCACCGCAGTGAGGACGATCAGGCCCAGTCGCAGCAGTGACAGCAGCAGTCCGATCCGCCGCGTGCCGTCCTTGTCACTGCGCAACACGACGAAACTCAAGGCCAGGGAGCCGAGCAGGATCACCGCTCCCGTGAGGAAGCCCGCCGTCCACAGCGCCGTGGAGTCGTCGTATTCCTCGGTGAAGGCGGGCATCAGCAGGCCGATGCCCGCCAGAACCATGGCGCTTACACAGGTCAGGACGAAGTCGAGCGAGAGGGCCACCGTCCAGGTGACCGGCATACGCCGCCCGGCCGGGGAAGAAGCTTGGTTTCGCACAGCAGTGTCTCCGTACATCGATGGCGCCGGAGGGCACGGGCGGCCGTTTCCGCACCCTCCGGCGGTGAAAGGCCCACCCGGTCAACGCATGGCCAGTTTTCCGTTCTTCAGTGCCTTCTTGCAGCGCTTGCAGCGCTTGCAGCGCTTACAGCGCTTGCAGGCAGCCGTGTGCGCTCCCCCGCGCGTCCACGCGGTGATCTGGGAGCCGATGCTGCGGCCCACCTTGTTGTTGTAGTCGACCTGGGAGTCACGCCGCTTGCGTGATCGCCTGCGACGCCGGCTCCACCGACTCCGGCCCCGCCGCCCTGGGCTCCGGCACCCCCAAACTGTCCGTCCAAACCGTCACACGCGACCTGCGGCTCCTGCTGCGCGCCCGCGACCAGCTCGGCGTGCCACTGATCATCGGCTCCTGCGGCACCTCCGGCCGCGACATCGGCGTCGACTGGGTCGCCAACATCGCCCGCACCATAGCCGCCGAGGAGAAGCTGCACTTCAAACTCGGCCTGATCTACTCCGACCAGCCCCCCGAACGTCTGCGAGAGCTCTACGACGCCGGCCGCATCACCCCTCTCGCCAACACCCCCGAGATCGACCGTGAACTCTTCGAGCGCAGCCACACCGTCGCCATGATGGGCGTCGAACCCATACAGGAAGCCCTGAAGGACGGCTGCGAGGTCATCCTCGCCGGCCGCGCCAGCGACACCGCCCTGTTCGCGGCCGTCCCGCATCTCAAGGGCGCCGACCCCGGTCTGACCTGGCACATGGCCAAGACCATCGAATGCGGTGCCGCCTGCGCCATCCCCCGTCCGCGGACGGCCTGCTCGTCACTCTGCGCGAGGACCACTTCGACGTCACCGCCCTTGCCGACGGCAGCCGCCTCACCCCACGGTCGGTAGCGGCGCACACCCTGTACGAGAACGCCGACCCCTTCCACATCGCCGAGCCCTCCGGAGTCCTGGACACCACCGACGCCACCTACGAGGCCGTCGACGACAGAACCGTCCGAGTCCGTGGAGCCCGCTACGTGCCCGCCGACGGCTACACCAACAAGCTGGAAGGCGCCGAGCTCGTCGGCTACCAGACCGTCATCATCGGCGGAGTCCGCGACCGGATCGTCATCAAGACCCTTCCCGAACTCCTGCCCATGGCCAAGCACTACTTCGACGCCAAAATCGCCGACATCTTCGGCGGCAAGGTCGACCCCGCCGACGTCGACATCGACTACCGCCTCTATGGCACCGGCGCTGTTCTCGCGGGCCACGAGCCCGACCCGCTGGATCCGCGGGAACTCGGAGTGCTCATCACCGTCACCGCGCCGGACCAGGCCACCGCCCACGCCGTCGCCACGTTCGTCGCCCACGCCAGCAGCCACCTGCCGATTCCCGAGTACGACGGCCTGGTCTCCACCCTCGCCTACCCCTACTCCCCACCCGAAATGGACCGAGGACCGCTGTACCGCTTCACCCTCAACCACGTCACCACCGGCGTCACCCCCACCGAACAGACCTACGAGGCCCTGGTGGCCACCGGGTTCCTCAACAAGCAGCTCTTCGCCACCCTCTACAACACCGCCCCCGACAACATCCTCCTGGTCAACCACCCCCTCGCCGTGAAGGTGTCCCTGCCACGTCCAGCGGTACAGGGCGAACTGCGCGACACCGACTGCTACGCCGGGCAGCAGTACGCACCCCTCATGGACATGGAAGTCGCCCCCAGACGACCAGCCGCCAGTACGGCAACGGTCGGGCGGGGCCACCCGCTCTGAGCCTGAACGATCAGCGCCTGGTCGCACGAACGGCCGTGGTCGATCCGCGGCAAGCATCGTTCCAGAGCATGCTCCTCGTCGACGGCAGGGCAGACCTCACCCCTCGCGAGCAGCACCCTGCGTTCACTGCTGGTCCGCGTCCGCACCGCCCACGAAGCCCCATGCGATGGCGCGTCGGCCGCTGACGACTGAGAACGTGCTCGTGCCCGGCCGCGCAGTCGGCACTCTGGACGCCATCCCCGCAGAGATGGCCTACGACGTCTCGGCCCGCCATCCCCGCAGAGATGGCCTACGACGTCTCGGCCCGCCATCCCCCATACCGGGCGCAGAAGACTGACCGGAGACCATCCGGCGACGCCGGAGCTACTCCGCTGCGGGGCGACAAGGCGTTTGGGGCGAGTGCCGCGAGTTCACACGTGGCCGAAGTTCGACCCGGCGCACGGGCGGTCGGGGCAGCACAGTCCGTACCGAGCCGAGAACCAACAACCGTTGCGCGGTTGGCCCGCCCTCTGTACCCGGTGCAGAGGGGTCCGACTCCTGCGGTCAGACTCTTTCCACCCGAATGGGATGGTCCGCCAGGAACTTGTCCATGTCGTCGACATCCGATGTGAAGACAGTGACCTCGAAACCACGCTCCGCTGTCTTGACGGCTACGGCAGCCAAGACGGCATCAATGGCGTACTTGTGCCCGTGCAGCCCAGCAGTTTTCATCATGCTGCGGGCCAGGGAGATCACCTTGTCGTCGGTGTGCTCCACATCGATCCGGGACAACGCCCAGTCCCACAGCCCTTGGCGCGCACCCTGTTGAGGGTTCCACGCCTCCAGGGTCGTGAGCGCGCTGGTGACGACAGCGATGTCCAGACGTGGCGCCGCCTTGATCAAGGCGGCCATCTGACGGTCACCCTGGACCGTCTTGGACAACGCCTGGGAATCGAGGACGAAGGCGCGCCGACGCGCTGCTGGGACCCCGGCGCGCTTCGAGCGGTTCACGCCGCGGCTCCGGGCGAGCGCTTCTCGTCATGCCAGTCGTCGATGGCCGCGATGCGCTCCAGCGCTGCCCGCTCCTCCTCGGCCGTGACCGAGCCGTACTCGCACTCCAGGCGGTCCGTCAGCTCCCGGAGCCGGTCCATGGCGTCCTGATGGGCCGCGGCTGCCGCGATGTAGGCGGACACCCCACGGGCATCGACCCGCCCCTTGATCGATTCGACCAGCTCATCCGGCACCGTGATCGTGATCTTCCGAGTCGCCATACTCGAAGTATGCCACGCGTCCCCACCCGCACGGGCACGTAAACGCCAGTCGCGTGCGCGCACTTTCGCGCCGGCCGAGTAGAGGGGTGCTCCGCATCTGCATGGCATCAGCGGCCGTGGGACCGCTCAAACGACGCCCCCACCGAGACATCGCCACAAAAGGCCAGTTCAGAGCCATGCGGGACTCCTCTTGGATGCGTGGGACCCCGCGCTCGCCACACCCCTGCGAGGCGAACACCAGCCTGAAGGCCCCCAGAAAACGCGTTTCCCCAGGTCAGAACGATTCTGTCTGGGGATGCTGGGTGGGGCGGGTGGGACTCGAACCCAAAAGGGTGACGCCTCTCACCTGCGGAAACGTCACAGAGGCGGACATTCACATCCTGTTGGATCCCGCTGCATCCGGCTCGATCCCGGGCAGCGGAGGTGCGGTGCGGTACGTACCGCACGGCTACAGCGCGGCCTGCGCCAGTAGCGGGAGGAAATCCGCCTGGGGTGCATCTGCCGCTCAGCGACCCATGATGGCCCGCCCGCAGCGCACGCCGCCGATTCGGTTACCGACCCGCCCCTTACCCCTGTCAGTCACCCTCCGTATGGACCAGGCCAGTCGAAGAATTTTGGCGGATGGCGCCGTCCACATTCATACGACTTGTGGGAGCAGGTGCTCCACTGTTGCCTCCGGCCCCGAACAACGCCACTGATCCGGGACAGTTACGGGCTTCGGACCATGGGGCCGTCGCCGGCATCAGCGGATCGGTGTTGGGCTGACGCGATGCCATGTCCCCGCAGAGGCTGAGGGCTGCTTCGGGGCCAACCGTGTCCTGGGCTTCCCGCCACAGGCTGTGGGCAAGGTCAGCCGCCGGCCCAAGCTCGATATCGAGTGCAGGCTTCTTCCAGCTTCGTGCATCACCGGTGCCTCTGAGGGCGCCGCCGGTCTCTCCCCTGCGACACCGGGATCGAGGCGTCACAGGATGACGACGTCCCTCGTGGGCCGCCCACCGGTTTGCCTGGTGCGCCCTCCGAGGCGCACCAGGACATCGCTGGCCAGGCGGACCCCGTCGCGTAGGGCTGCGATGTCGAGATCCTGGTTGTCACCGGGCTCCAGCTCATTGCGCCGCCGAGCTATGGCGGGTGGTGTCCGGCAACAGCGGCGTAGCACCACCCCGGCGCATCCTCATAGAGGCCCACCCGATAGCCGCCACCTCAGTCATTTCAGGCTCGGTTCGCCTGGGTGGTCGGGTAGTCGGTGTACCCCTCGGCGCCGGCTGTGTAGAAGAGTGCCGGGCGCGGCTCGTTCTCCGGATGTCCCCCCTGCCAGCGTTCGGCCAGGTCGGGGTTGGCTATGGCGGCTCGGCCCACGGCCACGACATCGGCGTAGGCGGCCTCGATCAGCCGCACTGCTTCTTCGCGCGAGGTGATCGAGAGGGAGCCGCTGTTGGCCATCAACTTCCCGCCGAAGCGTCGGCGCAGCTCCTGGACCAGGCGTCCCTGCAACTCCTCGTGCAGGACGGATAGGTAGGCCAGACCCAGCGGGCGCAGGTGGTCCAGCAGTCGGCCGTAGGTAGCCAGGACCTCGTCCCTGTCGGGTTCCAGGACATCCTTGATGTTGCGTTCGGGTGAGATGCGGAGCCCGACTCGTCCGGCGCCGATGGCCGTCGCGACCGCCGTCACCACTTCGAGGGCGAAGCGGGCCCGGTTCGTCGGCGTGCCCCCGTACCTGTCGGTGCGCCGGTTGGACGCCGGGGCCAGGAACTCGTGCAGCAGGTATCCGTTGGCGGCATGGATCTCCACGCCGTCCATACCGGACTCGATCGCCCGGCGGGAGGCGGCGACGAAGTCCTCAAGAACTGTTCCGGCCTCAGCGGCGGTCAGTGCTTGCGGCACCGGGTAGGGCTGCTTGCCCTTCTCTGTGTGTCCCTCGCCGCTGATCGCGATCGCGCTGGGAGCCAGGATGCGCCGGCCGCCGTTGACATCAGGGTGGGTGACGCGGCCGGCGTGCACGATCTGCATCACGATGCGGCCGGCTTGAGCGTGCACCGCGTCGGCCACCCGCCGCCAGCCCAGCATTTGTTCGTCAGTGACGATGCCTGGCTGCCCCACGAAGGCCTGTGACTCGTGGCTGGGGTAGACGCCCTCGGTGACGATCAGTCCAAGGCTCGCTCGCTGCCTGTAGTGCTCGATCACCAGGTCACCTGGGACTCCGGAGGGCCCCGAGCGCATCCGAGTCAGCGGGGCCATGACGACGCGGTTCGCAAGCTCGATGTCACCGAGGGAAACAGGCCTGAAGAGAGATTTTCCCTCGGATATCGATGCTGACGTCACTGATCTGACTCCGTTCTGAGGTGAGTACACGAATACGACATGGAACCCGACCGCTGAAGCACTGCGGCAGTACCGAACTGCGAACGAATTCCCACCGGCACTGCGTCGCTCGCCGGCCCGTACGGTGCGGGAGGTGCGGGTGTACTGCGCTGCGGCCCTCTCCTGGCGAGGGCCACAGCGTTCAGGCGTGCGCGGTGTGATCGCAGTCTGGGGTCACACCCAGGTGGGCGCGTAGTCCTCGCCGTAGCGGGCGCCGTAGCCGCCGTGCGGCAGAATGTCGTTGATCGCGGCCAAGTCGGTTTTGCTCAGCGTGAAATCGGCAGCACGGGTGTTCTCCTCCACGCGCTTCGGACTGCGGGTGCCGGGGATGGGCACCTTGTGCTCACCCTGCGCGAGGAGCCAGGCCAGGGCCAGCTGGGAGACCGAGGCCCCCTTGGCGGCTGCGAGGTCGGCGAGTTGCCTGACGGCCTCGACGTTCTTCTCGAAGTGGCCCGGCTGCCAGCGGGCATCGACGTTGCGCATGTCGGTTGCGTCGTACTGACCGGCCGGTTTGGCGCCCCCGGTGATGAAGCCGCGTCCGAGCGGGGCGTAGGCGACGAAGCCGATGCCCAATGCGTCGAGCGTGGGGAAGACCTGCTCGATGTCCCGCTCGAACAGGGAGTATTCGGTCTGCAGAACAGAGACCGGCTGCACAGCGTGCGCCCTGCGGACGGTCTCGGGGCCGGCCTCGCTCAGGCCGAAGTACTTCACCTTGCCCGCGTCGATGAGCTCCTTCACGGTGCCGGCGACGTCCTCGATGGGCACCTCCGGGTCGACACGATGCTGGTAGAAGACATCGATGTGGTCCACGCCGAGGTAGCGCAGGCTGTTGTCGGCGACCTTGCGGATGTTTTCCGGGCGGCTGTCGAGGGCGACCCCGATCTCCTCGGGGGGCAGCGACATGTCGAAGCCGAACTTGGTGGCCAGGACGACCTCCTCGCGGAAGTCCTTGACGGCCTGACCGAGCAGCTTCTCGTTGGAGCCGGTGCCCCAACCGTAGAACTCGGCGGTGTCGAAGAAGGTGACACCCAGGTCGTGGGCGCGCTGGATTGCGGCAATGCCCTGCTCAGGGTCGCTGGGGCCGTAGGACATCGTCAGGCCCATCGTTCCGTAACCGATCGCCGAAACCTCGAGGCCTTGGCTGCCGAGTGTCCTGCGCTGCATGACGTCTCCTCTGGTCGAATTGAGCCGGCTGTGTTCGTCCCCGGCCGGCCCGGGATGCCTGCCGGGACAGGGGTTCGACTCCGGGCCCGTGGTGCCGAACCTCGCCCGGGCCGGGGCGCCGTGGGGATGTTGTGCGGTGTGAACTCCACGCTCATGGACGCGACGCACAAGAGGGAGGCTGCGCGAAGGGGGGTGCGCCGCACCCAGGCGGGCCTGACGTCCTGTGCGGAGGCCGCACCGGGACGGGGGAGCACATGAGAACCGGTGGGGCGCGGCTGAAGACCGCAGCCGCGGAGAGGTGTCAGCCTGCCGGAGAGATGAAGCGCCATGCGAGGCCTGCGGTCTGGACCCGCGCCGGGGGCTGTGTGCTGGGTTCACCGGCCGCCGGAGCGGTTGGGGCCGTGCCGAGGATTCATGACGGGAGGAATACGTCAGGGCTGCCGGTTGTCCAGTGGATGCGCAGAGTACGGCGTGAAATGCGCCAGCCATCGGCGGCGCGCACGAGGTCGTCCTCGTAGGTGCCGCCGGTGTGGTAGTGCTCTCCACCCCGGTGGTGATGGGCGACGATCTGCGTGGACGCGTGCGCTCCCGCATCCGTGAACTCGACAGTCTGGGCACCCAGCAAGTGCTGCGTCGCGTCGAGGCTCCTGAACAATTGGCGGGCGCCGTCCGCGACCGCGCTGCCACCGGTCGTCAGGCCGCTGAACTGCGTTCCTTCCGCAAGGTAGGCGTCGAAGACATTCTCCACCTCCGCGTCCTCGGTGAAGACGGCGGCAACGCTGGTGAAATCGCGGTGGTCAAGGCCGAAAACGTAGGCCGTGAGCAGGCCGAGTATCGCGCTGCGGTCCGAGCTGTCCGGACCGGGGGTTTCGCTCATGGGATTCCGATCGTGATGGAGAGAGTGACAAGGCGTCCCGGCTGCCTGCGGCGGCACCTCTCGGCCGCGGCCACCTGTTGGCGACGACATGGACAGGGAGTGCGCCGCAGGCATGGAGTGCGTCCGCGGCGGATCTACTGCTGCACCACGGCAGCTTGGGGGCGCGGGCTTTGACCGAGAGCGATGCGAAGACGGTCCGTCACCAGGTACCTAGATTCCGGCGAGGACGGTGGGGTCTCCCTGGGTCCAGGCGTTGTCGACGGTGACGTGCTGGATGAGCCAGACGTCCCCGCTCCTGACAAGTTCGACGTCGTAGCGGTTGGTCATGAGGACGTGGCGGGAGTGGTCCTCCCGGGGCAGGTGCTGGCACGCCACGATCGCTTCGAGGCTCGCCTTGTCGCCGTCCAGGCTGACGCGCGGGTTGCTCACGGAGTGCGTGGTGTCCAGGTGACCGAGCGAGGTCAACAGGGCTGCGGCGATGGTCTCGCGGCCTTCCACCGGCGGGTACTCCTGGCCGGCCTTCTTCGTGGCCGGACCGAAATCGGCTACGGCATCGTCTGTGAACGCGGACGAGAGAAGTTCCTCGTCACGCAGGTCGAGGCCGGCTGCGTATCGGTAGATGGTCTCCACCACGGCGAACTTGTCCGTGATTGCCGCGGTGGAGGTGCTGCTGCCTGTTGTCGACATGGTGCTTCCTTACTTGGGGGGCCGGTACACGATTAACCGTAGACCACTAAACGACAGGTGTCGAATAGTGGTAGCGTCGAGAGCGAACCCGATCGAAGGAGCGACATGTCCGACGTGAATCCCCGTGCTCGAACGGCGGCCGTCGCCGGAGGCGTCAGGGACTCGGGGCTTCCCGTGCCGCCCTGTCGGCCACACGCCACACGGAGGCGAAGCCTGGGTCTCCTTGTCGGCGCCTGCGACGCGCCCTTGGCGTACCTGCCGATGGCCGGTCCTCGACGCCTGCCCCAGCGGCCCCGGGGGGTGAAGCGCTGCGATCACCCGCGAAGTAAAGTGCGTCCATGGTGAGTGATCAGCCCCCGGCAAACGACGCGGACCCGCGCTTCACGCGCTCGCGACGGGCGATCGCCGATGCACTTGCCGACCTCATGCAGCGGACACAGTCGTGCCCCTCGGTCTCCGCCCTCTCGGAAGCCGCCGGCATCCACCGCGCCACCTTCTACAACCACTTCGACTCCGTCGAAGAGGCGGCGGTATTCGTGATCGCAGACGATTTCCGCTCTCTTCACGACCTGAACATCAGCGATCGGCGGATGGGCGCGGACCCGACCGCCGTGGCAGTGGCGACGCTGAACGCCATGCTCGACTCCCTCAGGCAGCGCAGAAGCCTCTTCCTGCTGGCTTCGACCTGGCGATCGCCGAGCGGACTGATGGGGATCGGCGACCTTCTCCTGGAGCAGCTCCGCGCTCTTCGGCGCGACCTCGGCACCGACGAGCGGGAATCCGGCCCGCACAACTCGGTCGAGGACGTGTTTACCGCCTCCGGCGTGCACGGAGTCTTCTCTGCCGCCGTCGGGGGCAACACCGACTGCGACCCGGAAGAGATCGCTGTCCGTCTGTACGCCCTCCTCCCCGACTGGATCCGTCAGCCACCGCAGTCGCCGACGACCTGAGCCGACCGGCTCGGCCGGCCGTGACCCCGAGCAGCCTCAAGGCATCACCGTGCGCTCTTCCGCCGGTGTGCCCTCATCACCGTGGCGCGCGGGAACACCCGCCGTACGACCGCACCGGCGAATCCCGCCCGTGCGCCGCAGCGCCAACCACATCGGCTTCGACGAACCGGCCGCCTCATTGCCGCCACTCGTCGCAAGGAGACAACAACATGAGCATCGCCCTTGTACGAAACCCAGGCGACGGCCAGGACTTCCCCTACTACGACAACGTCATCGAGCAGGTGGCGACCAACGCCGAGACGAGCGGGGCGGTCAGCGTCATGCGTCTCACCGTCGGCCGCGAGGATGCGCCGCCCTTGCACACTCACAGCCGGGAGGACGAGAGCTGGGTGGTCCTGTCCGGCCGCGTCCGGTTCTGGGTCGGGTCGACCTCGCTGGACGAGTGCGAGGTACACGACGCCGAAGCAGGGGCCTACATCTACGTGTCCAGGCTGGTCCCACACACTTTTCAGACGATCACACCGACCGCAGAGGTCCTCGTCATCAACAACCCCGGAGCAGTCGAGGGGCTCTTCCACACGGTAGGACCCGCCGACGCGCGTGCAGACTCCGAGCACACCGACCTCGCGTCGGAGTACGGGATCGTGAACCACGACGGCCCGCCGCCCGCCTGAGCCCCGGGCGGCGCCTGGTCATCGTCACCGAGAGACCAACGCCCCGAGAAACCAGGGAATCGTCCACCGACTCAGGTCGCCGCTCCCCACGTCGGCCGCACTGAGCGTACGGTCGGACCGGACCCGCCCCCTGCCCTGTCGGCGCCCCGCAGCTTCCATCAGAAAATGGACTTCCATGAGCCAGAACCTCAAAGACAAGGTCATCACCTACCTCCGCGCACTGGAGAAGTCCGACTGGGAGACCGCGCGTGCACTGTGCTCCGAGGCGGCCACCGTCTGGCACAACGACGGCAAGGGTGATGAGACGCTCGATGAGTACTTCGAGGGGCTGAGACGGCAGATCGGCTCCTACGAATCGATCCGCTACGACATTCTCCGCCAGCTCTCCCAGCCGGGCGAGGTCCTCCAGCAGCACGTCGTACGCGTGACAACGAACGACGGCAGCCGTGGTGAGGTGCATGCCGCGGTCCACTTCGGCTTCGACGGCACCGGTCTGATCACCCGCATCGAGGCGTACGCCAACTACATCCCCGTCAGTCAGCAGAGCTGAGGCGCCGGCGCGTGCTCACCGCACCGGCGAACGACGACACTCGGACCCCAAGGCCCACGGTCTGCGCCGGCGGAACGAGAGCGTGGCCTCACAGAATGATGCAGAAAGGGTGCCCCGCCGGGTCCAGCAGGATGCGCCGCCGCTCGGGAAGCGGTTGCACCTCGGCTTCGACGGCTCCCAGCGCGATGAGCCTGGCCTGGGTGGTATCCAGGTCCTCCACGCCCAGTTCGAGGTGAGCCTGCTTCGGTACGGAGGAGTCCGGCCAGCTGGGGGGCTGGTAGTCCTCGACGCGGTAGAAGCCCAGCCCGGGTGCCCCTTCACGGCCCAGCAGCACGAAACCGTCGGTGGAAAGAGTGACGGGCAGGCCGAGTGCCTCACCGTAGAAGCGGGCCAGCTCGGCAGGGTCGGGACAGTCGAAGGTGACGGCCAGGTAGCGGATCGCAGGATCGGTATCGGTGTGGGTGCTCATCAGAGGACTCCTTGCTGGCGTGGCCGGCCACGCGTGGTGATGACTGTCGTTCGGCGGTGCCGGGCTGAGCCCGGCACCGCCGAATGTTCACGTTTCTGTGCGGCCGTCCACATGCTCCGTTTCAGCACGTGCCGGACCTGACGAAGCGCCCGCGCACTCGCGCTGAGGTGCCGTCACATGTGATCGGTGCGACACCGCGCTCACGGTGTGCGCACTTCACCGGTCGGAAAGTCCGGGATCGGTGTGAAGACCTCGATCATGGTGGTGTCCTCGAGCGCGACCGCGGAGTGGGGCACTCCACCCGGAATGCCAAGTGCCTCGCCCGGCCCCAGGACACGCTCCTTACCGTCGACCACGTACGCCATGCGACCGGTCAGGATGACGTCGATCTGCTCCATCGGGTGGACTTCCTGCTCGCTCGGATCCGCGGGATTGGGGATTACCGTGTCCGCCGCGATCGCCACGTGCAGTACCTGTGCCTTGTCGGCGGTCAGCGCTTTGATCATGATCCGGTTGCCGAAGTCCCCCAGAGGCGTCGGCTCGATCTCACTCCAGATCCGGTGCTGCGGCCGGCCGAGTTCGTGGGCGGTGCTCTGTTCTGTGGTCATGGAGAAGACGCTACGGCGAGACCAGGACAGCTTCAGTCCTGGTCATGGGGAAGACCCCCACCTGTGATCAGTGCCTCTGCCCGCCTGTTGCGACACGACGGTTCGTATGCCTTCGCCCCAGGACCGAACAGTGCAGCTCATCCCCACCACGGTGGGCGTCCACCGCCCGGAAGGGCCCGACGGCACCCTCGTGGAAATCGGCGGCTACGACCGATGACGGCCTTACCCACTACCTCCTCTGCCGGGTTGCGTCTCTGCCGGTCCTGTCACCCGACACCGTACGAGAGGCACTGCAGCGCCGAATGGACGAACTGCTTCAGGCGCTGTGAGGCGCTGCCGCCGGCGAACGGCGCGCCAGCAGTGTGTCAGCCCTTGGGCATGCTCTGCAGGGTCCGCCGCAGGCCGTCGCCGATGCGGTCCATGGTGGCCTCGTAGGCTTCCGGCATGTCGACGTCGAGCCGGTCGGCGAGCACGAAGACCCACCACAGGCACTCGGCCAGCTTGTGCCGCAGTTCGGCGTCCACGTCACCGTCGATGCCCCAGGTGCGCTCAGCGGCGAGCACCAGGCGCCCGACGTAGGCTGCGTCGTTGGTGAAGCCGAGCGCGAGCTCGGGCAGGGTCCAGGTCCGGCCCAGTACGCGCTGCTCGATCTGCTCGTACTGGGCTCGGACCTGCAGTGCCTTCTCATCGGCCTCGATGAGGCCGGCCTTTTCGTCGTGTGCCGGCGTCTCGTTCATCTAGGTGTCCCTCCAGGGAGATGGTCGGTGTCGTTGACGACGCTAAAGGCAGATGCGGACGGATTTGGTCCTGGTCTGTCGGTGTGGTGATGCGGTCTGTCGGCGGACGGGTGACGCACGTGACCGATGCGAGGTGGACGTGGCCGGTGATCGCCTACAGGGGCCCGGAGACCGCCCGGCTTCCCTCCGTGCCGCACGTCACGGTGTGTCCGTGGGAGCCAGTTCGAATTCGGACCGCTCGGACTCGACTCCGTTGATCTGGAGGGAGATTGCATGTCGCCCGGGGTAGTAGCGGCGTGTCGTGATCGGCCGGAACGAATGCTCCCGCATTACCTCCATCTGTTCGCCCGGTGCGAGGGTCCGGGTGGTGAGTTTGAAGGTCTTGTCGGCCCGGTTTCCGTTGGCCTTGCGGTGATGCACGATGTAGTCGATCGTCAGCCGCGCCGCAGAGGCACCTACGTTGCGGATCGAGGCGGTGAGCTGGACGCTCTCGCCAAGAAGGACGACATCCCGGTCCAGACGAGGCCCGTCCACGTCCAGGACCGCGGGAGCGAAGCCGAGCAGTTCCAGTGCACCGAGGTGGCCGCGCTTGATGAGCGTGCGCAGCCCGTGCCGTACCAGGCGTTCCGTGGTGGCATCAGGACTGTCCAGCCAGCGGCGCGCCGTGTCGACGACGAGCTCGGGGTGGTCGCGGCTGAGGTCGTTGAGGTGGTTGGCGACCGAGCGGCGTACGTATGCGCTCTCGTCCCGGTAGAGGGCGTCCAGGATGGGGACGGTCACTCCGGGACGGCCCAGGATCTGCGGCACCCGTACCGCCCAGGGCAGGTAGGGACGGGTGCCTTCAGAGGCGAGCCGGCGCACGTCGGGGTCCGCCGATCCGGCCCAGTCAACTTCAATGGTGTTGAGCGCCCGGTCGACATCGTGTCGCAGCAGTGTCCTGATCGCGAACTCGGAGGAGAGTCGCCCGGTGAGGTCGGCGAGGAGTGCCATGGCGTCGTCGAAGGGGGCGGTCTCGCCTTCCTGGACGGCGCGGGTGGCGAGCGCGCTGGTGACCGGCCAGATCAACCATCCGGTGAACTGAGGTGCGTTGTCCCGGGCTGTTCGAACCGTCCGGGCGAGTGTGGCGTAATCGCCCGGCAGGTCGGTCAGCAGTGCGTCGCGCAGCAGGTCGGCGCGCTGTCTGAGTGCCAGCGGGCCGATCTGCCGTGCTGCCGCGTGCAGTGCCGTGAGGGTGGTGTCCGGAGCGGCGGCCCGGATGGCGTGCGTGAGGTTCTGCACGGTGTGGCGGCTGATGAGTTCGTCGGCGAACGGCATGCTGGTCTCTCCGTCATGTGACGTGGTGCAGCGCGGTGGTGAGCTGCCAGTCCACGCTGTCGTGGTCGATCGTGGCGTGGACGGGAGAGTCCGCCATCTCGCCGGTGATGCCGACGGCGCCGGTGCGGGCGTGCGGCAGGCTGTCGTAGGCGACGATGTCGATGACGCGTCCGTCGTCGGTCTCGACGATGCGTCGCCACAGGAAGCCGGACTGTCGCTTCAGGTAGGCGTCGATATCGGCGTTCGCCTTGACGAAGTCGGCGGCGGAGAGGCCCGGGGCCGGGCGCAAGGTGGTGATCTCAAGTGTCTCGGCCATGATGTGTTCCGTTCTCGTCACGCAGTGCTGTTGGCGGCGGTCAGCGGACGAATGCCTTGGCGGACAGGCCGTTGACCGTGGTGTCGCCCTGCTGGAAGCCGACCATGGACTCGATCATGCTGTGCGGGTAGTCGAGGGTGGGTGCCGTGAGGCTGTTCAGTTCGGCGATCTGCGTGTCGGTGAGCGTGACGTCGAGCGAGGCGAGATTGGCGGCCAGCTGCTCCTGTGTCCGGGCGCCGACCAGGGTGGACGTCACCTCGGAGCGCTGCCGCACCCAGGCGAGCGCCACCGCTGCCACTGTCGTACCGAGGCTGCCGGCGATCTCCTGCAGGGCGTCGAGGAGGACGAAGGTCGGTTCGCTCAGGTAGGAGGCGGCGTACGCGGTGCGCCCGGAGCCGGCCACCTCGGTGGCGGTGCGCGAGTACTTGCCGGACAGGACACCGCTGGCCAGCGGACTCCATGGTGTGATGCCGAGTCCGAAGCGGCGGGCGGCTCCGAAGGTCTCGCCCTCGACGCTGCGGGCGAGCAGGGAGTACTCCACCTGGAGTGCGGCGACGGGCTCCCATTCCCGCAGCCGGGCGGTGGTGGCGGCCTCGGCGACCCACCAGGCGGGCGCGTTGGACAGGCCGATGGCGTGGATCTTGCCCGCGCGGACCAGATCGGTGAGGGTGGAAAGGGTCTCCTCGACGGGAGTGTGCCGGTCCCACTGGTGCATCCAGTACAGGTCGATGTAGTCGGTGCTCAACCGCCGGAGTGATGCGTCCAGTTGAGTGCGGATCGCCTTGCGGCCGGCACCGCCGGAATTGGGATCGTCGGCTGCCATGCTGCCGCCGAACTTCGTCGCCAGGACGACGCGGTCACGGCGGCCGGGACGCTGGGCGAAGTAGCGGCCCAGGGTCTCTTCGGAGGCGCCGCCGTTGTACATGTTGGCGGTGTCCACATAGTTGCCGCCGGCGTCGAGGTAATGGTCCAGCAGACCGAACGAGGTTTCGGGGCCGGAGCCCCAGCTACCGTCGTCGAAGTTCATCGCGCCGAAGGCGAGAGGGCTCACGCGGAGCCCCGAGCGGCCGAGGGTGCGGTACGAGGTGAGTGACATGGTGTTTCCTTCTGGATTCTGGAGTAAGTCTCAGAACTGCGGATGCGGCGATGGTCCGCGGTGGGGCGTGGACTCCACACTCGCCGACAGGGCCCCGAAGAGGGAGGTTGCGCGAGGGTGGGTGTGCCACACCCAGGCAGACCGCCGGTGATCGTGGACGCGAGGCTCAGACGTCTGTTTCAGGACGGTCGGGATGCGCCCAGTGCGTGTGGAAGGCGCCCTGCCGGTCGATACGCCGGTAGGTGTGAGCGCCGAAGTAGTCCCGCTGGCCCTGCAGCAACGCGGCCGGTAGCCGGTCGGCCCGCAGTGTGTCGTAGTACGACAGTGCCGCGGCGAACGCGGGAGCGGGGACCCCACGTCGGGCAGCGGTGGCGACGACCTCGCGCCAGGGAACCTGGGCGGCGGTGATCTCCTCCGCGAACCCGGGCTCGGCCAGCAGGCTGACAAGGTCGGGGGCGGCCTGGTGCGCCGTGCGGATGCGATCGAGGAAAGCGGCGCGGATGATGCAACCGCCTCGCCAGATGCCGGCCACCGCTGCGAAGTCGATGTCCCAGCCGTATGCGAGCGCGGCGTCCTGGATCATCGTGAAGCCCTGGTCGTACGCGATGACCTTGGAGGCGTACAGCGCCTGCTCGACCTGCGACGTGAAGCGTTCTGCCTCGGAGCGACTCTTCGGTATGCGCATGCCGCCGGGCAGCGGACGGTATGCGGTACGCAGGGCGGACTGGCCGGAGGCTGCGCGTGCGAAGGTCGCCTGAGCGATGGTCGTGACGGGTGAGGCGAGGTCGAGAGCGGTCTGTACGGTCCAGCGGCCGGTGCCCTTCTGCCCGGCGGCATCAGCGACCACGTCGACGAAGGGCCTGCCGGTATCGGCATCCGTGTGGGAGAGGACCTCGGCGGTGATCTCGATCAGATAGGAGTTCAGTCGCCCCTTGTCCCAGGTGCGGAAAATCCCGGCGATCTCAGCCGGGCTGTACTGGGCGACCTGGCGGAGCAGGTCGTAGGCTTCGGCGATGAGCTGCATGTCGGCGTACTCGATGCCGTTGTGGACCATCTTCACGAAATGGCCGGCGCCGTCGGACCCGATGTGTGTGCTGCATACCTCCCCGCCGACAGGGGCACTGATGGTCTCGAACATGGGGCCCAGGACGGCGTAGGCCTCCTTCGAACCGCCCACCATGATGGACGGCCCGTTCAGGGCACCCTCCTCACCGCCGGAGACACCTGCTCCGACGAAGTGGATGCCGCGTTCGCGTAGATCCGCCTCACGGCGCCGGGTGTCGACGAAGTGGGCGTTCCCGCCGTCGATGATCATGTCCCCGGACTCCAGTAGCGGGGCGAATTCATCGATGACCGCGTCCGTGGCGGCGCCTGCCTGCACCATGATCATGAGTCGGCGAGGGCGCTGCAGGGCATCGACGAAATCCCGGGCGGTTTCGGCCGGCACGAAGGCGCCCTCGTGACCGAACTCCTCCATGAGGGCCTTCGTACGCGACGGGGTCCGGTTATGGACGGCGACCGTGTAGCCATGGCGTGCGAAGTTCCGGGCCAGGTTTCGGCCCATCACCGCGAGTCCGGTGACTCCGATGTGCGCGCGTGTGTTCACGATGATCTCTTTCTCTGCCACCTGTACGGCGGAAGACGAGTAGGCGGTCGTGGCTGTCATCGCTGCTGTCCGCCCACGGCCGCGAGGTAGGTGAAGGCCTCGGCACTGCGACTTCCCGGGGCGGGGACTCCGACCAGCAGGT
This sequence comes from Streptomyces sp. NPDC005794, assembly GCF_042871445.1. Classification (NCBI taxonomy): domain Bacteria; kingdom Bacillati; phylum Actinomycetota; class Actinomycetes; order Kitasatosporales; family Streptomycetaceae; genus Streptomyces; species Streptomyces sp. NPDC005794. The sequence continues at coordinate 28,241 of NZ_JBIAIN010000004.1, forward strand.
GCTGTCCCGGGACGGCCGCCACGCCGTGGACGCGGTACGAGAGCTCGATGTGTCCGGCTGTTGGGTGGACCACCTTTCTGTACGCGTGGTCCAGGCCGATCGCGGCGCTGTTCTCCCAGCTCCCTGCGAAGTCGGCCGACTCTGCGGACAGGCCGGTGATGAGGTCCATGATTTCGGTGTCGTTGGGCAGCCGGACGGCGTTGAGGCGCAGCGTGTGCAGCGAGCCGGCGGCGGCCACAGGCCATTCGGTGAAGTAGGTCCGTGCCCCGGGGTGAGTGAAGAGGATCCGGAGCAGGTTCCGATCGGTGCCGGCCGCGTCGGCGAAAGGGGACAGCAGTACTCGGGCGGGCGCGTTGGCCGCCAGGATGTCGAAGCAGGGACTCAGTACGTAGGCCGCTGCCTGGTGAGAAGCGTCCAGGATGCGCAGTAGTTCCGGGTGCACCTGTCCGCGGGCGGTGTCGGGACGCAGGTTCGGGTTGAGCCCGGCGAGACGGAACAGGTGGCTTCGCGCATCCGGGGCCAGACGAAGGGCCTGGGCGAGGGCTTCGGCGATCCGGGGCGAAGGGTGTCGCTGCCGGCCTTGCTCCAGTCGGCTGTAGTGGTCGGCGCTGACGTGTGCCAGGACCGCCACCTCCTGCCGGCGCAGTCCATCCACCCGGCGACGACCACCGGTGCTCAGGCCGACGTCCGCGGGAGCCAGCCGGGACCTGCGGGCCCGGAGGAACTCCCCCAGGGAGTTCTCCTGTGGCTCCTCGGTGGGCCCGCGGGTTCGTGCTGAGCCCACGGGCGCCATGGAGGGCACATGCATGCGCATCCGCATTCCTTCCCGGCTCGGCGCACCGGAAGTCGGCGTGCCCGATGCGAGCCGGCCCTTCGGTGCGCTTCAGGCATCCGGAGTCTTGAGGTGGTAGCGGGTGTTGCCGGTGAAGTCGATGGTGACCTCCCGCCGGGCGAAGGACCACGTTCCCTGACGCCGCTCGAAGCGGTCGCGGTAGCGTCCGCCCGCCACCATCTGCAGCGGCAGGAGGCCGGGCACTGCTTGCAGGATGTTGTAGTACGACCGCGCTTCGGCGCTGCCGTCGTCCTCGTTCACTTCGATGAGGATGTTCGTCGTGAGGTGCCGGGTGCGCAGGGTTCCGTCGTCGTGCACGACCAGCATCGAGCTGATCAGGTTTTCGATGGCCTTCCCCCCGCGGAGGCTCACCTCACCGGACACGAACTCCGCGTTCTCGAAGAGTGCGCCGAACTCCGCGAAGTCACCGTCGTCGACGAGGTGCGAGTAGCGGGCGATGAGGTTCTCGATCTGTCGGGCGCTGGAGATCGAGGAGGTGGAAGCAGGCATGGCAGTGGCCTTTCGACAGGGGGGATTCGCTCGCCCCGGCGGGCGAACACCCTCAGTCTGTTCGCGCGACGACCGGCCAGGAAGGACCTGTCTTCCTGGGTGCCACACACCCATGTTCCACTCGGATCCGTGGGTGGGCCGGCCCACCCACGGTGTCCCCTACAGGTCCTTGATCTGCGAGTCGCCGACGGCGAGAGCCAGTTCGGGGCCGTAGGCGGAGGAAGGCGACTGGAAGCCGGGCGTGAAGGAGCCGGCCAGCACGCGGCGGGCGATCTCCACGGAGGAGAGCTGGGTGAACCGGTAGCCGGTCGGTGTGTCGATCAGGGAACGGGCCACGCTGCCGTCCCGGCCGGTGACCTCGGCCACGACCTTGCTGCGTCCCACCTCCCGCTCCTGGGCGGTAGGGCCGTCGGGCAGCGTCGAAAGGTCCAGGTCGATGGGGAGCGGCTGCCCGACCTGAACGTACACCTCGATCGAGGGGACGCCCGTGGCGTAGTGGCTGGTGATCAGGTCGCCCATGGACACGGATACGCACTCTTCCGGACCGTCGTCACCGAAGTCGAACGAGGTGGCCTTGGGCTCCGGCAGCGCGACGATGTCCCCGTCCTTGCGGACCAGCACGCCCAGGTCACCGATGCCCTCAGTGGCGCTGACGATGGACCCGCGGGAGAAGAGATTCAAGCCCTCCGACTCCTCGGGGGTCGCGCTGAGGAGCTTGAGCGCCAGGCGCAGACTGATGGGCTCGTCGACGCGTGCCGCAGCATGGGCGGCCACGCAGTCGCTGGGCACGACGTCCCAGCCGGCGCCGGACATGACCATCACGCCGGCCGCCGCGGCCTCGGCGTGCCGGGAACGCGCGGTGGCGAACACGTCGTATTCGGCGGTGGTATCGAGGTAGTGCACACCCTTGTCGATGCAGGCGTCCATCAGCGGGCCCGCGGTGCGCTGGAAGGGGCCGGCGACGTTCAGGACCACGGTGATGCCGTCGAGCGCGTCTCGCAGGAGTGCGGGGTCATCGACCGTGAATGCCCGGCTGTCGACACCGAGTTCCTCACCGAGTGCCTTGACGCGCTCCTGGTTGCGGCCGGCCACGACGACGTCGAGGCCCGACTCCTTGGCGTGCTCGGCGACGAGCTTCCCGGTGTAACCGGTGGCTCCGTAAACCAGCAGGCGGGGGGTGGCTGACATGATGCGCTCCCATAGACAGGTAATGAGGTGGGACTGCGGGAAAGGCACGTCCCGAGCGGTGACGCGCTCGGTGCTGTGTGCCTTACATCCAGGCTAGGAGCAGATCCGGACACATACGGTCCTGGTCTCTCACCGGTCGCCGAGTGACCCGCCCGGTCGTCACGAGCGGCTCGTCACGGCTGCTCGTCGGCTCCCTGCCGGCCCGCTTCGTTCCCTCGGTACAGAGCGTCGAGCCGGGCGAGCAGCGCTTCGCGAACGGAGTCGGGGGACAGCACCTCCAGCGGCGTGCGCAGGCTCAGGAGGTAGCCGGCGAGCTGGTCGGGGTCGGACCCGCCGATGCTGATGACCGTCGCGTTCGGCCCGTCGGGTTCATGGGTGGCGACGATGGGTGCTACCAAGCGCCGGGCGTCGTCGTAGGACAGTGGAAGCCGGACGCGGGCGAAGAAGGGATATCCGGTGCGGGTGATGGTGTCGGAGACCAACTGCGCGGCGTCCGGGGCGTCCGGCACCTCGATCACTTCTCCGGTGGACACGACCTCCACGACCCGGTCCGCACGGAACGTCCGCCAGGCCGACCGTTCTACGTCGCGGGCCACGAAGTACCAGTGTGCGCCGGTGTACACCAGGCGGTGCGGATCGACGCACCGGACCGTGGTGGTGCCATGCATGTCGCGGTAGGTGAGTGTGGTGCGCTCGGAGGCCCGGCAGACGGAGGCCAGCAGCAGGAGCACGTCGGCGGACGCCCGGGGGGTCTCGCAGCGCGGAGTGTGTTCGACGGTGGCATCGAGCCCCTCCAGCCGCCTCGCCATCCGGGTGGGGAGGATCTGCCGCAGCTTCAGCAGTGCCGACAGTGCTGCCGGGTCGGCGCCCAGTGCCGCTCCGTGTGCGGCTTCCCTGAGCGCCACGGCTACGGCGAACACCTCGTCGTCGTCCAGGTTCAGCGGCGGCATGCGATTGCCCGCGCCGAAGCGGTAGCCGCCACCCGGCCCCGGTACGGACTCCACGCCGTAGCCGAGCTCACGCAGCTTGTCGACGTCCCGGCGCACCGTGCGCTCGGTGACGTCCAGCTGCCGCGCCAGCTCCGCGTTGGACCAGGTGGGCCTGCTCGACAGCAAGGACACCAACCGAAGCAGCCGAGCAGAGGTGGTGATCATGGAACGAACCTATCCGGGAGCCGCGAACGGGGCGGCCCCGCGTGGGTCGGAGCCGGCGCGGAGCTCTCGCACACCGCCGTCGCGGCGCCGGCAGGACATCACGCGATGGTCGCGCCGCGCTCGGCGGGCGCCACGAGGGACGTGACCGCCGAGGCGCTCGCACTGCCGGGCTCGGGCACGCCGACCAGGAGCTGCTGTCCTGGAGCGTCGTGGACGTCGAAGGTCTGGTACGTCAGCTCGATACGGCCGACGCCGGGCAGCACGAAGACCTTGTACGCACGGGTCATGCTCTCGACCTCGTTCTCCTGCCACACCCCCCGGAAGTCCGGTGATTCCTGCGACATTTCCGCCACGAGACCGCTGATGCCGGGGTCGTCGGGGAACCGGCCCGCGTGCAGCCGCAGCGCGTGCACCGTGGCGCGCGCCACGACGGGCCACTCGACGAAGACCTCGCGCGCACGGGGGTGCTGGAACAGCATCCGGACCATGTTCGAGGTGCCCTCGAAGGGTGCGAGAAGTGCGGTGGCGACGGCGTTCTTCGCGAGTACGTCGAAGGCGGGGCTCAGCACATAGGCGGCGGCTGCGGGAAAGGCGTCCAGCAGGTGCAGCAGAGAAGGATGGACCAGGTCACGGCCCGCGGCCGAGGTGAGCGCGGGGTGAAGGCCCGCCAGCCGGAAGAGGTGGGTCCGCGCGTCCGGTGTCAAACGCATCGCCCGCCCCACCGCGTCGACCACCTGCGGTGAGGGGTGGCGCTCGCGCCCCTGTTCCAGGCGCGCGTAGTAGTCGACGCTCACGCCGGCGAGCACAGCCACCTCTTCCCGCCGCAGGCCCTTGACTCTTCGGCTGCCACCACCGGCGAGCAGACCCACGTCGGTCGGTTCGGTGCGGGCGCGGTTGGCGCGCAGGAAGGCACCGAGTTCGTTCTGCGGCTGCTGCATTTTCCGACCTGTCGGTTGGGGCGAACGGAAAGGTGATGTAGGGACCGGCGGGGCGGACACCGCCCTCACTACCGGGCTTTCCGCCCGTCCTCAAGGAGGGCGGAGACAGTCCGCATCAAGTGCTCACGCACCGATTGCGGATCATCCAGGTCTCCCCCAGCCATCGCACCGTCCCGCAGGAGGATCAGCACTGCGGTGGTGTGCTCGCTGTCGGTGCAGCCCGCAGCGGTCGCGAGGTTCAGGACCGTCTGCCGGAACCAGGTCCGGTGGGCCTGGACCGCCCGCCGGACAGGATGCCCGGGATCCGGGTACTCGGCGGCGGCGTTGATGAACGGGCAGCCACGGAAGCCCGGCCCGCAGATCTCCGCCCCGATGCCCGCCATCATCATGAGCAGCAGAGCTTCGGGGTCGGTACTCGTCCGGAATGCCTCCGTCACCACCGACCTGATCTGCTGGTCGCGTTGCTCGACGTGGGCGAGCACGAGGTCTTCCTTGCTGGGGAAGTGGCGGTAGAAGGTGACCCGGGTGACCTGGGCCTCAGCGATGATGCGGTCCACGCCGACGTGACGGATGCCGTCGGCGTAGAAGATGGCGGAGGCCGTCTCCAGGAGCCGGGCTCGGGCCGGAGACGCTGTCGCGGGGGCTTGGCGCGGGGTCATTTCACCACTCTACCGGAACGACCGTTCTCCACCAGGACGGCGAGACGTCCGCACCCTCGACCCCTCGGGCGCAGATGACTCACTGCCAGCCAACTCCGCAGCCAGCGCAGCTTCCAGCGATGCAGTCGTCGATTGACGATCACGAGAGCGAGCACTACGGTCAGCGAAGTAGATAGAACGTTCCATCTACTTATGGAGCCCTCTGGGTCTCCTCATGCCACCAGCAGAGAAGGCACACCATGTCCCGACGTCACACCCAGCCCGTACGCCGTACCCGTCGCGCCGTACTTGCGGTCGCCGGCGCGGCAGCCCTGGCCGCCGCCGCAGCCCCCGCCCTCGCCAGCAGCCCTTCCGATGGGGGGAAGACCATCGCGGCCGCAGCTGCCGCCTCGCACTCGGCGCCGAAGCCGACCGTCCTGCTCGTACACGGCGCCTGGGCCGACTCCTCCAGCTGGAGCCCGGTGATCGACCGGTTGCAGGCCCAGGGATATCCCGTACAGGCGATCGCCAACCCCCTGCGCGGGCTCGCCTCGGACGCGGCCTACGTGAAGAGCCGGATCGAGAGCATCGAGGGCCCGGTCGTCCTGGTCGGGCACTCCTACGGCGGTGCGGTCATCGGGGAGGCTGCCACGGAGGAGCCCAATGTGAAGGCACTCGTCTACGTTGCGGCCTTCGCGCCGGACAAGGGCGAGTCGCTCGGCGCGCTGGTCGCCATGAATCCCGGCTCGCACGCCACACCGGACGCCCTGAACCCCGTCCCCTTCGACATGGGCAACGGGGTGAGCGGCGTTGACCTCTCCATCAAGCCCGACAAGTACCGTGACGTGTTCGCCGCGCCCCTGTCCGCACGCAAGGCCAACAGCCTCGCCGCCGTGCAACGGCCGATCAGCGCCGCGGCGCTCGAAGAGACCGCGACGAACGCCGCCTGGCGAGGCATTCCCTCCTGGTACCTGGTCACACGCCAGGACCACGCGCTGCCCCCGACCACCCAGCGCTTCATGGCCCAGCGCGCACACGCCCACACCACCGAGGTCAACGCGCCCCACGCCGTCATGCTGACCCGCCCGGACACCGTGAGCGGTCTGATCCGGCAGGCGGCGACGGCCACCCGATGAACGGCACGACGTTCACACCGGCTCACCCAGCAGTGGCCGCACACAAGGAGACGCAATGGCAGGCTCGATAGAAACAGGAAGTACCGCACCGGAGTTCGTCCTCTCCGGAGGGGTGCTGCGGAACGGTGACTTCGCCCGCGGGGCCTACAGGCTCGACACCGGACGCGCGCGTCCCCTGGTCCTCGCTTTCTACCCGCAGGACAACTCAAGTGTCTGCACCAAGCAGTTGCGCTCCTATTCGAGCGGGCTGGAGCAGTTCACCGAACTGGGTGCCGAGGTCTGGGGCATCAGCCCACAGGACATCGACAGTCATGAGGAGTTCGCCCGCACGAACAACCTCCGCGTGCCTCTGCTCAGCGATCCGGACCGCACCGTGGCCAAGCTCTTCGGCGTCGCCGCTCCCGGCGTCGGCCTCAGGCGCTCGGTGTTCCTCATCGCTCCCGGAGGGCGGATCGCGTGGAAGCACGCGGCGCTTGTCGGCTTGATCTGGCAGCCCCTGGAGAAGCTCACCACGGAACTCGCCCTGCTCTGAGCCTAGATCCCGAGCGGTGCGGCTTCAGCGACAGCAAGCCGCATCCAGGCCGGCGCCCAGGCGCTCGCCGGCTGAGCACCCGACAGCGCCGCCTCAGCAGCAGCGGCGGCGCTGCAGAGCTCGTCCTACAGATGCCGGCGAAAGGAAGCAAGGTGGTGCGCGGTCCACGGTTCGGGATGGCCGAGGCCAATTGCCGGCCGCGATGGAGCCCCTGGGCGTGCCCTTGGCCAAACTGCATATGTCCAGCCCGTACCCAGTGTTTCAAGAGCACGCCAACGCTCCTGGGAGACTGGGCACGGCAGGGACAGCGGGGACGTCATGCGACGGGCCGATCGCGGACGGAGTATGCAGCCTCCCGCGGCGGCCGTGGGACCGCGCCACGACACTCCCTCAGGAAACCGGCGTAAAAGGCCAGGTCAGAGGCATCTGAGGTGCGCTGGCACTCCGCAACAGCGGGTCAGTACCGCACGGCGCACGGTTCGTACCGCACGGAAAACCGCCGCGAAATCCACGTTTCCCCAGGTCAGAACGATTCTGCCTGGGGATGCTGAGTGGGGCGGGTGGGACTCGAACCCACGGCCGACGGATTATGAGTCCGCTGCTCTAACCGGCTGAGCTACCGCCCCGTCTCGGCGTGGCGCGTACAAGTGTGCGCGCCGTCTGCCGCAGCATAGCCGGTCATACGATCTCCTGCCTCGGATGGTCGGCTTCGCGTGACCATGAAGACTTCGCTGCGTGCTGCCCGGTTCCAGGAGGCACGGAATCGCCCCGAAAGAGTCACGGACCGCCCTGTGCGCCCGGTGCGGGCACACGAAAAAGGACCCCGAAGGGCCCTCTTCCGTATCGCTCCCCCGACTGGACTCGAACCAGTAACCCTCCGGTTAACAGCCGAATGCTCTGCCAATTGAGCTACAGGGGATCGCGCTCCCCCGACTGGACTCGAACCAGTAACCTGCCGGTTAACAGCCGGCTGCTCTGCCAATTGAGCTACAGGGGATTGTGGCGTTGCCTCGAATCGTACCTGCCTGGCTGCTGCCGAGCGGCGCGCGTTCGCTGCGACACATACATTAGCGCAAGCAGGGGGGTGCTCCGCCAATCGGTATCTCCCGGGGTGATCTCGGCGTGTGCGGGTAGGCGGGCAGCACACGTCCCCGCACACGTCGCACGGAGCGAAGGAAGGGTGGCAGCCATGCGGTACCGGCTCACGTTCATCGCCGGAGTGGCCCTCGGTTACGTGCTCGGCACGCGAGCCGGGCGCGAGCGTTACGAGCAGCTGAAGAAGGCCGCGCAGACGCTGGCCGAGAATCCCGCTGTGCGGAACGCGGCGGAGTCCGCCGCGCACGGCAGCCGGGACTTCGCCGGCAAGGCATACCACTCGGTGAGCGAGAAGGTCGGGGACAAGGTCCCCGTTTCCGTCTCCGACCGGGTGCGCTCGCTGCGGGAGCGCAGCGGCCACAACGGCAGCGACGACTGGGGTACGACGAACACCTGAGGCCCGTTCCCGTGCCGGGCACACCGCCCGGTACGGGAACGGTCCGCGGGTGCGGCAGAATCTAGGCCATGGGCATAGTGGCCGGCTTGGACAGTTCATCCGCCTTCACGCACATCGTCGTCTGCGACACGGACACCGGTGAGGTGCTGCGGCAGGGGTACGCCGCGCATCCCATCGAGGCCAAGGCCTCCGAGGTGGATCCGCAGGCGTGGCTGCTCTCACTCGGTGAGGCGGCCTCAGGAGGGCTGCTCGAAGGCGTGCAGGCCATCGGTGTGTCCGCGCAGCAGCACGGGCTGGTGCCGCTGGACCACCAGGGCAATCTCGTACGTCCGGCGCTGCTCGGCAACGACCGCCGGGCCCAGGCCGCCGCGGCGGATCTGGTCGACGGGCTCGGCGGGCGGCAGGCCTGGGCCGAGGCCGTCGGGGCGGTCCCGCAGGCCGCGCAGCCCGTGGCGAAGCTGCGCTGGCTGGTACGGTCCGAGCCGGAGAACGCGCAGCGGGTGGCCGCCGTCCTGCAGCCGCACGACTGGCTGGTGTGGCAGCTGCTCGGCCGTCCGGCCCGCCGGACGACGGACCGTGGGGCCGCGTCCGGCACGGGTTACTGGTCGGCCGGCTCGGAGTCCTACCGGCCCGAACTCGTGGAGCTCGCCCTCGGCCATCAGGCCGCGCTGCCCGAGGTCCTCGGCCCGGCCGATTCCGCCGGGATGACGCCTGAGGGGCTGCTGATCTCGGCGGGCACCGGCGAGACGATGGCCGCGGCCTTCGGACTGGGTGTCGCCGTGGGGGACGCCGTCGTGTCGCTGGGGGCCTCGGGCTCGGTGATGGCCGTGCACCACGAGGCGCTGGCCGACCCGTCGGGCATGATCACCTCCTTCGCCGACGCGACCGGGATGCATCTGCCGGTGGTCCACACGTCGAACGCCGTACGCGCACTGCGTGGCACGGCCGAGATGCTGGGGCTGGAGGGTCTGGACGAACTGTCCGCCCTGGCACTGAAGTCGACGCCGGGTGCCTCGGGGCTCGTCCTGCTTCCCTACCTGGAGGGCGAGCGCACCCCGCAGCTGCCGCACACCGCGGGCACCCTGAGCGGGCTGCGCCGCGAGTCGATGAAGCCCGAGCACCTGGCGCGGGCCGCCTTCGAGGGGATGCTGTGCTCGCTGGCCGACGCGCTGGACGTGCTGCGGGACCGTGGCGTGGAGGTGCGGCGGGTGTTCCTGCTGGGCGCGGCCGCCGAACTGCCCGCCGTACAGGCGCTGGCGCCCGCGGTGTTCGGCACCCAGGTCGTCGTGCCGCAGCCCGCCGAGTACGCGGCGCGGGGTGCGGCCCGGCAGGCGGCGTGGGCCCTCGGCGTCTCGCAGGGGACGCTCGACGCGCGTACTCCCCCGGCCTGGCAGGGTGCGGCGGCACAGGTGCTGGAGCCGGGTGAGGAGCTCGCGGTGGGCCGCGCGGTGCGCCAGCAGTACGGTGCGACCCGGGACCAGATCCACCCCGGGGCCTTCGGCGGAACCGTCTGAGGAGCGCGGGCCGGAATTTTGACCGGGGCTTGAGGAAAAGCGTTGGCAGGAGCGGTCCGGAGTGCCGGAGTATGGACCGGCCTCTGCCCTTCGCCGACTCCGAGAGACTCGTGTGCTCATAAAACTCCTGCGGACCTACCTGGATCCGTACAGACGTCCCATCGTGCTGCTGGTGCTGCTCCAGCTTCTGCAGACCTGCGCAAGCCTCTATCTACCCAGCCTCAACGCGGACATCATCGACAACGGGGTCGTGCGGGGTGACACGGGGTACATCCTCGAATTCGGCGGCGTGATGATCGTCGTCAGCATCATCCAGATCGTCTGCAACATCGGGGCGGTCTACTACGGCGCCCGCACCGCCTCCGCTCTCGGACGCGATGTGCGGGCGTCGGTCTTCGGCCGGGTGCAGTCGTTCTCCGCGCGCGAGGTGGGACGGTTCGGGGCGCCCTCGCTCATCACCCGTACGACCAATGACGTGCAGCAGGTCCAGATGCTCGTCCTGATGGCGTTCACCCTGATGGTCTCTGCGCCCATCATGTGCGTCGGCGGCGTCATCATGGCGCTCGGCCAGGACGTCCCGCTGTCGGCGGTGCTGCTGGCCGTGCTGCCCGTGCTCGGCGTCTCGGTGAGCCTCATCGTGCGGAGGATGCGGCCGCTGTTCCGCACGATGCAGGAGCGGCTGGACACGGTGAACCGTGTGCTGCGCGAGCAGATCACCGGCAACCGCGTCATCCGCGCGTTCATCCGTGACGGCTACGAGGAGGAACGCTTCCGCGGCGCCAACACGGAGCTGACGGACGTCGCGGTGTCGACGGGCCGGCTGATGGCCCTGATGTTCCCGACGGTGATGACGGTGGTGAACCTGTCGTCCGTCGCCGTGGTCTGGTTCGGCGCGCACCGCATCGACAGCGGCGGGATGCAGATCGGGGCGCTGACCGCGTTCCTCGCGTATCTGATGCAGATCGTCATGTCGGTGATGATGGCCACCTTCATGTTCATCATGGTGCCGCGCGCCGAGGTCTGCGCCGAGCGGATCCAGGAGGTGCTGGAGACCGATTCGAGCGTGGTGCCGCCCACCGCTCCGGTCACGGAGCTGCTCGCCCACGGTCATCTGGAGGTACGGGGCGCGGAGTTCCGCTACCCGGGCGCCGAGGAGCCGGTGCTGCGCTCGGTCGATCTCGTGGCGCGGCCCGGGGAGACGACCGCGATCATCGGGTCGACGGGCAGCGGGAAGTCGACGCTGCTCGGTCTCGTCCCGCGGCTCTTCGACGCGACGGACGGCGAGGTGCTCGTCGACGGTACGGACGTGCGCACGCTGGATCCGGTCCTGCTGGCGAAGACCGTGAGCCTGGTCCCGCAGAAGCCGTACCTGTTCTCCGGGACGGTCGCGACGAACCTGCGCTACGGCAATCCGGACGCGACCGACGAGGAGTTGTGGCACGCGCTGGAGGTGGCGCAGGCGAAGGACTTCGTGGAAGGGCTGGAGCACGGCCTCGACGCGCCGATCGCGCAGGGCGGCACCAATGTCTCCGGTGGTCAGCGGCAGCGGCTCGCGATCGCGCGGACGCTGGTACAGCAGCCGGAGATCTATCTCTTCGACGACTCGTTCTCGGCCCTGGACTACGCGACGGACGCCGCGTTGCGCGCTGCGCTGTCCCGTGAGACGGCGGGGGCGACCGTGGTGATCGTGGCACAGCGGGTGTCCACGATCCGTGACGCCGACCGGATCCTGGTCCTGGACGAGGGCCGGGTCGTCGGGACGGGCAGCCACCACGAGCTGATGGACGGCAACGAAACCTACCGGGAGATCGTGCTCTCCCAACTGACGGAAGCGGAGGCCGCCTGATGGCAGGACCGGGCGGACGGATGATGGCCGGAGGGCCCACCGAGCGGTCCATGGACTTCAAGGGGTCCGGGAAGCGGCTGCTGAGACGGTTCAGCAAGGAGAAGTCCTCGTTGTGGCTCATGCTGGGCGCCGGAGCGCTGAGCGTGGGGCTCTCCGTGGCGGGGCCCAAGATCCTCGGCGGGGCCACGGACCTGATCTTCGCGGGTGTCGTCGGACGGCAGATGCCGGACGGCACGACGAAGGAGCAGGCCGTCGACGGCCTGCGCGAGCAGGGTGACGGCGGGCTCGCCGACATGCTGACCGGGGTGGACTTCGTCCCCGGCGACGGCATCGACTTCGGTGCGGTGAGCCAGGTCCTGCTGACGGCGCTCCTGGTGTACGTCGCCGCCGGGCTGCTGATGTGGGTGTCGACCCGGCTGTCGATCCGGGTGATCAACCGGGTGGTCTTCCAACTGCGCGAGGACCTGCAGACGAAGCTTGCGCGGCTCCCGCTGTCCTATTTCGACCGGCAGCAGCGCGGCGAGGTGCTGAGCCGGGCGACGAACGACATCGACAACATCTCGCAGACGATGCAGCAGACGATGGGCCAGCTCATCAACTCCCTGCTGACCATCGTCGGCGTGCTGATCATGATGTTCTGGATCTCGCCGCTGCTCGCCCTGGTCGCGCTGGTCACGGTCCCCCTGTCGGTTCTCGTCGCGGCGCGGGTCGGCAAGCGGTCACAGCCGCACTTCGTGGCGCAGTGGAAGGTGACGGGCAAGCTCAACGCCCACATCGAGGAGATGTACACCGGCCACACGCTGGTGAAGGTCTTCGGGCGTCAGGAGGAGTCCGCGCGGGACTTCGCCGAGCAGAACGACGCGTTGTACGAGGCGGGCTTCAAGGCCCAGTTCAACAGCGGGATCATGCAGCCGCTGATGATGTTCGTGTCGAACCTGAACTATGTGCTGGTCGCGGTCGTCGGCGGGCTGCGGGTCGCGTCGGGTGCGCTGTCGATCGGCGATGTGCAGGCGTTCATCCAGTACTCGCGGCAGTTCTCGATGCCGCTGACGCAGGTCGCCTCGATGGCGAACCTGGTGCAGTCGGGCATCGCGTCCGCCGAGCGGGTCTTCGGCCTGCTGGACGCCGAGGAGCAGGCGCCCGACCCCGATCCGGCCGAGCGGCCGGAGGAGTTGCGCGGCAGCGTCTCGCTGGAGCACGTGTCCTTCCGGTACGACCCGGAGAAGCCGCTCATCGAGGATCTCTCGCTGAGCGTGGAGCCCGGCCACACGGTCGCGATCGTCGGCCCGACGGGTGCCGGCAAGACGACGCTGGTCAACCTGCTGATGCGGTTCTACGAGGTGACGGGCGGCCGGATCACCCTCGACGGGGTCGACGCGGCGAAGATGTCGCGTGACGCACTCCGTTCGGGCATAGGCATGGTGCTCCAGGACACCTGGCTGTTCGGCGGGACGATCGCGGAGAACATCGCCTACGGCTCCTCGCGCGAGGTGACCCGGGAGGAGATCGAGGAGGCGGCGCGGGCGGCCCACGCCGACCGTTTCGTCCGGACGCTGCCCGAGGGGTACGACACGGTGATCGACGACGACGGGGCCGGGGTCAGCGCGGGCGAGAAGCAACTGATCACGATCGCGCGGGCGTTCCTGTCCGACCCGGTGATCCTGGTGCTCGACGAGGCCACCAGCTCGGTGGACACCCGGACCGAGGTGCTGATCCAGAAGGCGATGGCGCGGCTGGCCCACGGTCGTACGAGCTTCGTGATCGCGCACCGGCTCTCCACCATCCGGGACGCGGACGTGATCCTGGTGATGGAGAACGGCTCGATCGTCGAACAGGGCACGCACGAAGGCCTGTTGGCGGCCAAGGGCGCCTATGCTCGGCTGTACGCCGCACAGTTCGCGCAGGCGCTGGCCGAGGTCGACTGACGGCCTCGGCCTTCGGCGGAACACGACGACGGGGTGGGCACGGTGGCGGAGAGTGGCGAGGCACGGCAGAACGGCGGCACGACCGGAACAGGCGTGGCGCTCGGCGTCGGCGTGGGTGCGGGTCTCGGGTCCGCGTTCGGTGCGCTGACCGGCGGTCTGGCGCTGGGCGTCGGCGTCGGGATGGCCCTGGGTGTGGCCGTCGGTGCCGTGCTGGGGTCGGCTTCCGGGAGGAAGCGGGGCGAAGAGTCCTGACCGTGTGCCGGTCCGCTCAGTCCAGGTAGCCGCGGAGCTGGTCGGCGAAGGCGTGGTCCCGTAGCTTCTCGAGGGTCTTGGCCTCGATCTGGCGGATGCGTTCACGTGTCACGCCGAAGATCCGTCCGATCTCCTCGAGCGTGCGGGGCCGCCCGTCGTCCAGCCCGTAGCGCAGCTGGACGACCTTCCTCTCCCGCTCCCCCAGGGTGGAGAGCACCGCGTCCAGGTGTTCGCGCAGCAGCAGGAAGGCCGCGGACTCCACGGGTGAGGCGGCGTCGCCGTCCTCGATGAGGTCGCCGAAGGCGACGTCATCCTCCTCGCCCACGGGCGCGTGCAGGGACACGGGTTCCTGGGCGAGGCGCCGGACCTCGACGACGCGCTCGGGCGTCAGGTCGAGCTGGGCCGCGACCTCTTCGGCGGTGGGCTCGTAGCCGCGTTCCTGGAGCATGCGGCGCTGGACGCGTACGACCCGGTTGATCAGCTCGACGACATGCACCGGGACTCTTATGGTCCTGGCCTGGTCGGCGAGTGCGCGGGACATCGCCTGGCGGATCCACCAGGTGGCGTACGTGGAGAACTTGTAGCCCCGGGCGTAGTCGAATTTCTCGACGGCCCTGATCAGGCCGAGGTTCCCCTCCTGGACCAGGTCCAGCATGGTCAGGCCCCGGCCCACGTAGCGCTTGGCCACGGAGACCACGAGGCGGAGGTTGGCCTCGATGAGCCGGCGTTTCGCCATCCGTCCCATGACCACGAGCCGGTCCAGGTCGACGGCGAGACGGGAGTCGGGGTCGGGGGTGCCGGCGAGCCGTTCCTCGGCGAAGAGTCCCGCCTCGACGCGGCGGGCGAGGTCCACCTCATCTGCGGCGCTGAGCAGCGGTATCCGCCCTATCTCCCGTAAGTACTGGCGGAAGAGGTCGGACGTCGGGCCGGCTGTTTCCGGTCGGCTCCGCGGCTCTGCGGGCTCCACCGGCTCCTCCAGCACCGGTTCGGGCGTGCCCGCCGTCTCCGGGTGACGTGTGACCCGGATCTGCGCGGGAATCGCCGGGACATGCTCGGTCGTGGTCGGCACGGTCCGGGTCTGCACGGGGGCGACCTCCAGGTGATCGCTGCCGGATCGCGGGGGATGGAGGTCCGCCCTGGGCGGGCCGCCGCGCTCCGATGACTCAGGCACCGCCACCCAGTGTGGGGTACGACACATCGCTGCCACGAGGGGCGTGCGGTGCCTTTTTGCGTCCGGGGTGTGACGGGGTGCCGGTACGGCTCAGAGGGCGGCGGCGCCGTGGCTCCGCAGCGACTGGGCGTACTGCTGGAGGACCCAGACCTCGTTCTGCGCGGCGGCCAGATGGTCCGGGGCGACATTGCTGCCGAGGCGGGCGAGGCTGCCCTGGACGTCGTCGATCCTGCGGTCGACGGCGCGGAGGCGGACCTGGACGAGCTGCATGCCCGCGTAGGTCTCGTCGATCGTCTTGCCGTGGAACACCTCGACGGCGAGCTCGGTGACGAGGTTGCGCACGGTGTCGTTCGGGGCCGCGTCCAGCACGTTGACCAGGTAGTCACGGGTCTCGGCGAGGCCCTGTTCGGCGCCGCCCGCCTCCGCGATGCACTGGCGCACCGCCGCGTACGGCGGGGCGGTGAACTCGTCGATGCCGTAGGCGTCGAAGGCGGGCGACACCAGGGCGGGCTTCTGCAGGGCCAGCTTGAGCAGCTCGCGCTCCGTGCGGTGGGCGGGGCTGCGGAGGTTGAGCGCGGGGCCCGGCGGTGCCTTCGGGGCCTGGACCTGCTGGTGCGGGGGGCCGCCCCGGGAGGGACCGCCCTGCGCGGGTCCGCGCTCGCCCCGGTCGCGGGCCCAGCGGGCGAGCTGACCGACGCGCTTGACCACGAACTGGGTGTCCAGGATGCCCAGCAGGCCGGCGAGCTGGACCGCGACCTCGTGCTGCGAGGAGCTGTTCTTGATGCGGGCGACCACGGGCCCCGCCTCGTCGAGCGCGGCGGCGCGGCCGGCCGGGGTCTCCAGGTCGTACCGCCCGACGATCTGGCGGAGGGCGAATTCGAAGAGCGGGGTGCGGGGTTCGACGAGGTCGCGGACGGCGTCGTCGCCCTTGGCGAGCCGCAGGTCGCACGGGTCCATGTTGTCCGGGGCGATCGCGATGTAGGTCTCGGCGGCGAACTTCTGGTCGTCCTCGAAGGCGCGCAGAGCAGCCTTCTGACCTGCGGCGTCACCGTCGAAGGTGAAGATGACCCGGGCGCTGCCGTTGTCCATCAGGAGCCGTCGGAGGATCTTGATGTGGTCGTTGCCGAACGAGGTGCCGCAGGTGGCGATGGCGGTGGTGACCCCGGCGAGGTGACAGGCCATGACATCGGTGTAGCCCTCGACGACGACGGCCCGGCTCGCCTTGGCGATGTCCTTCTTGGCCAGGTCGATGCCGTACAGCACCTGGGACTTCTTGTAGATCGAGGTCTCGGGGGTGTTGAGGTACTTCGGGCCGTTGTCGTCGTCGCGGAGTTTGCGGGCGCCGAAGCCGACGATCTCGCCCGAGGTGTCGCTGATCGGCCACATCAGCCTGCCGCGGAAGCGGTCGATGGGGCCCCGGCGGCCGTCCTGGGAGAGACCGGAGCTGATGAGCTCCTTGTCGCTGAAGCCCTTGCCACGCAGATAGCGGGTGAGGTGGTCCCAGCCGGCGGGGCTGTAGCCGACGGCGAAGTGGGCCGCGGCGTCCTGGTCGAAGCCACGTGCGGCGAGGAAGTTCCGGCCGATCTCCGCTTCGGGGCCGTTCAGCTGCTCGCGGTAGAAATCGGCGGCGATCTTGTGTGCCTCGACCAGCCGGATGCGCTCGCCGCGCTGGTGGGAGGGGTTGTAGCCGCCCTCCTCGTAGCGCAGGGTGATGCCCGCCTGGCCGGCGAGGCGCTCGACCGTCTCGGAGAAGGTGAGGTGATCGATCTTCATCACGAAGGCGATCGTGTCGCCGCCCTCCTGGCAGCCGAAGCAGTGGAACAGGCCCTTGCCCGGGCTCACCTGGAAGGAGGGGGACTTCTCGTCGTGGAAGGGGCAGAGCCCCTTGAGGTTTCCGCCGCCCGCGTTGCGCAGCTGGAGGTACTCGGACACGACGGCGTCGATCGGGACCGCGTCCCGGACCGCCTTCACGTCGTCGTCATTGATCCTGCCTGCCACGCGTGAAGTCTACGGGTGGGGCCGGGCATCCGGGACCGGCCGGCAGCGGGGGCCCCGCCCCGGGCGCCGGCCGGTCCCGGATGCCCGGGCGCCGGTCAGAGCAGGGATTCCAGGGGAACGGACGGGTCGCCCAGGACGTCCGGGTCGACCGGCCGGGCGGCCTTGACCAGCTTCTGGATGCTCTCGGTGACGTCCCACACATTGACGTTCATCCCGGCGAGCACCCGGCGGTCCTTCAGCCAGAAGGCGATGAACTCGCGCTTGCCGGCGTCGCCCCGGATGACGACCTGGTCGTACGAGCCGGGCGGCGCCCAGCCGGAGTACTCCAGGCCGACGTCGTACTGGTCGGAGAAGAAGTACGGCACCCGGTCGTACGACACGTCCTGGCCGAGCATGGCCTTCGCGGCGGCCGGTCCGCTGTTCAGGGCGTTCGCCCAGTGCTCCACGCGCAGCCGGCCGCCGAAGAGCGGGTGGTCCACGGACGCGATGTCCCCGGCGGCGAAGATGTGCGGGTCGGAGGTGCGCAGGGAGGCGTCGACGACGACACCGCCGCCCTGGGCCCGGCTCGCCATGTCGAGCCCGGCGGCCTCGGCGAGCGAGGTGCGCGGGGCCGCTCCGATCGCGGCGAGCACGTCGTGGGCGGGGTGCTCCTCGCCGTCGTCGGTACGGACTGCGAGGACCAGGCCGTCCTGTCCGGTGATCTCGGTGAGGCGGGCGCCGAAGTGGAAACGGACACCGTGCTCGGCGTGCAGATCGGTGAAGATCTGGCCGACCTCGGGGCCGACGACGTGGTGCAGCGGGGTCGCGGAGGGGGCGACGACGGTGACCTCGGCGCCGTAGCCGCGGGCCGCCGCGGCGACCTCCAGGCCGATCCAGCCTGCTCCGGCGATCACCAGGTGGCCGTTGTCCCGGCCGAGCGCGGCGAGGACGTTGCGCAGCCGGTCGGAGTGGGCGAGACGGCGCAGATGGTGTACGCCGACCAGGTCGGTGCCCGGGACGTCGAGGCGGCGGGGCTCGGCGCCGGTGGCGAGCAGCAGCTGGTCGTAGTGGACGACCGTGTTGTCGCCGAGCTGCACGGACCGCCCCGCCCGGTCGATGGAGGTGACCACCTGGCCGAGGTGGAGCTCGATGTCGGCGCCCGCGTACCAGGCGGTCTCGTGGACGAAGACGGAGTCCCGTTCGTCCTTGCCCAGCAGATAGCCCTTGGACAGGGGAGGCCGCTCGTACGGATGGTCGCGCTCGTCGCCGATGAGGATCACCCGGCCGCTGAAGCCCTCCGCCCGGAGTGTCTCGGCCGCCTTCGCTCCGGTGAGCCCCCCGCCGATGATGACGAACGTCCGATGTGCGTCGACCACTTGATGCCTCCTCAGTACTTGGCTGTGCGGCGCCGCCACCTGCGAGCGTCCCGCACGCAGCGTGATGGCGAAAGAGGGTGTGCCCCGATCAGGTCACGGCCATTGGCATGTGGCCCGGTCATGGTCCAGTCTGCCCAATGCCCGTGAGTGTTCCGTGAAGGGACCGGGCGGAGGCGTCCGTCAGTGCGGCGATCTGGTCGACGAGGACCCTCTTGCGGGCCCTGTCGTCGGGGGCGGCCGTGTACAGGGCGCGGAACTGAGGCTCCAGCCCTTCGGGCGCGCGGGCGGTCAGGGCGGCGGCGAGCTCGGCGATGACGATCCGCTGCCCGGCGCGGATGACCCCCTGCTCGGCGCGCTGCATGACGTAACGGTCCGCGACGGCCTTGAGTACGGCGCACTCGTTGCGCGCCTCGCGGGGGACGATGAGCTCGGCGCCGTATCTGCCGAGACGGCCCGGCCCGTACGCGGCGTGGGTCGCGGTCTCGGCGGCCAGGCAGAACCTGCCGATGAGCTGGCTCGTCGCGTCCTTCAGCCGGGCCTGGGCGACCGCGGTGCCGTCGTAGCCGTGCGGCCACCACTCCTGGGCGGTGAGCCGGTCGAGGGCGTCGGCGAGCTCCTGGGGGTCGGTGCCCGCGGGGACGTACCGGCCGATGGCGACGTCCCAGATCTCGGCGCGCTCCGGTTCCGAGAAGAGGTATCCGGGGTCGATGTGTCCGGCGTGCAGTCCGTCCTCGAAGTCGTGCACCGAGTAGGCGACGTCGTCGGACCAGTCCATGACCTGGGCCTCGAAGCATCTGCCGTCCTGCGGCGCGCCCTTGCGGATCCAGTCGAAGACCGGCAGGTCGTCCTCGTACACCCCGAACTTGGGTGAGCCGGGGTCGGTGGGGTGCGCGCCCCGGGGCCAGGGGTACTTGGTGGCGGCGTCCAGGGCGGCCCGGGTCAGGTTGAGTCCGACGCTGACGAGCTCACCACTGCGGGGGTCGCGGACGAAGCGCTTGGGTTCGAGGCGGGTCAGCAGGCGCAGCGACTGGGCGTTGCCCTCGAAGCCTCCGCAGTCCGACGCGAAGTCGTCGAGCGCCTGTTCGCCGTTGTGCCCGAAGGGTGGGTGGCCCATGTCGTGGGCGAGGCAGGCCGTCTCCACGAGGTCCGGGTCGCAGCCGAGCGCGGCACCGAGCTCCCGGCCGACCTGGGCGCACTCCAGGGAGTGGGTGAGGCGGGTGCGGGGGCTGGCGTCCCAGACCCGGCCGCGGGTGCCGGGCGTGACGACCTGGGTCTTGCCGGCGAGCCTGCGCAGGGCGGCGGAGTGCAGCACGCGTGCGCGGTCACGCTGGAACGCGGTGCGGCCGGGCCGCTTGTCGGGCTCGGTGTCCCAGCGCTCGGTGTCAGCGGCGCCGTAGGGCGTGTCCCTGGGGTCGTGCGTACCGTCCATGTCCCCGACAGTAGACCGGGGGACCGACAGGAAGGGTCAGGCTGAGGCCAGGAGGGGCGGGTGCGTCATCAGGGCGCCGAAGACGGGCGCGGTGCCGGTCAGGGCCTGGTCGTAGCGGTGCAGCAGGAGGCGTGCCATCGCCGGGTGCGCGCCGAGCGGTGCGGCGGCGATGCCCGGCGCGGCGGCGGCGGAGACGGTCGCGAAGCGGCCGGGAGCCGTGAAGTACGAGGCGAGGGCCACGCGGTGGCGGCCACGGGCGGCGAGTGCGCGCAGGGCGGCCGGGACGTCGGGTGTGGCCGCCGAGGCGTAGGCGGGGACGACCGGTACGCCGCCGAGGCGGTCGCTGAGCATGGCGGCGGTGCGGCGCGCGTCGACGTCCGAGTCGGGGTCGCGTGACCCGGCGGCGGCGAGCACCACGGCGGCGTTGCGGCCCGTACCGTCCTCGTCCCGCCAGCCGGCCTCGAGGAGACGCTCGTACAGGGCCTCGACGAGCAGGGGGTGCGGTCCGAGCGGGGCCGCCACCCGGGTCCGGAGGTGGCCGGCGGCCGCCGCGGCGAGGGGCAGGTCGTGCCGCACGTGGTGTCCGCGGCCGAGCAGCAGCGGCACGAGCACGGCGTCCCCCCGCCCGATGGCGTCCAGGGTGTCCGGCAGCAGGGGCTCGTTCAGCTCGATGTGACCGAGCCGGACGTCGAGGGCGGGCCGCAGCTCCCGCACCCGGTCCAGGAGCTCCAGGACGGTGTGCAGGGCCTGCGGGTCCCGGCTGCCGTGCGCGACGGCGACCAGGGTGGGGGCGGATCTTCGGATGCGGTGCATGGGCCTGCGGGTTCCGTTCGGGGAGACGTGGCTGAGCTGCGTCCCGAGCTGGGAGGTGATGCGGGTCAGGAGTTGCGCTGTGCTGTCGAGGGGCAGGGGTTCACGGGGGTGTTCCTGTGCCGTCTCCGTCATGAACCGATGGTGACGGGCGCACGTTGCCGGGCCGTTTCGCACCGGTGACGGGTGTTTGCCTCTGTCTCACGGGAGGGGGGCGTGCGGTGTCAGTACCTGTTCACACCGGTTCGGCGAACCTTTCGCGTGCGTCGTTCGTCCCCTTCTCCGAGGGATCGGGTACGAGCGCGGGGGGCACCGCATGCGGCTGAGGACACCGGAGAGGCTCCGTGACGTGGGGCACGCGGCCCTGCGAGGGCTCTCCGCCGTACGGCCTCGGCTGCCGCGGACCCGGCGGGGGCAGCGGCGGCTGGTGCAGGCGCTGATGGTCGCCTGCGCGGTGGCGCTGGCGCCGGCGGCCTGGCTGCACACCACGGCCGACGCCCGGGTGCGGACGACGGCCGACGCCCCGGCGCAGCAGGTCGCGGTGGTGTTCGGGGCGGGGCTGTGGGAGGGGCGGCCGTCGCCGTACCTCGCGCACCGATTGGACGCGGCGGCCGAGCTGTACAGGGCCGGCACGGTCCGGGTCGTGCTGGTCACCGGGGACAACAGCCGCGTGGAGTACGACGAACCGGATGCCATGCGCACGTATCTCACGGCGCGGGGGGTGCCGGACGGGCGGATCGTCAGCGACCACGCGGGTTTCGACACCTGGGACTCCTGTGTCCGGGCCAAGAGGATATTCGGGGTCGACCGGGCCGTCCTGGTGAGCCAGGGCTTCCACATACGGCGGGCGATCGCCCTGTGCCGGTCCGCCGGCATCGACGCGTACGGGGTGGGGGCCGACGACGTACACGATGTCACCTGGTACTACGGCGGGACGCGGGAGGTGTTCGCGGCGGGCAAGGCGCTCCTGGACGTGGTGTTCGAGCCGGACCCGCACTTCCTGGGGCCGCGGGAGCCGGGGGTGGCGGAGGCGCTTGGCGGGTGACCTCACGGCGGCGGGCGGGGCGGGCTGAGGTGCGCGTACCGGGGGCGTAACCGGACGCACCGGTACTCGTAATACCGGCCTCGCACGCTGGGCGTATGGCCCGCACCGAGACGTCCACCCACTGCCCGTACTGCGCGCTCCAGTGCGGGATGAAGCTGCGACCGGTCACCGACGGCGGGGTGGTCGAGGTCGTCGAGCGTACCGAGTTCCCGGTCAACCGGGGAGCGCTGTGCGGCAAGGGACGCACCGCGCCCGCCGTGCTCGCCGCCGGTGTGCGGCTGACCGGTCCCCTCGTGCGCGACGCGGGCGGTGAGCTGGCGCCGGCGAGCTGGGACGAGGCGCTGGAGCGGATCGCGGACGGGCTGCGCGGGACACGGACGGAGCACGGCGCGGACGCCGTGGGCGTGTTCGGCGGGGGCGGGCTCACCAACGAGAAGGCGTACGCCCTCGGAAAGTTCGCCCGGGTGGTGCTCGGCACCTCGCAGATCGACTACAACGGCCGCTTCTGCATGTCGTCGGCGGCTGCCGCGCACCAGCGGGCGTTCGGCCTCGACCGGGGGCTGCCCTTCCCGCTGGAGGACATCCCCCGGACGGGGTGCGTGATCCTGGTCGGCTCGAATCTCGCGGAGACGATGCCGCCCGCGCTGCGCTACCTGACCGAGCTGAGGGAGAACGGCGGGCGGCTGATCGTCATCGATCCGCGCCGGACCAGGACCGCCGAGCAGGCCGATCTGCACCTGGCGCCCCGGCCGGGCACGGATCTGGCCCTCGCGCTCGGCATGCTGCATCTGGTCGTGGCCGACGGTCGGGTGGACGAGGAGTTCGTCCGCGCCCGGACGAACGGCTGGGACGAGGCCCGGGCGGGTGCGATGGCGCACTGGCCGGAGCTGGTGGAGCGGCTCACCGGGGTGCCCGTGCCGCAGCTGCGCGAGGCGGTGGAGCTGTTCTGCGGGGCGGAGAGCGGGATGGTGCTCACCGCGCGGGGGCCCGAGCAGCAGGCCAAGGGCACGGACACGGTGGGGGCGTGGATCAACTTCTGCCTGGCCACCGGCCGGGCGGGCCGCCCGCTGTCCGGCTACGGCTGTCTGACCGGCCAGGGCAACGGCCAGGGCGGCCGGGAGCACGGTCAGAAGGCCGACCAGCTGCCCGGTTACCGCAAGCTCACGGATCCGGCGGCCCGGCGCCATGTGGCCGGCGTCTGGGGCGTCGACCCGGACTCGCTGCCGGGGCCGGGGCGCAGTGCGTACGAGCTGCTGGACGCGCTGGGCCGGGATGTGCGGTCCCTGCTGGTCATGGGGTCGAATCCGGTCGTGTCGGCGCCGAACGCGGGGCACGTCGAGGAGCGGCTGCGGTCGCTGGACTTCCTGGCGGTCGCGGATGTGGTGCTGTCCGAGACGGCGGCGATGGCGGACGTGGTGCTGCCGGTGACGCAGTGGGCGGAGGAGAACGGGACGACGACCAGCCTGGAGGGGCGGGTGCTGCTGCGGCAGCGTGCGGTCACTCCGCCGGAAGGGGTGCGCAGCGACCTGGAGGTGCTGAACGCGCTGGCGGGGCTCCTGGGGCACGGGAAGGGTTTCCCGGCCGATCCGGAGGAGGTCT
The DNA here is from genome assembly GCF_042871445.1 of Streptomyces sp. NPDC005794. Lineage (NCBI taxonomy): Bacteria > Bacillati > Actinomycetota > Actinomycetes > Kitasatosporales > Streptomycetaceae > Streptomyces > Streptomyces sp. NPDC005794. Next base: position 51,605 of record NZ_JBIAIN010000004.1, read on the forward strand.
TCGACGAACTGCGACGGGCTTCGGCGGGCGGGCCGGCCGACTACGCGGGCATCACCTATGCCCGGATCGCGGCGGAGGACGGGGTGTTCTGGCCCTGCCCGGACGAGGAGCACGCGGGGACGCCTCGGCTGTTCCTGGAGCGGTTCGCGACGGACGACGGGCGGGCCAGGTTCGTGCCGGTCACGCACCGGCCCGCCGCCGAGGAGACCGACGCGGAGTACCCGGTGGTGCTGACGACCGGACGGGTCGTGTCCCAGTACCAGTCGGGGGCGCAGACCCGCCGGGTGGCCGAGCTGAACGCCGCCGCGCCCGGGCCGTTCGTGGAGCTGCACCCGCGGCTCGCCGAGCGGATCGGGGTGGCCGAGGGCGAGAGCGTGGCGGTCACCTCGCGGCGTGGGCGGGCGGTGGCACCGGCCCGGATCACCGTGTCGATCCGGCAGGACACCGTGTTCATGCCGTTCCACTGGCCGGGCGAGGGCCGGGCCAACTCCCTGACGAACCCTGCGCTGGACCCGGTGTCGCGCATGCCGGAGTTCAAGGTGTGCGCCGTGCGGGTGGAGGCCGCCGGCTGAGCCAGTCGCCGCCCGGCACGGGTGTGCCGCCGGTGCGCAGGGAGCGGGTCACCGCGGTGGCGGCGAGGTAGACCCAGGCGTGGACGGGCTCACCGGAACGGCCGCCGGGTGTGTCCGGAAGCGGCCCTGGGACCGCCCGGCGGGTCACCCGCTCGTACAGATTGCGCGGGTGGCCCGGCCCGAGGTACTGCTCCAGGTCGTCCAGGAGCCCGAGCAGTTCCGTGTACGCACCGGGCGCGGCGGTGACCAGGGCGCCGTGGACGGTGCCGTGGCCGTCGATCGCGTACGGGTAGCCGGGGCCCTCGTACAGGAGGGCGCCCGGCAGCACGGCCGGCTGTTCCTCGTGGGTCCGGCCCCGGAGGAACCGGTCGTGGTTGGGCTCTCCGGGGAGCAGCGTGCCGTATACGAAGAAGGGCAGCCGGACGTCCGTCACAGCGAGGCCACGGGCGCCGTTTCCGCGGACACCCAGGCGAGGTAGCGGTCGCTGCCGCGCACGACGGGCAACGCGATGATCTCCGGCGTCCCGTAGTCGTGGGCCGCGGCGAGGTGGGTCTCCAGCTCGTCGTACCGCTCGGCCGTCGTCTTGAACAGCACCTGCCACTCCTCGCCGGTCTCGACAGCCCCCTGCCACCGGTAGACGGAGGTGACGGGCGCCGAGATCTGGGCGCAGGCGGCGAGCCGCGCGTCCACCGCGCCCCGGGCCAGGGTGTGGGCCTTCTCCTCGCTGTCCGTCGTGGTCAGTACGGCCAGCCATGCGGGCTCGGTCATCCCCGGGTCTCCTCGTTCTCGGCGTCCGTGACCCCTCGATTGTCGGTCCCCGAAGCGTCAGACACCGTACGGGTGCCGGGCCCTGGCCTCACGCAGGGCGCGACCCCACCAGACCAGCTGGTCGAGCATCCGCTTGGCCGGCCCGTCGACCTGGTCCGGGTCCTCGGGCACGCCCCGGTCGTCGAAGAGGGCGCCCGCGTTGTGGAAGGAGACGGTGTCCCGCACGGTGACGGCGTGGAGTTCGGCGAAGACCTGGCGCAGATGCTCGACGGCCCGCAGGCCGCCGGAGATCCCGCCGTACGACACGAACGCGACGGGCTTGGCCTGCCATTCGGTGAAGTGCCGGTCGATGAGGTTCTTCAGCGGGGCAGGGTAGGAGTGGTTGTACTCGGGGGTCAGTACGACGAAGGCGTCGGCGCGTGCCAGCCGCGGGGTCGCCTCCGCGGCTCCGGTGGCGGGCGGCTCGGTCTCGGCGACATCGATCAGCTCGGTCTCGATGTCCGGGCGGCCGGCCGCCCGCCCGAGGAACCATGCGGCGACGACGGGCCCGAAGCGGCCCTCGCGGTTGCTGCCGAGGATGACGGCCACCTTCAGCGGGGCGGTGTCGGACGAGGGGGGAGCAGGTGTGTTGAGGTCCATGCACCGCAGCCTCGCCCCTCAACCACGATTGAGGTCAAGTGCCGCTTCCCGGCATCCGGCATCTACGCTGGAGGTCATGACGATTCCCGCGCCGGACCATTACGTCGAGTTCGACGGCCGCCCCGCGACCGCGGAGGACCTGCGGATCCCCGCCTTCGCCGGTTACGGCCATTTCACCGCGATGCAGGTCAGGGACCGCACGGTGCGCGGACTCGCCCTGCACCTGGACCGGCTGGACTCCGCGAACCGGGAGCTGTTCGGACTGCCCCTGGACGGGGAACGGGTGCGTGCGCTGATCGGGCACGCGCTCGACAGCACCCGGGCCCGGGACGCGTCGGTCCGGGTGCACGGCTTCCTGCCGCCGGACAGCACGGCGACGGTACCCATGGTGACGGTCCGGGAGCCGGTCCGGATGGACGGTGCGCCGAAGAGCCTGATGTCGGTCCCGTTCGCCCGCTCCGTGCCGCACATCAAGCGCCCCGGGGAGTTCGGACAGACCTACTACGGGCAGCAGGCCCGGCGGGCGGGCTTCGACGAGGCGCTGCTGACCTCGCCCGGCGGCATGGTGACCGAGGGAGCGATCACCAACATCGGCTTCTGGGACGGCACGTCGGTGGTCTGGCCGGACGCACCGGCGCTGACCGGCATCACGATGGCGCTGCTGGAGAGCGGGCTCGCGCGGACGGGCCGGCCCTCCGTGCGACGCGGGGTGACCCTGGACGGGCTGGGCGCGTACCGGGCCGCGTTCGTCACCAACTCGCAGGGCATCGCGCCGGTCCACCGGATCGACGACACGCCCTTCGACGTCGACGAGAACCTGATGGGGCTGCTCGGGCAGGTGTACGAGGACACTCCTCGCGAGACCGTCTGACCTCCTCGGCATGCGGGACCATGGGTCCATGCAGATCCATATCGAAGCCTCAGAACTCCCGGGCCGCACCTGCGGCCCTGACACCGACTTCGCCGGTTTCGACAACATCCACGTCGGCGTGCAGCGCAAGGACCGGCCCGGCGAGCTGCTCGGCGTGCGTCCCGGCGACGCGGCGCACGCCTCCTGGGACCTGGACTGCACCGCCGTATCCACCGCGGAGGGCATCGAGGTGTCGGGGCCGTACGTCCAGAACCGGCTCGGGGGGCGCTTCGTCTACCTGTCCTGGGGCACGGTGGACGACTCCGGCACCTTCACCATGTTCCGCCGGGCCAAACTGATGATGAGTGACATCGCCCCGGAGGTCCTGGAGGCCGCCTCACGGACGGGCCACCTCACCGCGCGACTGCGCCTCAGCGACGACAGGGGCCGGCCGCGGTGCGCCCGGGTACGCCCGCCGGACATCACCTGGTCCGCGACGGACGGGAGTGGTCCTCGCGGGGCCTGAGACGGGGAAGACATGACACCGCCCTCAGCGGCCCGGGGGGGGGTGGGCCGGTGAGGGCGGTTGCCGGGGGATCGGCGGGGGGGCTGCCGTCCCGTGGGGGGTACAGACCGTGTGCCCGGCCGATGCGAACCCATTCGTGTGACCTGCGTCACACCGACGCGAGGGGTGGTCACCCGGTCGGCGCCGGGCGGGCCCTGCGACTTCCTTCACCGCCGCGACCTGCACCGGGCCGACGTACGGGCGCACCGAGCAGGTCCGACCGGGTGAAAGCTGACTATACGTCAGAATGCGGCCGAGGGGCCAGGCCCGTTACCTCGGAGGCAGGACACATCCGTCTGCCCGGAGGATTTCCATGCGCAGCCCCGCCCGTCTCGTGACCGGTACCGCCGCCGCGGCCCTCACCGCCGCCGCGCTCGGCCTCGTCGCCCCGTCCGCGTCAGCGTCCTCGTCCTCGTCCTCGGGCGGCCTCGGCAGGCCGGAGGTCATTGCGGCGACGGCCGCACCCGGGGCTGCGGACTGCGGGCCCGAGGGCGCGGCAGGCTCCGACCCTGCGGCCTTCTGCTACAGCGGCGAGGCGGCAGCGCAGGAGGAGGACCTGGGGGCGGTCGACCGGGCGCCGGGCCTCGACCCGGTGGGCGGCCCGGATCCGGTGGGCGGCCCGGACCCGGTTGACGGCCTGGACCCGGCCGCCGCTCCGGACCCGGTTGACGGCCTGGATCCCGCAGCGGCTTCGGGACCCTCCTGGCCGGAGACGGAGGAGGGCGAGGCGGGGACCGGGGACGAGGCCGGAACGAGCCGGCAGCCGGGGACGGGCACGGGGACGGGGACGGCACCCGGTACGAAGCCGGGGACCCATCCGGAACCCCCGTCCGCGACCGACCCGGGATCCGCGAAGCCGCCCGTGCCCCCGGGGCACCGGCCCACGACCGCGCCCAGTCCCAGCCGGCCCTCCGGGCACGTCGGGACGGGGGTCGGCGGCAGCGCCGCCCCTGACACCGCCCAGCTCGCCGCGGGCGCCGGCCTCGTCGGGGCGGCGGCCGTCGCCGGTGCCCTGCTCCTGCGCCGCCGTCGCGCGGGCGGCCGGCACCACTGAGGGCGACCGGCAGAGGACGAGACGTGGACAGGACGGCACTGAAGGCAAGGGCCTGGCTGGTGGGCATCACCGCGCTGTGCGGCATATGGCTGGTCCACAACGGCGCGGTCACCCGGACCGTCGCCCCGCAGCCGTCCACCGCCGAGGCCTTCGCGGCGGGCTCCGAGCCACGGCCGGGTACGCGGGTCGCCGCACCGCTGCGTCCCTCCGAACCGGTCAGGATCCGCATCCCGGGCATCGGCGTGGACGCGCCCATGACGGGGCTCGGGCTGGCCTCGGACGGCAGCCTCGACACACCGCCCGCCGAGGACCGTAACCTCGCGGGCTGGTTCGAGGGCGGCACGCCGCCCGGCGCCAAGGGCACCGCGATAGTCGCCGGTCATGTCGACAACGCGGAGGGGCCTTCCGTCTTCTACGCCCTCGGATCCCTGAAGAAGGGGGCCGGGGTCGAGATCGACCGGGGGGACGGCCGCACCGCCGTCTTCTCGGTCGACGCGGTCGAGGTGTACGAGAAGGACGAGTTCCCGGACCACCGGGTCTACGGCGCCACCGCTCAGGCCTCGCTGCGGCTGATCACCTGCGGCGGCGGTTTCACCCGTGAGAGGGGCTACCTGGGCAACGTGGTGGCGTACGCCCACCTCACCGAGGTGCGGTGATCAAGACGTCCACTGGTCGAAGCCGAGCTTGGCGACCAGCGAGAACACCACGACCAGCAGGACCCCTCGGACGAAGCCACTGCCCTTCCTGAGAGCCATCCGCGCCCCGAACATGCCGCCCGCCAGATTGAATACGGCCATCAGCACGGCCAGCTGCCACAGGACGGTGCCCTGGTAGGCGAACATCGCCAGCGCGCCGGCGTTGGTGCAGACGTTCACGATCTTGGCCGTGGCGGACGCGGTGACCAGGTCGAGGTGGAGCACGGCGGTCAGCGCCAGCACCAGGAACGTGCCCGTGCCGGGCCCGAACAGTCCGTCGTAGAAGCCGATACCGCCGCCGACCAGCACGATCGCGGTGACCGCGCGCGCCCGGGTGACCTTCTTGTCCGGGCCGTCGCCCGCCGCCGCCGTACCGAAGGACGGCCGCATCAGCACGAAGGCCGCGACGGCGAGCAGCACCACCATGATCACCGGGCGCAGCACGTCGCTGCTGATGCCCGCGGCGAAGAAGGCGCCGGTCATCGATCCCACGAGCGCCATGAGCCCGATGCGTACGGCCGTCCCCACCTGGACGGGCGCCTTGCGTACGTAGGTGACGGCGGCGCCCGAGGTGCCGGCGATGGCGACGGCCTTGTTGGTGCCGAGAACGTAGGCGGCCGGGACGTGCGGGAGGCCCAGCAGCAGGGCGGGCAGGAGGAGGAGCCCGCCGCCGCCCACCACGGCGTCGATCCAGCCGGCCGCCAGGGCTGCCAGACAGAGGAGGACCAGGGTGGTGAGCGTTATCTCGGGCATGACCATGACCCTAAGCACGTGGTGGGTGCACCGTCCAACTAATTGCGCCTCGCCCTGAACAGGTGGTGGCCGCGCCGTCCGAACGGTCACCTCCGGCCCTCACACAGCGCGTCATGACGCGCTGAGCGCAAGGTTCCCCCCGGGAAACAGGAGAGATGCGGTCGGGTAACACCCGCCGCGCACTCTCTTGGACATGAGGACACAGACGGAGAACGCGGCACGGGTGGTGGTGATCGGCGCCGGGATGGCGGGCGCGCGGCTCGCCGCCCGGGTCCCCGGTGTCACCGTCATCGGCGAGGAGGCGCACGCACCGTACAACAGGGTGCTGCTGGCCGAGGTGCTCGCCGGCCGGTACGAGCCGGACGTGATCGCGCTGCCGCCCACCGAGGTGCGGCGCGGGGTGCGGGTCGTGCGGATCGACCGGGCGGACCGGCTGGTGCACTGCGACGACGGCAGCGTCATCGGGTACGAGCGTCTGGTGCTGGCCACCGGCTCCAACCCGGTGCTCCCGCCGCTGCGGGGCCTCGGCCACACGCTGCCGGACGGGGTTCATCCGTTCCGCACCCTCGACGACTGCCTGGCCCTGCGTGCCGCGGTACGCCCCGGCGTGCGCGCCGTCGTCATCGGCGGCGGGCTCCTCGGGGTGTCGGCCGCGCGTGCGCTGGCCGAGTGCGGCGCCCAGGTGGTGCTGGCCCAGCAGGGCGAGCACCTCATGGAGCGGCAGCTGGACTCCGAGGCGGCCGGGATGCTGCGCCGTCACCTGGAGGCCCTCGGCGTCGAGGTGCACACCGAGTGCCGGGTGCGCGGGCTGCGCTGCGCCGACGGTGACGCACCGGCGGTGCGGGCCGTGGAGCTGGCCGACGGCTACGAGCTGGAGGCCGAGATCACGGTCCTGGCCTGCGGGGTCCGCCCCAGGACGGGCCTGGCGCAGGCGGCCGGGCTCGAGGTCCGCAAGGGCGTCGTCGTGGACGACGAGCTGCGCACCTCGGATCCGTACATCCACGCCGTCGGTGACTGCGCCGAACACGACGGGACGGTCTACGGCCTGGCGGGTGCCGCGCTCGAACAGGCCGACGTACTGGCCGAGGTGCTGGCCGGACGCCCCGCCCGTTACGGGGGCACCAGGGCCCTCACCCGGCTCACCCTGCGCTCCCCCTCCGCCGCCGGGGCCACCGTCCCCGCCGGCAACCTCGACCTGGCCGCCTTCGGCGACTCCCGCCCGATGCCCGGCGACGACGTGATCCGGCTGGCCGACGCCACCCGGGGCGCCTATCGCACGGTCGTCGTCCGGGGCGACCGGCTGGCCGGCGGGGTGCTGTTCGGCGATCTCGCCGCGGTCGGCACCCTCGCCCGGACCTGGCAGGACGACGACCCCCTCCCCGCCGACATGTCCCTGCTCCACCTGCTCACCAACGACGGAGGCTTCTGATGCCGGTGTCCACTCCCCCGACCTCCCCCACCGCGGGCGTGCCGACGATCGTGGTCGTCGGGCACGGCATGGTCGGACAGCGGTTCCTGGAAGCGCTCGCCGACCGCGGTCTGACCGCCGCCGCGGGCACCGCCAGGGTCGTCGTGCTCTGCGAGGAGCCCCGCCCCGCGTACGACCGGGTGCAGCTGACCTCGTACTTCTCCGGGAAGACGCCGGAGGACCTCTCACTCGTCGAGCCGGGCTTCATGGAGCGGCACGGCGTCGAGCTGCGCGTCGGTGACCCGGCGGAGAGCGTCGACCGTGAGGCGCGCACCGTCACCGCGCGCTCCGGGGAGACCTTCTCCTACGACACGCTGGTGCTGGCCACCGGCTCGTACCCCTTCGTCCCGCCCGTTCCCGGCAAGGACGCCGAGGGCTGCTTCGTCTACCGCACCATCGAGGACCTCCTCGCGATCGAGGAGTACGCGAAGAACGCGAAGACCGGCGCGGTCGTCGGCGGCGGGCTGCTCGGCCTGGAGGCCGCGGGCGCGCTGAAGGGTCTCGGACTCGACACGCACGTCGTGGAGTTCGCGCCCCGGCTGATGCCGGTCCAGGTCGACGACGGCGGCGGTGCGGCGCTGCTGCGCACCATCGAGAACATGGGCCTCTCCGTCCACACGGGCGTCGGCACCCAGGAGGTCACCGCGGGCGAGGACGGCCGGGTCGACGGCATGGCGCTGTCCGACGGTTCCTCGCTCGAGACGGACCTCGTCGTCTTCTCCGCCGGTGTACGCCCCCGGGACCAGCTGGCCCGCGACTGCGGTCTGGCGGTCGGCCCGCGCGGCGGCGTCATCGTCGACGAGGAGTGCCGTACCTCCGACAGCGACGTCTTCGCGATCGGTGAGTGCGCGCTGGCCTCGGACGGCCGGGTCTACGGGCTGGTGGCGCCGGGTTACGAGATGGCGGTGGCGGTCGCCGAGGTGATCGCGGGCAACGCGGCCTCCTTCACCGGCGCCGACCTCTCCACGAAGCTGAAGCTGCTCGGTGTGGACGTCGCCTCCTTCGGCGACGCGCACGGCGCGGCCGAGGGCTGCCTCGACGTCGTGTACGCGGACTCCCGCTCGGGTGTCTACAAGAAGCTGGTGATCGGCCAGGACGGCACGCTGCTCGGCGGTGTCCTGGTCGGTGACGCCGACCAGTACGGCACGCTGCGGCCGATGACCGGCACGGTCCTGCCCGTCGCCCCGGAGCAGCTGGTGCTGCCGGCCGGTGCGGGCGGCCCGGTCACGCTCGGCCCGTCCTCACTGCCCGACGAAGCCGTGATCTGCTCCTGCCACAACGTGACCAAGGGCGCGATCTGCGAGCACACGACGCTGCCCGAGGTGAAGAAGTGCACCAAGGCCGGTACGGGCTGCGGCAGTTGCGTCAAGGTCATCGGCCAGCTGCTGCCGCAGCCCGAGGACCAGGGGCTGTGCGGCTGCTTCGCGTACACCCGTAGCGAGCTGTACGAGATCGTCCGCACCCTCGGCATCACGACGTACGCCGACCTCCTCGACTCGCACGGCCGTGAGGCGGCCCGCGGCGGTGACGGCTGCGAGGTCTGCAAGCCCACGGTCGGCTCGGTCATCGCCTCGCTGGCGCCGACGGTCGGCGCGAGCGGCTACGTCCTGGACGGCGAGCAGGCGGCCCTGCAGGACACCAACGACCACTTCCTGGCCAACCTCCAGCGCAACGGCTCGTACTCGATCGTGCCGCGCATCCCCGGCGGTGAGATCACCCCGGAGAAGCTGATCGTGATCGGCGAGGTGGCCCGGGACTTCGGGCTCTACACGAAGATCACCGGCGGCCAGCGCATCGACCTGTTCGGCGCGCGCGTGGACCAGCTGCCGCTGATCTGGACCCGGCTGGTGGACGCCGGCTTCGAGTCCGGGCACGCGTACGGGAAGTCGCTGCGCACGGTCAAGTCCTGTGTGGGGCAGACCTGGTGCCGCTACGGCGTGCAGGACTCGGTGAAGATGGCCATCGACCTGGAGCTCCGCTACCGGGGGCTGCGTTCCCCGCACAAGCTGAAGTCGGCGGTCTCGGGCTGCGCCCGGGAGTGCGCGGAGGCCCGTGGCAAGGACTTCGGGATCATCGCCACGGCACAGGGCTGGAACCTCTACGTGGGAGGCAACGGCGGTGCGACCCCGCGCCACGCGGACCTGCTCGCCCAGGACCTCTCCGACGCCGAACTGGTCCGGCTGATCGACCGGTTCCTGATGTTCTACATCCGCACGGCGGACCGTCTGGAGCGCACCTCGACCTGGCTGGACCGGATCGAGGGCGGCCTGGACCACGTCCGGGACGTCGTCGTCCACGACTCGCTGGGCCTCTGCGACGAGCTGGAACGGCTGATGGCCGACCACGTCGCCGGCTACCGCGACGAGTGGGCCGAGACCATCAACGACCCGGAGCGGCTGCGGCGCTTCGTCACCTTCGTGAACGCCCCCGACGCCCCCGACCCCTCGGTCAAGTTCGTCCCGGAGCGCGACCAGGTCAAGCCGGACCTGGACATCCTCGCGGGCCCGGTGCTCGCCATCCGTACTCTTGAAGGGACCCCCTCCTGATGACGACCCGGACGATGGAAACGGCGCAGGACACCCGGACGATCCAGCTCGCGGACGGGGAGGGCTGGCTCACGGTCTGCGACCGTGCGCTGCTGACCCCCGGCCGTGGTGTGGCGGCGCTCCTCCCGGACGGCCGCCAGGTCGCCCTGTTCGTGGACCGGTCGGGGCGCGCGTACGCGATCGACAACCGTGACCCGTTCACCGGTGCGTACGTCCTCTCCCGCGGCCTGGTCGGTTCCGCGGAGGGCCGGCCGTTCGTCGCGTCGCCGCTGCTGAAGCAGCGCTTCGACCTGGAGACGGGTGCCTGCCTGGACGACGACGACGTCACCGTGCCGGTCTTCCCGGTCCGCGCGGACTGACTCCGTTCCGTTCACCGGCCGTTGCCGCTCCGTCAACTACGCGCCTCTATCGTCCTGACGTTCGTCCCGCCGCACCGGCCGGTCCGGCGGGCCCGCACGTCACCCGTGGAGTGATCGTGGAACGTCGGACCTTCTTGCGCACAGCGGTGATCGGCAGCTCGGCGGCGGCATTCGGCGGCACCCTGTGGCGGGGTGCCGCCTTCGCCGACCCGGCCCAGCCTGCCGTCGGCCCCTACGGTGCGCTGCAGGCGGCCAACAGCAACGGCATCCTGTTGCCGAGCGGTTTCACCAGCAGGATCATCGCGCGCTCGGGGCAGACCGTCCCCGGCACCTCGTACACCTGGCACAGCGCACCGGACGGCGGCGCCACCTTCACCGACGGCGGCGGCTGGATCTACGTCTCCAACGCGGAGGTGTCCGCGAGCAGCGGCGGCGGGGCGAGCGCGGTGCGATTCAACTCCTCGGGCACCGTCACCTCCGCCTACCGGATCCTGTCCGGCACGAACACCAACTGCGCCGGCGGCCGCACCCCGTGGAACACGTGGCTCTCCTGCGAGGAGGTCACCCGCGGCTTCGTGTACGAGACCGACCCGTGGGGGGTGGACGCCGCCGTGCAGCGTCCCGCGATGGGCCGGTTCAAGCACGAGGCGGCGGCCGCGGACCCCGACCACGGCTACGTCTACCTGACCGAGGACGAGACGGACGGCCGCTTCTACCGCTTCCGTCCCACCACGTGGGGCACCCTCTCGTCCGGCACGCTCCAGGTACTGGTGGCGGGCACCGGGACCTCGGGCCCGGTGACCTGGACGACGGTTCCCGACCCGGACGGATCGCCCACCCAGACCCGCTACCAGGTCTCCGGCGCCAAGGTGTTCAACGGCGGCGAGGGCTGCTTCTACGCGGCGGGCACCTGCTGGTTCACCACCAAGGGCGACAACCGGGTGTGGGCGTACGACGCGAACGCCTCGTCCCTCTCGCTCGTCTACGACGACTCGCTCGTCACGGGTGGCGCCCCGCTGACCGGCGTCGACAACGTCACCCGCGCCGCCTCCGGTGACCTGTACGTCGCGGAGGACGGCGGGAACATGGAGATCTGCCTGATCACCCCGGACGACACCGTCGCCCCGTTCCTGCGGATCAGCGGCCAGTCGGGGTCGGAGATCACCGGTCCGGCCTTCTCACCGGACGGCAGGCGGCTCTACTTCTCCTCGCAGCGCGGGACCAGCGGGAGCTCGTCCGGCGGCATCACCTACGAGGTCACGGGGCCGTTCCGCGGCTGAGCCCGCTTCCCGGGGGCAGCGGCGGTGCCGCCGCTGCCCCGGACCGCTCTCAGGCCTGGCCGCCGTTGGCCACGGCCTCCGGGGACATCCATACGACCTCCCAGATGTGGCCGTCCGGGTCCTGGAACGAACGGCCGTACATGAAGCCCTCGTCCATCGGGTCGTTGGCGAGCGACCCGCCGTTGGCCAGCGCCGCGTCGGCCATCTCGTCGACCTTCTCGCGGCTGTCCGCGCTGAGGGCGACGAGGACCTCGGTCGTCCTCGACGCGTCGGCGATCTCCTTCTTGGTGAACTCCTTGAAGCGCGGCTCGCTGATGAGCATCGAGAAGATCGTGTCGCTGATGACCAGACACGCCGTCGTCTCGTCGCTGAACTGCGGGTTGAAGCCGAAGCCGAGCTTCGAGAAGAAGTTCTTCGACGTCTCGAGGTCCTTGACCGGCAGGTTGACGAAGATCATCTGAGGCTGAGTCATGATGGTTCCACTCTTCCGTCCAGCACTCCGGGGTGCTCCCACGCGCTCCGTCCGAGCGCTTACGAGAGGTAGACGACGGCGGCGCGCGGAACTCATCGCTCCGGGCGCGAGCAGTTCCTCAGGGCACCGCGAGCGGGGCTCCGCCCCTGATCAGGGCGGCGCCCAGCGGGGTGAGGGTGTGCAGGACCGAGCTGCCGTGGCGCAGGGTACGGACCAGTCCGGCCTCGCGCAGCACACAGGCGTGCTGACTCGCGGAGGCCAGCGAGACCCCGGTCCTGCGTGCCAGCTCGCTCGTCGTACAGCCGTTGCCTATGGCCCGCAGGACCGCGGAGCGGGTGTGCCCCACGAGCCGGCCGAGCCAGGGGCCGGGCTCGGCGACGGCCGGGGCTCCGGGGTGGGTGACCGGGTAGACGAGGACCGGTGGGAGACCCGGGTCACGGCAGACGACGGGAGTACCCCGGCAGAAGTACGACGGCTGCAGGAGCAGACCCCGCCCGTCGAGGCGCAGTTCCCTGTCGACGGGATAGTCCGCCTCCAGCACGGGGGCGCGCCAGCGGATCATGGGCGGCAGGGTGGCCAGCAGCTCGTCCGTGCCGCCGTCCAGCAGGGCGCGGCCCCGGACGGCCCGGTCGGCCTCGACGCTCGCCCGGATGTGCGGCCAGTACGGCTCGACCGCGGCGCGGTGATAGGCGCGCAGGGAGGAGATGAGACGGCCGAGCGGCTCCGTGCGCCCTTCGGCGAGCTCCTCCGGCAGGGCATCGGGCGGGTGCCCGCCGGACGGTCGTCGCGCGAAGGGCGCGCTCCCTGTCAGCAGCCCGAGTTCCTCCCGGATACGGTCCGCGGGTGTGTCCCGCAGCACCTCCATTCCGGCATCGAGCCCGAGGGGCTCGGCGCCTCCCCCGGAAGGCGTCAAAAAGTCGGGGAAATAACCGCGGGGCGGAACGACCGCGGACAGCAGACGTGTTTCACCATTCAACCGGGCGCGGGATTCCTGGCGCCATTTTCCGAACACCGTGGAACCCCGCCGGTCTCTCAACCGGTGAAAACTGAGAATGGTCTCCCACATCGCGTCCGGCCTCGTGGCCATCCGCACGCGCGAAAGGTCCACTCCGGACACATGGATACGCAGCACCGATCCCCCACCTGTTGCACTCGCAATTCCCCCTGCCGAAGGGTATGCACACCGTCACAGGAGGTCACCACGGGGTTTCGGCCACAGTTGAAATGTCTCGCCCTCATCCCCGCCACCCGAAAAGCTGTACGACGTCGGGTGCGCATCCGGCGACACCGAATGAGCGGGTGAGGGCCGTGGGGGGCTTTACCCGTTCGGCGGCGGTGAGCGACGGTGCGGCTCCGTGCCCGGCAGGGGTAAGCGGGTGCGGCCCGGGGGTGGGGATCCCCGGGCCGCACCCAGGCCCCGATTTGCGCAGCGAACGGTGAAAAGCCAACTACCTCGACGGGTTCGCCTTTCCATTGACGAAGCGGCGGCACCCCCGCACAGGGCGCCGCCGCTTCCGGGTAATCCGGCTCCGCCGTCGGACCGGTGAGGGTCCTTGTGATCCGCCGGCGGCGTCCGGAGTCGTTTCGGGCGCTGAGCGCCGGTGCTCAGCGGCTGTCGCTGCCCCGCGATTCGGCGGCGGCCCGGCCCGCTTCCAGCCGGGCGACCGGAATGCGGAACGGCGAGCAGGAGACGTAGTCCAGGCCCACTTCGTGGAAGAAGTGCACCGACTCGGGGTCCCCGCCGTGCTCACCGCAGATGCCGAGCTTGAGATCCGGGCGGGTGGCCCGGCCGGCTTCGACGGCGCTGCGGACGAGTGCGCCGACGCCGTCCTTGTCGATCGTCTCGAACGGCGACACCCCGAAGATGCCCTTCTCCAGGTACGCGGTGAAGAACGAGGCCTCCACGTCGTCGCGGGAGAACCCCCACACCGTCTGGGTGAGGTCGTTCGTGCCGAAGGAGAAGAACTGCGCGGCCTCGGCGATCTGACCGGCGGTCAGTGCGGCCCGGGGCAGCTCGATCATCGTGCCGATGCTCAGCTTCAGCTCGGTACCGGTGGCCGCCTCGACCTCCGCGATGACCCGGTCGGCCTCCTCGCGGACGATCTCCAGCTCCTGGACCGTGCCGACGAGCGGGATCATGATCTCGGGGCGCGGGTCGCCCTTGGCGTTCTTGCGCTGCGCGGCGGCCTCCGCGATCGCACGGACCTGCATCGCGAACAGCCCCGGGATGACCAGGCCCAGACGGACACCGCGCAGGCCCAGCATCGGGTTCTGCTCATGCAGCTTGTGCACGGCCTGGAGCAGGCGCAGATCGTTCTCGTTGGCGTCCTTACGGGACTCCGCGAGCGCGACCCGGACGGAGAGCTCCGTGATGTCGGGCAGGAACTCGTGCAGCGGCGGGTCGAGCAGCCGGACGGTGACGGGCAGCCCGTCCATCGACTCGAACAGCTCGATGAAGTCGGCCTTCTGGAGCGGCAGGAGCGCGGCCAGAGCGGCCTCGCGCTCGTCGTCGGTGTCCGCGAGGATCAGCTTCTCGACCATCTCGCGGCGCTCGCCGAGGAACATGTGCTCCGTGCGGCACAGCCCGATGCCCTGGGCGCCGAAGCGTCGGGCCCGCGAGGCGTCCTCGGCGTTGTCCGCGTTCGCCCGTACCCGGAGACGACGCACCCGGTCGGCGTACGCCATGATCCGGTGCACGGCGGCGACCAGCTCGTCAGCGTCGTCGGCGCCCGCGTGCATGCGGCCCTCGAAGTACTCGACGACCGGGGACGGTACGACGGGCACCTCACCGAGGTACACCTTGCCGGTGGAGCCGTCGACGGAGACCACGTCGCCCTCCTCGACGACGGTCGTACCGACCGTCAGCCTGCGGCGCTTGGTGTCGACCTCGATCTCCTCGGCGCCGCACACACAGGTCTTGCCCATGCCGCGGGCGACGACGGCGGCGTGCGAGGTCTTGCCGCCGCGCGAGGTCAGGATGCCCTCGGCGGCGATCATGCCGTCGAGGTCGTCGGGGTTGGTCTCGCGGCGGATGAGGATGACCTTCTCGCCCGAACGCGACCACTTGACGGCCGTGTACGAGTCGAAGACGGCCTTGCCGACGGCCGCGCCCGGGGACGCGGCGATGCCCCTGCCCAGGAGCACGGTGCTGGCCTCGTCGTCGAAACGCGGGAACATCAGCTGGGCGAGCTGGGCGCCGTTGACCCGCTGGAGCGCCTCCGCCTCGTCGATGAGGCCCTGGTCGACGAGCTGGGTGGCGATCCGGAAGGCGGCACCGGCGGTGCGCTTGCCGACCCGGGTCTGGAGCATCCAGAGCTGACCGCGCTCGATGGTGAACTCGATGTCGCAGAGATCCTTGTAGTGGGTCTCCAGCGTCTCCATGATCTTCATCAGCTGGTCGTACGACGCCTTGTCGATCGACTCCAGCTCGGCGAGCGGCACCGTGTTGCGGATGCCCGCGACGACGTCCTCGCCCTGCGCGTTCTGGAGGTAGTCGCCGTAGACGCCCTGGTGGCCGCTGGCCGGGTCACGGGTGAAGGCGACGCCCGTACCGGAGTCGGGGCCGAGGTTACCGAAGACCATCGAACAGATGTTGACGGCCGTGCCGAGGTCGCCGGGGATGCGCTCCTGGCGGCGGTAGAGCTTGGCCCGGTCGGTGTTCCACGAGTCGAAGACCGCCTTTATGGCCAGGTCCATCTGCTCGCGCGGATCCTGCGGGAAGTCCCGTCCGGCGTCCCGGCTGACGATCTTCTTGAACTGCTTGACCAGCTTCTTCAGGTCGGCCGCGTCGAGGTCCACGTCGACCGTGACGCCCTTGGCCTCCTTCGCGGCCTCCAGCGCCTCCTCGAAGAGGTCGCCGTCGACCCCGAGCACGGTCTTGCCGAACATCTGGATGAGGCGCCGGTACGAGTCCCAGGCGAAGCGCTCGTCGCCGGCCTGAGCGGCGAGGCCCACGACCGAGGCGTCGGAGAGGCCGATGTTGAGGACCGTGTCCATCATGCCGGGCATCGAGAACTTCGCACCGGACCTGACGGAGACCAGCAGCGGGTCGTCGGCCTGGCCGAGGTTCTTGCCCATCCGCTTCTCGAGGGCCTCGAGGTGCGCACCGACCTCGTCGCGCAGCTCGGCCGGCTCGTCACCGCTGTCGAGGTAGACCTTGCAGGCCTCGGTGGTGATGGTGAAGCCCGGAGGGACGGGCAGCCCGAGGTTGGTCATCTCGGCGAGGTTGGCACCCTTGCCGCCCAGAAGATCTTTCAGATCCTTGTTGCCCTCGGTGAAGTCGTAGACGAACTTCTGGGGATCTTTGTTTTCCGACACGGGTCTCGACTCCTCGAGGACGCGGTGGCTGCCCTGACGGCGAGGAACATACCCAGATCGAAGGTGTCTGGGTACGGCCACCTGCGCGTCATGAGGCCTCAACCACCCGTCCGCCAGCAGATCGAAAGTGGCGCGCCGGTACCGCACGAAGGGGGAGACCCTTCACTTCTTGAAGTCAGTATCACGAACAGTGCGCGGAAACGAGCGATCTATACACAGTGAGTCATGGATGCTTTGATCGATCAAAGTACACGCACCTGGCACCCAGTGCCATCATTTGAGAAGTACAGCATCCAGAAGAGCGCTCATCTGAGCCAAACACCCCTCAAGGGTGGCGAGAATCACGCCCTCACCCGCGCTCAGATGTCATCATCCGGACGCCTGGACGTCGGCGCGAGATCACCCGAGAGCTACACGCCGCCAACCGAACGTGATCAGATGTCTCGGGAGGCACCCGGGCGCGCACCCTCACCGAGGAATCGACGGGGCGGGCGCCGGATTCCACGAGAAATAACCGCTCATCTGAGCAACCTTTACCTGGGGCACTCGGTGCCCCTGCCCAGGAGCGGTGCTCAGCCGCCCGAGGTGTCCAGCTCCGCGTCGGCGCTCACGCCCGCGCAGTCGTACGGGTCCTTGAGCCAGCCGTCCGGCAGTGCCACCCGGTTGTTGCCGGAGGTGCGCCCTCGGGGGCCGTCCGCGCCGTCCGGCCAGGGCTGGTCCAGGTCGAGCTCCCGGAGCTGGCCGCCCAGCTCCTCCAGGGACGAGGTGACCGCGAGCCTCCTGCGCATGTCCGAGCCGACGGCGAAGCCCTTGAGGTACCAGGCCACGTGCTTGCGGAAGTCGATCACGCCGCGGCTCTCGTCGCCGATCCACTCCCCCAGCAGCGTCGCGTGGCGCAGCATGACGTCCGCGACCTGGCGCAGGGGCGGCGCCTGCCTCGCCCCCGTGCCCTCGAAGGCGCTGACCAGGTCCCCGAAGAGCCAGGGACGCCCCAGGCAGCCCCGGCCGACGACGACTCCGTCACAGCCCGTCTCGCGCATCATCCGCAGGGCGTCGTCGGCGCTCCAGATGTCGCCGTTGCCGAGGACGGGGATCTCGGGGACGTGCTCCTTGAGGCGCGCGATGGCGTCCCAGTCGGCCGTGCCGCCGTAGTGCTGGGCGGTGGTCCTGCCGTGCAGGGCGACAGCCGTGACGCCTTCCTCTACGGCGATGCGCCCGGCGTCGAGGTAGGTGGTGTGGTCGTCGTCGATGCCCTTGCGCATCTTGATGGTGACCGGGAGCTCGCCCGCCTGTGCGACGGCCTCACGGAGGATCGCGCGGAGCAGGGGCCGCTTGTACGGGAGCGCGGAGCCGCCGCCCTTACGGGTGACCTTGGGGACCGGGCAGCCGAAGTTCAGGTCGATGTGGTCGGCGAGGTCCTCGTCGACGATCATGCGGACCGCCTTGCCGACGGTGACCGGGTCCACCCCGTACAGCTGGATGGAGCGCGGTGTCTCGCTCGCGTCGAAGTGGATGAGCTGCATGGTCTTCTCGTTGCGCTCGACCAGCGCCCGCGTGGTGATCATCTCGCTGACGAACAGCCCCTTGCCGCCGGAGAACTCTCGGCACAGGGTGCGGAAGGGCGCGTTGGTGATGCCGGCCATGGGGGCGAGCACGACCGGCGGCTGCACGGTGTGCGGGCCGATCCGGAGCAGCGGGAGGGAGGGGGCGAGCGTGGTCATGGCCCCATTGTCCCGCACCCGGACGGCGGCACGGATGCGGCCCGTGCGGGGCGCGTACCGCCCGCTCGAACCTCGGCGAGGGCCGACTCCAGCAGCCGTTCCAGCCCCCGCCGGGATTCCTCGTCCGAGGGGACGTACGTCACCAGGCGCGGGCCGGCCGAGGGGCCCAGCCACAGATCGGTGTGGTCGAGCCTGAGCAGCCCCACCCGGGCGTTGACGAAGGTCTTGGTGCGGTTCGAAGGTCCGACGACCTCGTGCCGGGCCCAGATCTCGCCGAACTCCGGTGAGGCCGCCTCCAACCGCGCCAGCAGTGCCTTCCAGGCGGGCTCGGCCAGGTGTTCCGCCATCGAGGCGCGGAATTTGGCGGCCATCACCCGGCGCATGCCGGGCAGATCGACGACGGAGGCGCGCCATTCCTCGTTGATGTAGGCGAGCAGCATGCAGTTGCGGTCCTCGGGGGCGACGGCGTCCAGGTCGCCCAGCAGCCGCCCGTAGGTGCGGTTGTAGGCGAGGATGTCGTACCGGCTGTTCTGGATGCAGGCCGGGAAGGGCTCCAGGCGCGTGAGCATCTCGTGGAAGGCCGGGGTGACCCCGGTGCAGTCCGAGCCCGGCGCGGGGTCGACGGCCCCGGCGAGGGAGAACAGGTGGGTGCGCTCGCTGCGGTCGAGCAGCAGAGCACGGGCCAGCGAGTCGAGGACCTGTGGCGAGACCTGGATGTCGCGCGCCTGCTCCAGCCAGGTGTACCAGGTGACGCCGACCGCCGAGAGCTGGGCGACCTCCTCGCGGCGCAGACCGGGGGTCCGCCTGCGCCGGCCGCGGGGCAGACCGACCTGCTCGGGGGTGATCCGCTCACGGCGGCTGCGGAGGAAGCCGGCGAGCTCGTGCCGCCGGACGTCCGTCTCGGGTACCTCGGTCACCACGGTCGTCATCCTCCCAGCGTGCCGAACGCCCGGACGTATTGCCAGGTGCTCCGTGTACCAGGATAAAGAGACTCTGGTACCAGGCTGGCTGCCGGTCCAGTCTCGATGACGTGAGTGAATCCTCGGTACTGACGAACACGTCCGCCACCGGCACCCCGGTGGCGGAGTACGACCATCCGGCGCCCGTGCTCGGAGGGCTCGGTCTGTTCACCGTGCTCCTCGGCGCGGCACTGCCGCTCATCGACTTCTTCATCGTCAACGTCGCCCTGCCCACCATCGACCACGACCTGGCCGCGGGCCCCGCCCTGCTGGAACTGGTCGTCGCGGGCTACGGGCTCTCGTACGCGGTGCTGCTCGTCCTCGGCGGGCGCCTCGGCGACATGGCCGGACGGCGCAGGCTCTTCCTCATCGGGATGGCCGCCTTCGGTCTGACCTCCCTCGCCTGCGGACTGGCCCCGGACGCCTGGACCCTCGTGGGGGCGCGGGTCGCGCAGGGCGCGGCCGCCGCGCTGATGCTGCCGCAGGTGCTCGCCACCATCCAGGCGGCCACCGCCGGGCACCGCAGGGCGCGGGCCATGAGCCTGTACGGGGCGACCGCCGGGCTCTCCATGGTCGCCGGGCAGATCCTCGGCGGTGTCCTGGTCTCCGCGGCTCCGCTCTCCTCGGTGTTCGGCGAGAGCGCGGGCTGGCGGTCGGTGTTCCTGGTGAACGTCCCGGTGGTGGTGGCCGGGCTGGTCCTCGCCGCCCGCTCGATGCCCGAGACCCGTTCGGACCGGCCCGCCCCCGTCGACGTACCGGGCACCCTGCTGCTGGCCGCGTCCCTGGTCACGCTGCTGGCCCCGTTGACGGAGGGGCGTGCGGCGGGCTGGCCGTTGTGGACCTGGGTGTCCCTGGGCCTGTTCCCCTTCGTCGCGCTGGCCTTCTACCGGGTGGAGCGGCGGGCCGACGCGCGGGGCCTGACACCGCTGGTGCCGCCGAGTCTGCTGCGGCTCGATTCGCTGCGGCGCGGCCTGACGCTGGTGGTGCCGTTCTCCATCGGCTTCGGCGGCTTCATGTTCGTCATCGCGGTGGCCCTCCAGCAGGGCCTGGAGATGGGCCCGGCCGCGGCGGGGCTGTCGCTGGCGCCGATGGCCACCGCCTTCTTCCTGGCCTCCCTGGCCGGCCCCCGGCTGGTACGCCGCTTCGGCAGCCGGGTCGTGACGGCCGGCGGGCTGATCCAGGGCGTGGGCGTCACGGTGCTGGCGCTCACGGTGTGGCGCGGCTGGCCGGACCTCGGGCTGCTGGGGCTGCTGCCGGGGGTCGCGATCGCGGGGCTCGGGCAGGGGCTGCAACTGCCCGTACTGATCCGCATCGTGCTGTCCGACGTGCCCGCCGAGCGCGCCGGGGTGGGCGGCGGCGTGATGACGACGACGCAGCAGGCCGCGCTGGCGCTGGGGGTCGCCACGCTCGGAACCCTGTTCCTCGCGCTGGCGCCGGGCTCGGGGATGCGTGACGCGCTGATCGTGACGCTGCTGGTGCAGCTGGCGGCCGTCGTCCTGACCACCCTGCTGAGCCTGCGGCTGCCCCGCACGGTGAGGTGAGGGGGACGGACACGGGCCCGGATCACCGAGGTGATCCGGGCCCGTGTCCGTACGGGTGGGACGAGGAGATCAGCTCTCGGCCGGTGCGTCCTGCGCCGGTGCGGCCTCTGCGGCGGCGGCGCGCTCACGCATCTTGCGCACCAGCTCCTGCTTCTTGTCCTCGGCGGCCTTGCGGTCGTTGTCGCGTGCGGGGCCCGCGCCCTGCTGTTCGGCGCGGGACAGCTTCTTGCGCTGTCCGCCCACGCCGAGGAGGTTGTTGCGGCTCTTGGCCACGGGGTTCTCCCATTCGTAGTGAGGAAGTGAGGATGACGTGTCGTGTATCGATCCGATGGGCGACGGGCGGTCGGGCCCGTCGCGCGCTCACTCGTAGATCTGGAAGAACGAAGACATGGCGAAAAGGTACCCCGGCCGGCGGGGCGCCTCATCCGTTTTTTTCCGGCCACTCCCGGCACCGGCTCAGGCAGTCGGGTCGACCGTGGCCTGGTGGACCTCCGTCAGGTGCTCCTCGGCCTTCAGCCAGGGAAGGAACTGCGCCGCCTTGCGCCAACCGCAGGTGTCGCAGGTCAGCTGCCGCTGCATCCCCGACTTCCTTACGTGAACGACGTGTTCACGACCGTGCTGATCCCATCTGCTGACCTTGCTCGTGGTCATGGACGGCATCGTGGCCTCCCTGTGGACGAGTGCGCCCAGTCTGCACGAAGCC
This sequence comes from Streptomyces sp. NPDC005794, assembly GCF_042871445.1. Taxonomy (NCBI): domain Bacteria; kingdom Bacillati; phylum Actinomycetota; class Actinomycetes; order Kitasatosporales; family Streptomycetaceae; genus Streptomyces; species Streptomyces sp. NPDC005794. The sequence goes on from NZ_JBIAIN010000004.1 coordinate 72,867, forward strand.
CCCGGTTCCGTGCGGCGGAACCGGGGGCTTCGTGGTGAAGGAAGGGTGCGGTCAGCAGCCCAGGAGGCGGGAGCCGAGGTAGCTCTGGATCTGGTCCAGGGAGACGCGCTCCTGCTTCATCGTGTCGCGCTCACGCACGGTCACCGCGTTGTCGTCGAGGGTGTCGAAGTCGACGGTGACGCAGAACGGCGTACCGATCTCGTCCTGACGGCGGTAACGGCGGCCGATGGCACCGGCGTCGTCGAACTCGATGTTCCAGTTCTGCCGCAGGTCGGTGGCGAGACCCTTGGCCTTCGGCGACAGCTGCGGGTTGCGGGACAGCGGCAGGACGGCGACCTTGACCGGCGCGAGACGCGGGTCGAGGCGCATCACGGCGCGCTTCTCCATGACGCCCTTGGCGTTGGGCGCCTCGTCCTCGCTGTACGCGTCGAGGAGGAACGCCAGCAGCGAGCGGCCGACACCGGCCGCGGGCTCGATGACGTACGGCGTGTAGCGCTCGCTCTTCTCCTGGTCGTAGTAGGAGAGGTCCGTACCGGACGCCTTGGAGTGCGCCGTGAGGTCGTAGTCGGTGCGGTTGGCGACGCCCTCCAGCTCGCCCCACTCGCTGCCGCCGAAGCGGAAGCGGTACTCGATGTCAGCGGTGCGCTTGGAGTAGTGGGAGAGCTTCTCCTTCGGGTGCTCGAACCACCGCATGTTCTCCTCGCGCAGGCCCAGGCCGGTGTACCAGTTCCAGCGCTGCTCCATCCAGTACTCCTGCCACTCCTCGTCCTCGCCCGGCTTGACGAAGAACTCCATCTCCATCTGCTCGAACTCGCGGGTGCGGAAGATGAAGTTGCCCGGAGTGATCTCGTTCCGGAAAGACTTGCCCATCTGCGCGATGCCGAACGGCGGCTTCTTGCGCGAGGTCTGCTGCACCTGGCCGAAGTTGGTGAAGATGCCCTGGGCGGTCTCGGGGCGCAGGTAGGCGACCGAACCGGAGTCCTGCGTCGGGCCGAGGTGGGTGGAGAGGAGACCCGAGAACTGCTTGGGCTCGGTGAAGGTGCCCTTGTTACCGCAGTTGGGGCAGTTGAGGTCGGCCAGGCCGTTCACGGGCGCCTTGCCGTGCTTCTCCTCGTACGCCTCCTCCAGGTGGTCGGCGCGGTAGCGCTTGTGGCAGGAGGTGCACTCGGTGAGCGGGTCGGAGAACGTGGCGACGTGACCGGATGCGACCCAGACCTCGGGGGCCAGGATGACCGACGAGTCGAGACCGACCACGTCCTCGCGCGCGGTGACCATGTAGCGCCACCACTGGCGCTTGAGGTTCTCCTTCAGCTCGACGCCCAGCGGCCCGTAGTCCCAGGCGGCCCTCTGGCCACCGTAGATCTCACTACAGGGGTAGACGAAGCCACGGCGCTTGCTCAGGCTGACGATGGTGTCGATCTTGTCGGCGGCCACGGTGCTCTCTTCATTACGACGGCGAAATGGGACAAGGGACGGCGCGAAGCGCCTCGGTGGGGGGTGGTGCTCAGGAGACGGGCGGGCGAATGCACCAGATTACCGGCGGGCGCACCCCCCGTATCAAATCGGTGGGGCGCATCGCGGTCATGGGGCTCGGTTCCGGGCATCTCATCAGCCTTGTTGACAATCGTTTCCACATTTGTTGAAAATGAGTGTCATGAACGTACGTCGCCTCATACCCACCGCCGCCGTCGCGGGAGCAGTCGCCCTCGGCCTCACCGCGCTCTCCGCCTGCTCCTCCTCCGACGCGGCCGAAGGAGGGAATGACGGCAAGCTGGACGTGGTGGCGTCGTTCTACCCGATGCAGTTCCTGGCCGAGAAGATCGGCGGATCCCATGTCTCCGTCACCTCGCTGACGAAGCCGGGCGTGGAACCGCACGACCTGGAGCTCTCCCCCCAGCAGATCGGCGGTCTGAGCGACGCCGACTACATCCTCTTCCTCAAGAACGTCCAGCCCGCCGTCGACGACGCCGTCGCGCAGGCCGGTGTCGAGAACACCGTGGACGCGGCCACCCTCACCACGCTCGAGAGCCACGGCTCCGAGGTCGACGGCCACGACCACGGTGGCGAGGAGCACGCGGGCGAGGACCACGCCGAGGAGCACGAGGGCGAGGAGCACACCGAGGAGGCGGCCCTCGACCCGCACGTCTGGCTGGACCCGGTGAAGTACGCCGAGGTCGCCGAGGGCGTCGGGAAGTCCCTGGAGAAGGCCGACCCCGACAACGCCGCGGACTACCGCGAGAACACCGCGACCCTCGTCGCCGAGCTGAACACGCTGGACAAGTCCTTCGAGGCCGGACTGAAGAACACCGCGACGAAGACGTTCATCACCACGCACTCCGCCTTCGGGTACCTCGCCGAGCGCTACGGCCTCACCCAGGAGGGCATCGCCGGCCTCGACCCCGAGACCGAGCCCAGCCCGGCCCGGATCGACGAGATCCACACCGTCGCCGAGAAGAACAAGGCCACCACCGTATTCTTCGAGACGCTCGCCAGCGACAAGACCGCCAAGACCTTGGCGAAGGACCTCAGCCTGAAGACCGACGTCCTGGACCCGCTGGAGGGAATTACCGACAAGTCCGCGGGCGCTGACTACATCGAGGTCATGGAGTCCAACCTGGCCGCGCTGCAGAAGGCCCTCGGCGCGAAGTGACCCGAGCAGTACCCCGACCCAGCCGCAGCACCGGAGGCGATCGTGCCTGAGCCCAGTACGCCAGAACCCGTGATCAGCATGCGCGGAGCCACGGCGACGCTCGGCGCGCGCCCGGTGCTGCGCGGTGTCGACCTCACCGTCCACCGCGGCGAGGTCGTGGCCCTGCTCGGGGCCAACGGCTCCGGCAAGTCCACCGCCGTGCGCTCCGTCATCGGCCAGGTGCCGCTCACCGGCGGGACCGTCGAGCTGTTCGGCACGCCGCTGCGCCGCTTCCGGCAGTGGGCCCGCGTCGGGTACGTACCGCAGCGCACCACGGCGGCCGGCGGCGTTCCCGCCACGATCCGCGAGGTCGTGGCCTCCGGGCGGCTGTCGCGTACGAAGTTCGGACTGCTCGGCAAGGCCGACCGGGCGGCGGTGGACCGGGCCGTCGAGCTGGTCGGCCTCACCGACCGCGCCAAGGACTCCGTGGACGCCCTCTCCGGCGGCCAGCACCAGCGGGTCCTGATCGCCCGCGCGCTCGCCGCCGAGCCCGAGGTGCTGATCATGGACGAGCCGATGGCCGGCGTCGACCTGGTCAGCCAGGAGATCCTCGCGACGACGCTGCGCGAGCAGGTCGCCGACGGGGCGTCGGTGCTGCTCGTCCTTCACGAGCTCGGCGCCCTGGAGCCGCTGATCGACCGGGCGATCGTCCTGCGCGACGGCTGTGTCCTGCACGACGGGCCGCCCCCCGAGGCCGTGGGCCAGCACGCTTCCCCAAGCTCTCAACTCCGTTCGAGCAGGGGAGACCCCAACCCCGGCAACTGCCACGGACACCCCCACGCGGCCTCCGAGCCCGTCCGGACGGGACTGCTGAGCTGATCATGCTGGAATTCCTGAACCCCCCCTTCATGCAGCGCGCACTGATAGCCGCCGTCCTCGTCGGGATCACCGCCCCGGCCATCGGCATCTATCTGGTCCAGCGCCGCCAGGCCCTGATGGGCGACGGCATCGGCCACGTCGCGATGACGGGTGTCGGCCTCGGCTTCCTGCTCTCCACCAACCCGGTCTGGATGGCGACGCTCGTCGCCGTGGCCGGTTCGGTCGTGATGGAACTCATCCGCTGGTACGGACGCACCCGCGGCGACATCGCCCTGGCCATGCTGTTCTACGGCGGTATGGCGGGCGGGGTGATGCTGATCAACCTCTCGGACACCGGCTCCAACGCCAATCTGACCTCGTACCTCTTCGGCTCCCTGTCGACGGTCTCCGAGGAGGACGTCACCGCGATCGTGGTGCTGGCCGCCTTCGTCGTCCTGGTCACGGTGGGGCTGCGGCGGCAACTGTTCGCGGTCAGTCAGGACGAGGAGTTCGCCCGGGTCACCGGACTGCCGGTGCGCGTGCTCAACCTGCTGGTCGCCGTGACGGCCGCGGTCACCGTCACCGTGGCGATGCGGGTCGTGGGCCTGCTGCTCGTCAGCGCGCTGATGGTGGTGCCGGTCGCCGCCGCCCAGCAGATCTCGAAATCCTTCAAGGTGACGTTCGTGCTGGCCGTCGTCATCGGGACGGCCGTCACCCTGGCCGGCACCGTGACCTCGTACTACCAGGACGTGCCGCCCGGCGCGACGATCGTGCTGCTGGCCATCGCCGCGTTCGTCGTGCTGACCGCGCTCGCCACGCCGCTGGCACGCAGGCGCGCCAAGGACCACGAGAGCGAGGCGGACCGGTGCACCCTTGAGGTACCGGGAGCCCGCCCCGCCTCCGACGACGTACGGGTGTGACCGTGCCCCCGGGACGGGCTGGCACAATGGCCCGACACACGTACGGGCGACACGAGGAGGCAGCTGTGCCGACGGCGCCGATCAGTGGCACGAACGCGGCTCCGGTGCGCGGCCGGTCAACCCGGCAGCGGGCGGCGGTCGCGGCGGCGCTCGACGAGGTCGACGAGTTCCGCAGCGCCCAGGATCTGCACGATGTACTCAAGCACCGGGGTGATTCGGTCGGGCTGACCACGGTCTACCGGACGCTCCAGTCACTCGCCGACGCCGGCGAGGTCGACGTACTGCGCACGACGGACGGCGAGGCCGTCTACCGGCGCTGCTCGACGGGTGACCATCATCACCATCTGGTCTGCCGCCTCTGCGGCAAGGCCGTCGAGGTCGAGGGTCCGGCCGTGGAGCAGTGGGCCGAGACCATCGCGGCGCAGCACGGCTATGTGAACGTGGCCCACACCGTGGAGATCTTCGGGACGTGCGCGGACTGCGCGGGCGTCAAGGGCTGACCCCCCGCGCGCAGGACGACCGTCCCGGAGGGGGCCCCGGCAGCGGGGCCCCCTCCGCGCGGTGTCAGCCCTTGACGATGTCCTCGGCGCCGCCGAAGCGCCGGTCGCGCCGGGCGAACTCCAGGCAGGCGTTCCACAGGTCGCGGCGGTCGAAGTCCGGCCACAGGACGTCCTGGAAGACCATCTCGGCGTACGCGCTCTGCCAGATCAGGTAGTTGGACGTGCGCTGCTCCCCGCTGGGGCGCACGAAGAGGTCCACGTCCGGCATGTCCGGGTAGTAGATGTACTTCGCGAACGTCTTCTCGTTGACCTTCGAGGGGTCGAGCTTCCCTGCCGCGACGTCCTGCGCGATGCGCTGCGCGGCGTCGGCGATCTCGGCCCGGCCGCCGTAGTTGACGCAGAAGTACAGCGTCATTCGGTCGTTGTCCTTCGTCTGCTCCTGGGCGATCTGGAGCTCCTGGACGACGGACTTCCACAGCTTCGGCATGCGGCCGACCCAGCGGATACGGATGCCGAGCTCGTCCATCTCGTCACGGCGGCGACGGATGACGTCGCGGTTGAAGTCCATGAGGAACTTCACCTCGTCCGGCGAGCGCTTCCAGTTCTCCGTGGAGAACGCGTACAGCGAGAGGTTCTTGACGCCCATCTCGATGCAGCCCTTGAGGACGTCCATGACGACGCCCTCACCGACCTTGTGGCCCTCGGTGCGTGGAAGTCCCCGCTCCTTGGCCCAGCGGCCGTTCCCGTCCATCACGACGGCGACGTGCTTGGGCACGAGCTCGCCGGGGATCTTCGGCGGGGTGGCGCCGGAGGGGTGCGGCTCGGGGGTCTTGTACTCACGCCGGTTACGGCCACCGAGCATCCCGCGTACTGCCATGGGCTTCTCTCGTCTCCCTGTGTCACTTCTCTACGTACCGCAGCGAGCGCAGACCGCGCTCCAGATGCCAGTGCAGATAGGCGGACACGAGCCCGCTCCCCTCCCTGACATGACGCGCCTCGGACGCGTCCGCCGTCTCCCAGTCACCGGTGAGCAACGCGCTCAGCAGTTCGACGGCCTCCGCCGAGGGTACGACGCTGCCGGGCACCCGGCAGTCGCCGCATATGACCCCGCCCGCCGCGACGGAGAAGAACCGGTTCGGTCCGGGCATTCCGCACTTGGCGCAGTCGACGAAGCTCGGGGCGTAGCCGTTGACGGCGAGGGAACGCAGCAGGAACGCGTCCAGGATGAGGTTCGGCGCGTGTTCGGCGCGCGCCAGGGTGCGCAGCCCGCCGACGAGCAGCAGGTACTGCTGGACCGCGGGCTCTCCCTCGTGGTCGGTGAACCGCTCGGCGGTCTCCAGCATCGCGGTGCCCGCCGTGTAGCGGGCGTAGTCGGAGACGATGCCGCCGCCGTACGGAGCGATCGTCTCGCTCTGGGTGCACAGGGGGAGGCCGCGGCCGATCAGTTCGCTGCCGCGCGCGAAGAACTGCACGTCCACATGGGAGAAGGGTTCCAGCCGCGCCCCGAATTTGGACTTGGTGCGGCGCACCCCACGGGCCACGGCACGCACCCGCCCGTGGCCGCGGGTCAGGATCGTGATGATCCGGTCGGCCTCGCCCAGCTTCTGCGTACGCAGCACGACGCCGTCGTCCCGGAACAAGCTCATACGCCCATTGTCGCGCACCGGCGCGCCCGGAGGGCCCGTGAGGCCCGCGAGGGCCTCGGGAGGGGCCTAGGAGGGCGTACGCGCCGCCTCGAGCAGCTTCGCGGTGTCGGCGGGGCAGAGCTGGAGCGCGCTGCCCACCGTGGTCAGCACCTGGCGCTCCGCCTGGCTGTAGGGCCCGTCGGCGAGCGCGATCCTGGCACCCCGCAGCAGGACCGCCTCGCGGCCGGCCACGGCCAGGTGCGGCGCGAGCGGCTCCAGGACCTCGTGCAGTTCGATGGCGAGCGCGGCGCCACAGGCCTCGGCCGCGGGGTCGTACCCGTCACCGGCCCCGGTCTCGGCGGCGAGCACCTCGACGATGGTGAAGAGCTGTTCCTGGGAGCAGTCGTCGAGTCCCGCGTCGCGGACGGTGGCCGCGGCGGTCTCCAGGACCGTGCGGGAGGTGGTGCCGCCGGCGGCGAGCACGGCCAGCGTGACGGTGTGCACGGCCTCCCGCAGCATGGCGGAGAAGCGGGTGGTGGTGGGGTGGTCGAGGGCGTCGGGCGCGAAGTGTGTCCCGCAGGCGGCGCATTCGACGACGGGCCCCGCGCTGCCCCGGGCCAGCAGCGGCACGCCGAGGACGGTGAGGCGGTGGCGGCCGTTGAGGCGGCGGTAGTTGCGGTCACCCCCGCAGCACCGGCAGAAGAACTCGCCGTCGCCGACGGTGTCCCAGACGGTACGGGTGCCGTAGATGCGCAGTCTTATGGCGCGTTGTCCTTTGGCTGTCCGCACGTCGCACACCTCCGTAACTCCACGGCAACATTGCCGCGTGGACGTGATGTTAGCCACACGCGTGATGTGGCGTCAGTATCCCGGACGTCACAACACCGGGATATGGCCGAACCCCGCCCACCCTGGACGGGTGAACGGGGCTCTCGGGCCGGGCAGTTCAGCGGCGTATCGGTTGTTTGCCCGGAATACCGCCTGATGGTGTCACCGGGTCGCGCGGTTGACCGCGGAGACGACCGCCTTGAGCGAGGCGCGCGTGGTGTTGGCGTCGATGCCGATGCCCCACAGCACCTTGCCGTCGATCGCGCACTCGATGTAGGAGGCGGCCTGCGCGCTCGCGCCCTCGCTCATCGTGTGCTCGGTGTAGTCCAGCAGGCGGGCGTCGATGCCGATGGCCTGCAGCGCTTCGAAGAACGCGGAGATCGGGCCGTTGCCCGTGCCGTTCAGCACCGTGTCCACGCCGTCGACGGTGGCCTCGACGGTGATCGTGTCCTGGCCGTCGGAACCGGTCGTCGTCTGGCCGGAACGGATCTGTACGCGACCCCATCGACCCGCGGTGTTCTCCGGGCTCGGCAGGTACTCGTCCCGGAACGTCGACCAGATCTGGCCCGGCGTGACCTCGCCGCCCTCGGCATCGGTCTTGGCCTGAATGATCCGGGAGAACTCGATCTGCATCCGGCGCGGCAGGTCCAGCTTGTGGTCGTTCTTCAGGACGTAGGCGATTCCGCCCTTGCCGGACTGCGAGTTGACCCGGATGACGGCCTCGTAGGAGCGGCCGACGTCCTTCGGGTCGATCGGCAGGTACGGCACCGCCCACTCGATGTCATCGACGGTCTTCCCCTGGGAGGCGGCGTCGGCCTCCATGGCGTCGAAGCCCTTCTTGATGGCGTCCTGGTGGGAGCCGGAGAAGGCGGTGTAGACCAGGTCGCCCGCGTAGGGGTGGCGCGGGTGGACCTCCATCTGGTTGCAGTACTCGCTGGTGCGGCGGATCTCGTCGATCTGCGAGAAGTCGATCTGCGGGTCGACACCCTGCGAGAAGAGGTTCATGCCCAGCGTGACCAGGTCGACGTTTCCGGTGCGCTCGCCCTGGCCGAACAGGCAGCCCTCGATGCGGTCGGCGCCCGCCATGATCGCCAGCTCGGCGGCGGCGACGGCCGTGCCGCGGTCGTTGTGCGGGTGGACCGACAGGCAGACGTACTCGCGGCGGGACAGGTTGCGCGACATCCACTCGAAGCGGTCCGCGTGGGTGGACGGCGTCGAGCGCTCCACGGTGGCGGGCAGGTTGAGGATGATCTCGCGCCCCTCCTCCGGCTGCCAGACGTCGCAGACCGCCTCGCAGACCTCCAGGGCGAAGTCCAGCTCGGTGTCCGTGAAGATCTCCGGGCTGTACTGGTAGCCGAAGACCGTCTCGTCACCCAGGATCTTGTCCGCGTACTCCATGACCAGACGGGTGCCGTCCACGGCGATCTGCTTGACCTCCTCCTTCGAGCCGCGGAAGACCACGCGGCGGAAGGTGGGGGCGGTGGCGTTGTACAGGTGAACGGTGGCGCGCCGTGCGCCGACCAGCGATTCGACGGTCCGCTCGATCAGTTCCTCACGGGCCTGCGTCAGGACGGAGATCGTCACGTCCTCGGGGATCGCGCCCTCTTCGATGATGGAGCGTACGAACGCGAAGTCGGTCTCGCCCGAGGACGGGAAGCCGACCTCGATCTCCTTGTAGCCCATGCGTACGAGCAGGTCGAACATCTCGCGCTTACGGGCCGGCGACATGGGGTCGATCAGGGCCTGATTGCCGTCCCGCAGATCGGTGGACAGCCAGCGGGGCGCCCGGGTGACGCGGTTGTCCGGCCAGGTGCGGTCGGAGATGTCCACGGCCTCGTAGCCGCGGTACTTGTGCACCGGCATACCGGAAGGCTTCTGCAGGTGCGTCCCGTTGGTCACCGGGGTGGGGCCACCCACGGGGGCGGCGGCGTTCTCGGCGGGATTTACGGCAGTCATGGCGTACGGCTCCTCTGAGGTCCAGCAGGGGCGGCCGACTCTGTCGCTGCACAGCGAACTCCGCGGGGAGGGAGCCGGCCTACGACTACAGGCCCTCGCCGCGGCAGCTAAGAAGGAGCAGCTCGAAACGCATGATGCGGCCACACTAACCGAGGGGCGCCTGGTGCATCGGCTCGTATCAGTATGCGGGATCCCGCCTTCGTGAAGGCAGAACAGTGATACATCACTCTATTTCGTCAATCGCGATCGCAACCCGTGACAGTGCGATGACGGAGTGCCACAGTCATTTGCATGCAGCCTCGACCGAACCACGAGTTCCAGCCCGTCTTCTGCACGATCGTGCCGCCCCACGTCCTCGACAAGCTGTCCCAGGCCGACGACCCGCGCCTGGCCGATCCCGCGCGGCGCACCCTGGAGTCCGACGGTGCCCGGCGTCACCATCGGCGGGTGACCGCGCTGGCCCGGACCCCGACGACCGCCCGTACCTCCGCCCCGGTCCCCACCAAGCCCCACCGCACCCTGCACGACTGCCGGCACGGCACGGATCTGCCGGGCGTCAAGGTCCGTGACGAGGGCGACGAAGCCACCCAGGACGCCAGCGTCAACCGCGCGTACGCGGGGCTGGGCGCCACCTTCGATCTGCTGCTCACGGAGTACGGCCGCAGCTCGATCGACGGCAAGGGGCTGCCGCTCATCGGCTCCGTGCACTACGACGAGAAGTACAACAACGCGTTCTTCGACGGCGAGCAGATGGTCTTCGGGGACGGTGACGGCGAGATCTTCCTCGACTTCACCGTCGCCATCGACGTGATCGCCCACGAACTGGCGCACGGCCTCACCCAGTACACCGCCAACCTGGCGTACGAGGGCCAGTCGGGCGCGCTCAACGAGTCCGTGTCGGACGTCTTCGGCTCCCTCGTCAAGCAGTACTCACTGGGCCAGAGCGCCGACCAGGGCGACTGGCTGATCGGCGCGGGGCTGCTCGCTCCCCGAGTCAGCGGCGTCGCGCTGCGTTCGATGAAGGCCCCGGGCACGGCGTACGACGACGATGTGCTGGGCAAGGACCCGCAGCCCGGGTCGATGGACGACTACGTCGAGACGGACGAGGACAACGGCGGGGTCCACATCAACTCCGGCATCCCCAACCGCGCCTTCTACCTGCTGGCCACGGCACTGGGCGGTAACGCCTGGGAGCGGGCCGGCCGGATCTGGTTCGACGTGCTGACCGGCGGTGAGCTGGCCCAGGACGCGTCCTTCACGGACTTCGCCAAGCTCACCGTCGCGGCGGCGCAGCACAGGTTCGGGGAGGGAGGCGACGAGACCGAGGCGGTGCTGAAGGCTTGGTCGGAGGTGGGCGTGCCGACCCGCTGACCGGGTAGAGGAAGGCGGGGCCGTCCGGGCGGGTTCAGGCAGGAGCCAGTACGCATGCGCATTCAGGTGAGCCGGACCGGCGGGTTCGCCGGCATCGCACGGCACGGCGAGGTCGAGACCTCGGGGCGGCCCGACGCCGCAGCATGGGAGGCCCTGGCCGAAGCGGCGCTCGCCGCCGGCCGGGGCGGCGCGCACGCGGGAGTGCCGGACGGCTTCCGCTACCGGATCACCGTGGGCGACCGGACGGTCGACTGCGCGGACCCACGCCTGACCGAGGCGCAGCGGACGCTGATCTCCCGGGTCCTCAAAGAGGGTGCATAGGCCCTCCCCCCGCCCGCGGGCGGACGGCCGCCCCGGGAGACCGGCCTCAGAATCCCAGCTTGCGCAGCTGCTTCGGGTCGCGCTGCCAGTCCTTGGCGACCTTCACATGCAGGTCCAGGAAGACCGGCGTGCCCAGCAGCGCCTCGATGTGCTTGCGCGACTTCGTGCCGACGTCCTTGAGCCGCTTCCCCTTCGGGCCGATGATGATGCCCTTCTGGCTGGGCCGCTCGATGTAGACGTTCGCGTGGATGTCCAGCAGCGGCTTGTCCGCCGGACGGTCCTCGCGCGGCAGCATCTCCTCGACGACGACCGCGATGGAGTGCGGCAGCTCGTCCCGTACGCCCTCCAGGGCGGCCTCACGGATCAGCTCCGCGACCATGACCATCTCGGGCTCGTCGGTGAGGTCACCCTCCGGGTAGAGCGGGGGGCTCTCGGGCAGGAGCGGGGCGATCAGGTCGGCGAGCAGGCTCACCTGCTGGTCCTTGACCGCCGAGACCGGGATGATCTCCGCCCACTCGAAGCCGAGCTCGTCGGCCAGCGCGGAGACGGCGAGGAGCTGTTCGGCGAGGGCCTTGGACTCGACCAGGTCGGTCTTGGTGATGATCGCGATCTTCGGGGTCTTCTTGATCCCGGCGAGTTCCTTGATGATGAACTTGTCGCCCGGGCCGAGCTTCTGGTCGGCGGGCAGGCAGAAGCCGATGACGTCGACCTCGGCCCAGGTGGTCCGCACGACGTCGTTCAGCCGCTCCCCGAGCAGCGTGCGCGGCTTGTGGAGGCCGGGCGTGTCCACCAGGATCAGCTGGGCGTCGTCGCGGTGCACGATGCCCCGCACCGTGTGCCTGGTGGTCTGGGGGCGGTTGGAGGTGATCGCCACCTTCTGACCGACCAGAGCGTTCGTGAGGGTGGACTTGCCCGCGTTGGGGCGGCCCACGAAGCAGGCGAAGCCGGCCCGGTGGGGGGCGGTGTTCTCAGCCTGCTGCGCAGCAGCTTCTGTGTTCGGTCGAGCGCTCATGGCGCCCATTCTCCCCGATCCGGGCGGCGGCGTTGCACAGCAGGGCGCCGCCGCACCGAATCAGCCTGCGGCCACCGTGGACCGGAGCGTCCCGTCGGGCGCGGCGAGCAACACGGGCGTGTCAGGTCCGCCCAGGTCACGAACGGCGGCGCGGTCGGCGTCCGAGGCGGTCGCGGCCTCGGAGACGACGGCCGCGGCCTCCAGAGAAGTGGCGCCGCCGGCCACAGCCATCGCGACGGCGGTCTGCAGCGCGCTGAGCTTCAGCGACTCCAGGGTCACGGTGCCGGCGGCGTACGTACGTCCCGTCTCGTCCCGTACCGCCGCGCCCTCCGGCACTCCGTTGCGGGCGCGGACGCTGCGCGCCAGCGTGACGATCTTGCGGTCCTCGGTCCCGAGGTCGGTGCTGTCGGTCATGTGCCGAGCATACGAAGGGTGCCGGTTCGGCCGGGGGGCGGGGCCGCCGCCGGCCGACCCGTGCGCGCCTACGGCCGGTCCAGGCGCAGCCGTTCCGCCTTGGGGAGTCCGGCCACCACCAGGTCGTAGCTGTCCTCCACGAGCTCCCGGACCATCCTGTCCGGGAGCTCGGAGACCGTCACGGTGTTCCAGTGGCGCTTGTTCAGGTGCCAGCCGGGGACGATCGCGGGGTGCTCCTTGCGGAGCCGCAACGCCTCGTCCGGATCGCACTTGAGACTGACCTTCAGAGGCCGCGCGTCGAGCACCACGAGGGCGAAGATCTTGCCCAGGACCTTGAAGACCGAGACCTCGGGCCCGAAGGGGAACTCCTCCGTGCTCGCGTTGAACTCCAGGCAGAACGTGCGCAGCTCCTGGGGAGTCATGGCGTTTCCACTCCCTCCGGTTCCACCAGCACCGTGACGATCTTGTTCCTCCGGCCCGCCGGGGACTCCGCGGTGAGACGGAGCTTGCGCCCGTCGGGGAGGTCGACGATCGAGGAGGCTCCGGAGATCGGGACCCGCCCGAGCGCCTTCGCCAGCAGACCGCCGACCGTCTCCACGTCCTCGTCGTCGTACGCGTCGAGACCGAACAGCTCCCCGAGGTCTCCGATGTCGAGCCGGGCCGTCACCCGGAAGCAGCCGTTCTCCAGCTCCTGGACCGGCGGGAGTTCGCGGTCGTACTCGTCGGTGATCTCGCCGACGATCTCCTCGAGGATGTCCTCGATGGTGACGATGCCGGCCGTGCCGCCGTACTCGTCGATGACGACGGCGACGTGGCTGCGGTCCTGCTGCATCTCGCGCAGCAGGTCACCGGCGTTCTTCGTGTCGGGGACGAACGCGGCGGGGCGCATCGCCGTGGAGACCAGGTCCGCCTCCGCTTCCCGGTTGATGTGCGTCTTGCGGACCAGGTCCTTGAGGTAGACGATGCCGACGATGTCGTCCTCGTTCTCCCCGGTGACCGGGATCCGGGAGAAGCCGGAGCGCAGAGCGAGGGTCAGCGCCTGACGGACCGTCTTGTACCGCTCGATGCACACCAGGTCGGTACGGGGCACCATGACCTCGCGCACGAGGGTGTCGCCGAGCTCGAAGACCGAGTGCACCATGCGGCGCTCCTCGTCCTCGATGAGCGACTCCTGCTCGGCGAGGTCGACCATCGCGCGCAGTTCGGCCTCGCTGGCGAAGGGGCCCTTGCGGAAGCCCTTGCCGGGAGTCAGCGCGTTACCCAGAAGGATCAGCAGCTGTGGGACGGGCCCCATGATCCTGGCCAGCGGCAGCAGGACGTACGCGGCGGCCGTGGCGGTGTTCAGCGGGTGCTGGCGGCCGATGGTTCGCGGCGAGACCCCGATCGCGACGTAGCTGACGAGGACCATCACGCCCATGGCGACGGTCAGCGCCTCCCAGGTCTCGGAGAACTCCTTGAGGCAGGCGTACGTGACGAGCACGCCGGCCGACATCTCGCAGGCGACCCGGACGAGCAGGGCCACGTTGAGATAGCGGGTGGGGTCGGCGGCGACCTGTGCCAGCTTGGCACCGCCCCGGCGTCCCGCCCGCACGGCCTCAGCCGCGCGGAAGCTCGACGTACGCGCGATCCCGGCCTCGGCGCAGGCCGCGAGCCAGCCGACGACGATCAGCAGGACCGCGCCGGAGATGAGGGGCACGCTCACGAGACGGTGGGGGCGGGGGACGGACCGGTCAGTCCGCGCTCGCCGCGCCAGCCGTCGACGATGGCCGCCTGGAGGCCGAACATCTCGGCCTTCTCGTCCGGCTCCTCGTGGTCGTAGCCGAGGAGGTGCAACACCCCGTGGACGGTGAGGAGCTGGAGCTCCTCGTCCATGGAGTGCTGCGTCCCGGCGTCCTCGCCCTGCTTCTTCGCGACCTCCGGGCAGAGCACGATGTCACCGAGGAGCCCCTGCGGGGGCTCCTCGTCGTCCTTGGCCGGGGGGCGGAGCTCGTCCATCGGGAAGGACATGACATCCGTCGGGCCCGGGAGGTCCATCCACTGGATGTGGAGCTGCTCCATGGCGGCGGTGTCCACCACGATCACGGAGAGTTCGGACAGCGGGTGGATCCGCATCCGGGCGAGCGCGTAGCGGGCGATGTCGAGGATCGCCTGCTCGTCGACCTCGGTTCCGGACTCGTTGTTGACGTCGATCGACATGGTGCGCTGCGGCTACTTCCCGTTGCGGCCCGTCGGGGCCTTGACGTTGTCGTACTTCTCGTACGCGTCGACGATACGGCCGACGAGCTTGTGCCGGACGACATCCTGGGAGGTGAGCCGGGAGAAGTGCACGTCATCCACGTCCTGGAGGATCTCCTGGACCTGGCGGAGACCGCTCTTGGTGCCGGTCGGGAGGTCCACCTGGGTGACGTCACCGGTGACGACGATCTTCGAGTCGAAGCCGAGGCGGGTGAGGAACATCTTCATCTGCTCGGCGCTGGTGTTCTGCGCCTCGTCCAGGATGATGAAGGCGTCGTTCAGCGTCCGGCCACGCATGTACGCCAGCGGCGCGACCTCGATGGTGCCCGCGGCCATCAGCCGGGGGATCGAGTCGGGGTCGAGCATGTCGTGCAGGGCGTCGTAGAGCGGGCGCAGATACGGGTCGATCTTGTCGAAGAGCGTGCCGGGCAGGAAGCCGAGCCGCTCCCCCGCCTCGACGGCCGGCCTGGTGAGGATGATCCGGCTGACCTGCTTGGACTGCAGGGCCTGGACCGCCTTCGCCATGGCGAGATAGGTCTTGCCGGTGCCGGCGGGGCCGATGCCGAAGACGATGGTGTGCTTGTCGATCGCGTCGACGTACCGCTTCTGGTTGAGCGTCTTGGGGCGGATCGTGCGGCCACGGCTGGAGAGGATGTTCTGGGTGAGCACCTCCGCGGGGGTCTCGGCGCCGTCCCCGGTGCCGTTCCCGCTCGCCCTGAGCATGGCGATCGAGCGTTCCACAGCGTCCTCCGTCATCGGCAGACCGGTGCGGAGCACCAGCACCATCTCGTCGAAAAGGCGCTGGATCAGGGCGACGTCGGCCGCGCTTCCAGTCGCGCTTATTTCGTTGCCCCGGACATGGATGTCGACGGCCGGGAACGCCGTTTCGATGACGCGCAGCAGCGAATCGCCCGATCCGAGGAGCATCACCATGGGGTGTGCGGCCGGAATGCTGATCTGGGCGCGCGCCTGCGGCTGTGTAGGTGACTGAGTCATGGGCCGGCCCTCGGGCCTGCGCATACCTCCCGTTGCAGGGCCGTCGCTGCTCGACCGCCTCTGGAGTACCAGCGTACGACTCCGCACCGACAACACCGAGAGGTTTTACCTGGTGATCATCAGGCCTTCACTGCCGGAAGCCGATGGTCGGGACGGCGCGGCGCAGGGGCCACGCCCTGCTCGTGGCGGGCAGCAGGTCCTCCAGGAAGGCGTAGCGCTCCAGGGCTGCCGGGTCCTGGTCGGCGTGGGTGCGCACCTGCTGCCACCAGCCGGCGATCTCCGCCCATCCGGGGGCGGACAGTGAGCCGCCGAACTCCTGCACGGACAGGGCCGCCGTCAGCCCGGCGAAGGCGAGGCGGTCGGCGAGCGGCCAGCCGGCCAGCGTCCCGGTGACGAACCCGGCGACGAAGACGTCGCCCGCTCCGGTGGGGTCCAGGGCCTCCACCTCGATGGCGGGCACCTCGGCGGCCGTCCCGGTCTCCCGGTCCACCGCGTAGGCGCCCTCCGCCCCCAGCGTGACCACGGCGAGGGGTACCCGCTCGGCCAGGGCGTGGGCGGCGGCGCGCGGGCAGTCGGTGCGGGTGTAGCGCATGGCCTCCTCGGCGTTGGGCAGGAAGGCCAGGCAGTGGCCGAGGTCGGGCAGGGCGTCCAGGTCCCAGCGGCCGGTCTCGTCCCAGCCGACGTCGGCGAAGACCATCGCGCCGTTCCGGGCGGCCCCGGCCACCCAGGGCTCGCTGCGGCCGGGGGTCAGCGAGGCGACGGCGGCTCGGGCGCGCGGCGGGCAGTGCGGGAGCGTGTGGGCGGGCACCGGGGAAGCGGTGGGGGGCGGGGCCTCGTGACCGTGCGAGACCATCGTGCGTTCACCCTCGTACGCCATGGAGACGGTGACGGGCGAGTGCCATCCGGGGACCGTGCGCGACATGGACAGGTCGATGCCCTCACCCTGTTCGAGGGCGTCCCAGCAGTACTCGCCGTAGTGGTCGTCGCCGAAGGCGGCGGCCAGGGAGGTGCGCAGGCCGAGCCGGGCGAGCGCGGTGGCCATGTTGGCGACGCCTCCGGGGCTGGATCCCATCCCGCGGGCCCAGGACTCCGTCCCACGCACCGGTGCGCTGTCCAGGCCGGTGAAGATGATGTCCAGGAAGACCGTGCCGGTCAGGAAGACGTCGCAGGCCGGGTCCTGCGGGGCGCGCAGCCCGGACAGCGGGTCGATGCCTGGATTGACTGTGCTCACCGTGCGCTCCCGGCCGTGGCAGATCTGGACAGTGCAAGATCCGGCCAGTCTGCCGGATCCGTCGCCGTATCCGGAAAGCCCGCGCCGTTTCGCGCATACTCGCCCTCACCTGCATAAACATGCGCGACTACCCGGCTCGATGACACATAAACCCGCATGTGACCCAGATCACATCGAGTCGACTTTCCGTCGCCTGGGCACGCTTGATACAAATTGCCCCGCGAGCACCGTTCGGGACAGTCGACGACGAGTGCCGCTTCTCCCGCATTCCCCCGTTTCTCGCGCCTCGCCCTCCCCTGCTCATCCGCGTTTCCCGCCTTACCCTCCCCTGCCTTCTTCTGCCTCCTCAGGCATGTCTTCAGGAACGCCCATGTCCTCGCGCCCTCGCGCCGCGTGGCCCCTGGTTGCCGTGTTCACCGCCGGTTACCTCGCCGCCTATCTGCTCCCCACCATCGTCGGCCGCCTCAGCGCCCATCTGGGGCTGAGCTCGACCCAGGCCGGCCTGGTCGGCAGCGCCCTGCTACTCAGCTCGGCCTCGGCCGGCTTCGCTCTCGCGGGGCGCGTCGAGCGATACGGGTCGCGCGGACCGGCGCGTGCGGGGCTGCTGCTCGCCGCGCTCGGCTACGGCTGCGCGGCACTGACCACCTCGATGCCGCTGGTGATCGCGGGGGTCGTGATCGGCGGTCTCGGCTCCGGTACGGCCACCGCCGTCGCGGCGTCCGGCATCGCCGCGCAGCACGATCCGCACCGGACCTCGTCGCTCGGGCTGCTCAGCGTCTCGGCGACGGCGGGAGCCCTCTATCTGACGATCCCTCACTTTGGCGGGGGTCACCGGCTGCCGTTCGCGTCCATCGCACTGGTCGCCCTGCTGGTCTGGCCGGCCACCTCCCGGCTGGGCGGCTCCTCGCCCGTCGGTGGCACGTCGCCGGTGCAGGGACGGCTGCCGCATCGCCGGTCGGGGCTGGTGCTGGCGGGCGGGATGCTCGTCTGGTCCATGGCCCAGAACGCCCTGTGGGGTGTGAGCAGCCGCATCGGAGCCGTCCAGGTGGGCCTCTCCGAAGTGACCATCGGCGCCGTGTTCGCCGCCGCGCTGGGAGCGGGACTGCTCGGCGTCATGGGCGCGGGCATGCTCGGGGCCCGGCTCGGGCGGGCGGTGCCGATCGGCCTCGGGACGATGATCATCGCGGGGAGCATCGTGCTCAGCTCCTCGGCCGAGGACCTGGGGTCGTTCGCGACCGGGGAGATCGCGTGGAACACCTTCTACCCGGTGGTCCTGTCGTATCTGATCGGCCTGGCGGCCTCACTGGACGTACGCGGCCGCTGGGCGGTCCTCGCGGGTTCGGCGTCCTCCGTCGGTACGGCCTGCGGCCCCCTGCTCGGCAGTGTGCTCTCCGAACAGGCGGGCTACGCGGTGATGGGCCTGATCCTGGGGGCCGCCACGCTCCTGGTCGCGGCCCCCGTCACCGCCGTGGCACTGCACACCGGCGGCCGGCCGCTGGTGCCCGGTTCCGTCCGGCGCAGGGGCGGCGCCCCTGCCGCGCTGCTCGCCGCCACGACCAACAGCCTGTCCGGCGCGGTCCCCAGGCTGGGCGCGCCGGAGCAGGAGGTCGCGGAGATCAGCATGCCCGCGCTGCGGCGCAGGCGGCTGGTGCGGAGCGCCGTCCGGACGGCGGGACCGGACGGCGGTTCCGGTCAGTCGAACGCGTAGGCCTCGACCTCGGAGAGGTAGCGCGCCCTGCGCTCCTCGTCGTGGTCCAGGAAGGCCGCCTCGAAGGAGTTACGGGCCAGGGTGCGCAGGTGCTCGCGGTCCAGGCCGAGCGCCTCGTGCACGGCGTGGAAGGTGTCTCCGACGTATCCGCCGAAGTAGGCGGGGTCGTCGGAGTTCACCGTGCAGAGCAGACCCGCGTCCATCATGGACCGCAGCGGGTGCTGCTCCAGGACGTCGACGGCGCGCAGCCGCACGTTGGAGAGCGGGCAGAGCGTCAGCGGGATCCGCTCGGAGACCAGCCGGTCCACCAGCTCCGGATCCTCCATGCAGCGCAGGCCGTGGTCGATCCGTTCGACGCCGAGGACGTCCAGGGCCTCCCGGATGTACTCCGGCGGGCCCTCCTCACCGGCGTGGGCGACCTTGCGCAGACCGAGTGCCGTGGCCGCCGCGTACACCTCGCGGAACTTCGCGGGCGGGTGGCCGACCTCGGCCGAGTCGAGGCCCACGGCGCTGATGCGGTGCAGGTACGGCTTGGCGGCCTCCAGGGTTTCCAGCGCCGACTCGGCGGACTTGTCGCGCAGGAAGCACATGATCAGCTGGGTGGAGATGCCGTGCGTCTCCTCGCTGCGGTCCAGCGCCCTGCCGAGCCCTTCGATCACGGTGCCGATCGGGACGCCGCGGTCGGTGTGGGCCTGCGGGTCGAAGAAGATCTCCGCGTGCCGGACGCCCTGGGCGGCGGCGCGGGCGAGATAGGCGTCGGCCAGTTCGGCGAAGTCCTCCTCGGTGCGCAGGACGGCCATGAGGGCGTAGTAGAGGTCGAGGAAGGTCTGCAGGTCGTCGAAGAGGTAGGCGGTGCGCAGCTCTTCGGTGTCCGCGTAGGGCAGATCCACGCCGTTGCGTGCGGCGAGTGCGAAGGCCAGCTCGGGTTCGAGGGTCCCTTCGATGTGGAGGTGGAGTTCGGCTTTGGGGAGGTACACGGGGTTCTCGTTACGTGTGGCGGGTGGGTACCGGGACCCTGATCAGGTCCCGGGCGATGGTCAGTTCGCCTTCGAAGCCGGCTGCCCTGGCCTGGTGCTCGAAGACGTCGGGGTCGGTGTAGCGCTGGGAGAAGTGCGTCAGCACGAGGTGCCGTACGCCCGACTCCTTCGCCACCCGGGCCGCCTGTCCGGCGGTGAGGTGGCCGTGGTCGGCGGCGAGCCGGCTGTCCTCGTCGAGGAACGTCGACTCGATGACCAGCATGTCGCATCCCTCGGCGAGGGCGAACGCTCCGTCGCACAGCCGGGTGTCCATGACGAAGGCGAAGCGCTGTCCGCGGCGGGTCTCGGAGACCTCTTCCAGCGGGACGCCCCGCAGGGCCCCCTCCCGCTGGATCCGTCCGACGTCGGGCCCGCCGATGCCGTGCTCGGCGAGCTTCGCGGGGAGCATGCGCAGCCGGTCGGGCTCGGTGAGGCGGTATCCGTAGGACTCGACGGGGTGCGAGAGCCGGTGGCTGTCGAGGGTGTACGCGCCGGTGGTGGCGAGGACGCCGTCGGCGGCGACCGGGGCCTCGGTCAGCTCGACCGACTCGCGGTAGGCGGTCGCGTACCGCAGCCGGTCGAAGAAGCGCTGCCCGCTCGCCGGGAAGTGGGCGGTGACGGGGTGCGGGACCTGGTCGAGGTTGATCCGCTGGATCACTCCGGCCAGGCCGAGCGAGTGGTCGCCGTGGAAGTGCGTGACGCAGATCCTGTTGATGTCGTGCGCGGCGACGCCCGCCCGCAGCATCTGGCGCTGGGTTCCCTCGCCGGGGTCGAAGAGGATTCCCTCGCCGTCCCAGCGCAGCAGATAGCCGTTGTGGTTGCGGTGACGGGTCGGCACCTGGCTGGCGGTGCCGAGGACCACGAGTTCTCGTACGGACACGGGTGGTGGCCCTAGCCGGGGGGCCACTGCATCCCGCGGCCGCCCAGGACGTGGGCGTGCGCGTGGAAGACGGTCTGCCCGGCGCCGGCACCGGTGTTGAGGACGATGCGGTAGCCGCTCTCGGTGATCTTCTCGTCGGCGGCGACCAGGCCGGCCTCGCGCAGCACCGCGGCGGCGGTCTGCGGTTCGGCGGCGGCGAGGGAGGCGGCGTCCGGGTAGTGCACCTTGGGGATGACCAGGACGTGGGTCGGGGCCTGCGGATTTATGTCACGGAAGGCGACTGTCGTGTCGCTCTCGCGGACGATCGTCGCCGGGATGTCGCCCGTGACGATCTTGCAGAACAGGCAGTCGGTCTGCGGTTCTCCCGCCATGGCCCGGGCCTCCTCGGTCGTTCGGTGAGCGTGATCGGTACACCGGCATGCTATCCGGCCGTGCCCGGCGGGCGGACGGTCAGCGCGTCCGGGGCCTGTCGAACCAGATCGTCAGCAGGACGGGGACCATCCCTGTCCAGAACAGCGCCTGGGGAATGCCCCGCTCGGTCCAGGGGACGAGCAGGACCGACCGGGCGCACACGCGGCCGCTGGACCTCCGGCCGGCCCTCAGCTCCAGCGGCCGGTGCGTCCCATCAGCAGGGCCGCCGCGGCCGTCCCCGCGGTCGAGGTGCGCAGCACACTGGGGCCGAGCCGGTACGCGGGCGCTCCCGCCTCGGCGAAGGCGGCCAGCTCCTGGGGGGACACTCCGCCCTCCGGGCCCACGACCAGCACGATCGTGCCGTGGGCCGGGAGTTCGGCGGTGGCGAGCGGCTCGCTGCCGCTGTCCCGGTCCTCGTGCAGGACGCCCGCGAAGTCCGCCCCGGCCAGCAGGGCGGCGACCTGCTTGGTCGTCATGGCCTCCGCCACCTCGGGGAAACGGACCCGGCGCGACTGCTTCCCCGCCTCACGCGCGGTGCTGCGCCACTTGGCCAGGGACTTCAGCCCGCGGTCGCCCTTCCACTGTGTGATGCAGCGCGCGGCCTGCCAGGGCACGATCGCGTCGACGCCCGTCTCGGTCATCGTCTCCACGGCGAGCTCACCGCGGTCCCCCTTGGGCAGCGCCTGGACGACGGTGAGGGAGGGGGTGGGCGCGGGCTCCTCGCGCACCGGCTCCAGACCGCTGACGACGAGCCGGTCCTTGCCCTCGGCCGCCCGGACGACGCCTCCCACCCAGCGGCCCCGCCCGTCGGTCAGGACGACGTCCTCCCCCGGGTTCAGCCGCTTCACGGACACGGCATGCCGCCCTTCGGGGCCGTCCAGGACGAACTCCGGCCCACCCGGCAGCTGTTCGACGACGAAGACCGGTGCCGTCACTGGGCACTCCTCACACTCACGGCCGCACGCGCGGCTTCCATTTCGGCGGCGAGCAGGCCCACGAGCTCCCCGGCCGGCAGCTCGCGTGCCATCCGGTGTCCCTGGCCCGCCCACAGGGCCATGCCCTGGGCGTCCTCGGCCGTGGCTGCGGCCCTGCGCAGCCCGCTGGTCAGCTGGTGCACCTGCGGGTAGGCGGCGGGGGCGTACGGGCCGTGCTCCCGGACGAACCGGTTGACCAGCCCCCGCGCGGGGCGGCCGGAGAAGGCCCGGGTCAGGGCCGTGGTCACGAACAGCGGGTTGGTCAGCGCCTGTTTGTGCAGCGGGTGCGCCCCCGACTCAGGGCAGGGCAGGAACGCCGTACCGAGCTGCGCCGCGTCGGCCCCGGCCGCGAGGACGGCGGTGATCTGGGAGCCGCGCATCAGCCCGCCGGCCGCGATCACCGGCAGCCGCACGGATGCGCGGACCTCGGTGATCAGGGAGAGCAGTCCGGTGCCGCTGAGACCGGCCTGCGGGTCGTCGCGGTGCGTGGACTGGTGGCCGCCGGCCTCGGTGCCCTGGACGCAGAGGGCGTCGGCGCCCGCCCACTGGGCGTTCCGCGCCTCCTGGGCCGAGGTGACCGTGACGACGGTGAACGTCCCGGCGGCGGCGAACGCTCCGAGGACTTCGCGGGTGGGGCATCCGAAGGTGAAGGAGACCACGGGGACGGGGTCCTCCAGCAGGATCGCGACCTTGGCCTCGTAGCCGTCGTCACCGCAGGAGTCCGGGTCGCCGAGCGGGGTCTCGTACCAGGCGGCCTCGCCGGCGAGCTGGTGACGGTAGACCTCGACGGCGCCGGGGTCGGCGACCAGCGGCTGCGGCATGAAGAGGTTGACGCCGAAGGACCGGCGGGTCGTCCTCCGCAGCTGCTCGACCTCGTTGTACATCCCGTCCGCGGTCTTGTATCCGGCGGCGAGGAACCCGATTCCTCCGGCCTCGGCGACAGCCGCGGCCAGCTCCGGGCGGGAGACGCCACCCGCCATCGGGGCCTGCACGATCGGATACCGGGAGAGATCGGTCAGTGCCAAGGACATGACGGCATCGTGCCACGTCCGGCGGATCGTGCCGAATCAGCCCTTTCACACGGCGGACCTGTCGCCGCACACACCGCACCGCCCGCCGGTACGGGACCGGCGGGCGGTGCGGTGACAGGGCTCAGCGGCCGTTGAAGGCGTCCTTCAGACGGGAGAACAGTCCCTGCTGTCCCGGCTGGAACTGGCCGGTGGGCCGCTCCTCGCCACGCAGCTTGGACAGCTCCCTCAGGAGGCGCTCCTGCTCGGGGTCCATCTTCGTCGGGGTCATGACCTCGACGTGCACGATCAGGTCACCGCGCCCGCCACCGCGCAGGTGCGTGATGCCGCGCCCGTGCAGCGGGACCGACTGGCCGGACTGGGTGCCCGGCCTGATGTCGATCTCCTCCAGACCGTCGAGCGTCTCGAGCGGCACCTGGGTACCGAGCGCCGCGGCCGTCATCGGGATGGTGACCGTGCAGTGCAGATCGTCACCGCGCCGCTGGAACACGGCGTGGGAGAGCTCGTGGATCTCGACGTACAGGTCGCCGGCGGGGCCGCCGCCGGGGCCGACCTCGCCCTCGCCCGCGAGCTGGATCCGGGTGCCGTTGTCGACACCGGCGGGAATCTTCACGGTGAGGGTGCGCCGCGAGCGGATGCGGCCGTCGCCGGCGCACTCGGGGCACGGCGTCGGGACGACCGTGCCGAAGCCCTGGCACTGCGGGCAGGGCCGTGAGGTCATGACCTGGCCGAGGAAGGACCTGGTGACCTGGGAGACCTCGCCACGGCCGCGGCACATGTCACAGGTCTGCGCGGAGGTGCC
The DNA here is from genome assembly GCF_042871445.1 of Streptomyces sp. NPDC005794. NCBI lineage: Bacteria > Bacillati > Actinomycetota > Actinomycetes > Kitasatosporales > Streptomycetaceae > Streptomyces > Streptomyces sp. NPDC005794. The sequence goes on from NZ_JBIAIN010000004.1 coordinate 96,582, forward strand.
GGGTGCGGCGCCCTCGCCACTGCAGGTCGTACAGACGACCGCCGTGTCGACCTGGATGTCCTTGGTCGTGCCGAAGGCCGCCTCGTTGAGGTCGATCTCCAGCCGGATCATCGCGTCCTGGCCGCGCCGGGTCCGCGAACGGGGCCCGCGCTGCGCGGCGTTACCGAAGAACGCGTCCATGATGTCGCTGAAGTTGCCGAAGCCGCCGGCTCCGAACCCTCCCGCACCACCGCCGCCGCCCGAGGCGGACAGCGGGTCACCGCCGAGGTCGTAGACCTGCTTCTTCTGCGGGTCCGACAGCACCTCGTAAGCGGCGTTGATCTCCTTGAACCGCTCCTGGGTCTTCGGATCCGGGTTGACATCCGGGTGCAGCTCGCGGGCGAGCCGACGGAATGCCTTCTTGATCTCGTCCTGAGATGCGTCGCGGCGCACGCCGAGTACGGCGTAGTAGTCCGTGGCCACTTACGACTCCGCCAGGATCTGTCCGACGTAACGTGCCACTGCGCGTACCGCTCCCATCGTTCCGGGGTAGTCCATGCGGGTCGGTCCGACCACGCCGAGTTTGGCGACTGCCTCGTCGCCCGAACCGTAGCCGACCGCGACGACGGACGTGGAGTTGAGGCCCTCGTGGGCGTTCTCGTGCCCGATCCGTACGGTCATGCCTGAATCCGTTGCCTCACCGAGCAGCTTCAGCAGCACGACCTGCTCCTCCAATGCCTCCAGCACCGGCCGGATCATCACAGGGAAATCGTGCCCGAAGCGGGTGAGATTGGAGGTGCCGCCGATGATCAGCCGCTCCTCCGTCTCTTCGACCAGTGTCTCGAGAAGAACGGAGAGCACCGTCGAGACGGTTCCCCGGTCATCGCTCTCGAAGGACTCCGGCAGGTCCTGCACCAGCCGGGGGACGTCCGCGAAGCGTCGTCCGACGACCCGGCTGTTGAGCCGGGCCCGCAGATCGGCCAGTGACGTGTCACCGAACGGTGCAGGGCAGTCGATCATACGCTGTTCGACCCGGCCCGTGTCCGTGATCAGTACGAGCATCAACCGGGCCGGAGCCAGCGACAGCAGCTCCACGTGGCGGACCGTCGACCGGGTCAGCGAGGGGTACTGCACGACGGCGACCTGCCTGGTCAGCTGCGCGAGCAGCCGTACCGTGCGGCCCACGACGTCGTCGAGGTCGACCGCGCCGTCGAGGAAATTCTGAATGGCCCGGCGCTCCGGCGACGACAAGGGTTTCACGCCCGCGAGCTTGTCGACGAAGAGACGGTAGCCCTTGTCCGTCGGAATGCGACCCGCACTCGTGTGCGGCTGGGCGATGAAGCCCTCGTCCTCCAGCACCGCCATGTCGTTGCGGACAGTCGCCGGGGAGACCCCGAGGCTGTGCCGCTCCGTGAGCGCCTTGGAGCCGACGGGCTCCTCGGTGCCGACGTAGTCCTGGACGATGGCGCGCAGCACTTCGAGTCTGCGTTCACTGAGCACCGCGCACACCTCCAGCTGTGGTTCTCCGGTGTCTGCCTGGCACTCTGTGCGTTCGAGTGCCAGCAATCCCCCCGGTCAGTGTACGGGGGCGGGGTGGGCCCGGGGCAAGGGCGACCGGCCACGCCTTCGCGGGACTGCGCAGGTCGTTGCCGATAGCGTCGCCGTATGGACGTCTCTTGGGAAGAGTTCGGCTGGGAGCGGTTGAGCAACGGTTCGGGACGGCGGCGCCTTCCCGTCTGGGACGCGACCGCCGCACTGGTGGCCGGGACGGACGGCGTGCTGCTCTACGACACCGGTTCGACGCTCCGGGAAGGCGCCGAGCTGCGGACCCAGGCGGAGGGAATGCTGGGCCGGAGGGTGACGCATATCGCACTGAGCCATCCGCACTTCGACCATGTGCTGGGCACCGCCGCCTTCTCCGGGGCGGAGGTCTACGGGGCGGTCGGCACGGCGGATCTGCTGGGGCGGGGCGCCGAGGAGCTGCGCGCGGACGCGCTGCGGCACGGGATGAGTGAGGCGGACGCCACGGCGGCCACGGACGCCCTGGTGGCCCCGCGGCATGAGGTCAGCGGCGAGTGGACGCTCGATCTCGGGGGCGGGTTCCAGGTGCTGCTGGCCAATGTGGGCCCCGGTCACAGCGGGCACGACCTCGCGGTGCTGGTACCGGGCTCCCCCGTCGTGGTGCTCTGCGGTGATCTGGTCGAGGAGTCCGGCGAACCGCAGGCGGGCCGGGACGCGGTCCCCTCGCGCTGGCCGGCCGCGCTGGACCGGCTGCTGGAGCTGGGCGGCGAGGACGCGCTGTACGTGCCGGGTCACGGCGCGGTGGTGGACGCGGCGTTCGTACGGACACAGCGCGACCACCTGGCCGCCCGCTTCGGTGTGTCGTGAAACTGCCGCCGTTTATCGTCGTGCCATGCGCAGCTACCAGCCGGATCTGACTCCGCCGTGGAAGAAGTCCGCCCCCGCCCCCGAGGTCCCCGCCGAGCCCGATCTGGTCGTCGAGGAGGCCGTCACCGGCTTCTGCGGGGCGGTGATCCGGTGCGAGAGGACGGCCCAGGGGCCGACGGTCACGCTGGAGGACCGCTTCGGCAAGCACCGGGTCTTCCCGATGGAGCCGCGCGGCTTCCTGCTGGAAGGCAGGGTGGTCACCCTCGTACGCCCGTCGGCCGGTGGTCCCGCCCGTCCCTCGCGTACCGCCTCCGGTTCGGTGGCGGTCCCCGGGGCGCGGGCACGGGTGGCACGGGCCGGCCGCATCTATGTGGAGGGGCGGCACGACGCCGAGCTCGTCGAGCGGGTCTGGGGCGACGACCTGCGCGTCGAGGGCGTGGTGGTGGAGTACCTGGAGGGCGTCGACGACCTGCCGGCGATCGTGCGGGAGTTCGCACCCGGCCCTGACGCCCGGCTCGGCGTCCTGGTCGACCATCTGGTGCCCGGGTCCAAGGAGTCCCGGATCGCCGCTCAGGTCACCGACGCGCACGTGCTGGTGGTGGGGCATCCGTACATCGACGTCTGGGAGGCCGTGAAGCCGTCGTCCGTGGGCATCCCCGGGTGGCCGGTGGTGCCGCGCGGCCAGGACTGGAAGACGGGTGTGTGCCGTGCGCTGGGCTGGCCGGAGAACACCGGTGCGGCCTGGCAGCACATTCTTTCCAAGGTCGGGTCGTACAAGGACCTGGAACCACAACTGCTGGGTCGCGTAGAGGAGTTGATCGACTTCGTCACGCTCCCCGCCTGATGCCCCGGGAGCACTGAAGAGATCCGGTACCGATCCCCGCGAACACCTGCGCCGCACACGCACCATCCGTTATTGAGAGATGACGGCAGGGCCGGTCCCAGGGGAAGGCACGGCGGATGACGCGTGAAGTGTGGCGGGACAGTGCGGACAACGAGGCGGCCTCCGCTGTCTTCCACCTCATGCAGGAGCTGATCGACCAGTACCGGGTCAACCGGCCGGTGATGCCCCTGGTCGTGGCGCAGGCGGCGGACGCCGCCGCCGGTCCGGACATCGACAACAGGGTCGAACGCATCGTCCATCAGGTCCACCGGGCGAACCAGCTGCGCCGGGTCCCGGTGAAGCTGCTCGACGGAGTCGGCGCCACCCCGTACGAGGCGGCGCTCTCCATGGTCCGCACCCTCACCGAGCGGCCCTGGGAGACCCGGGGCACCTCGCAGTACAAGCCCTTCACGTTTCCACGCTCCCGGCTGCTCGCCGCCATCGAGCAGGCCACGGCGACGGTCGTGACCCAGCCGGCCCGGGTCTCCCCCCGGGAACGCGACGAACGGATCCTGGAACAGCTGGGCAGCCTGCGCTGGCGGGCGAGCCGGGCGGGGGGCACCAACTGGTGGGACTCGCTGCGCGCCTCGATCCGTCCGGAGACCTTCGTCGGGGCCGTCTTCATCGCGGTGCTCAGCGTGCTGCTGGGTGAGATCGGCTGGGTGCTGACCGCCCTGGTCACCGCCGCGGCCCTGCTCGGCCTGGCGGTCGTACAACTGGTGACCACGGCGGCGCCCCCGCTGCTGTGGCTGCGCCGGGCCAGCAGATGGCTCGCGACGACGTCCTCACTGGCCGCGTCGAGCACCGCGTATCCGTCCGACGGCTGGTCGTGGTTCTCCCCCAGCGGTTCATGGCGGGTGATCCGGGCGCGGGCGGCCGCCGTCGCGGAGCGGGTGGCCGACGCGGGGGCGGGCGACGAGCACGCGCGACAGTTCCATCTGGAGCTTCGGGTCCAGGCCCTGCTGGAGGACCTGCTGCACAACTACCGGCCGCACGCCCTGGACTGGCGGCGGGGGAAGCGCACCGTCCCGCCGGTGGTCTTCCTGCCGACGGCCACCCAGGACAACGGCGGCATCCTGCTGATCAACGCCGTCAACAACGTGCGCTCGCGGCGCAGCGAGGTGGATCCGCTGCTGCTCCTGGCCTCCCTGCCGGCCGACCGGATCATGCGGCACACCCCGCCACTGCCGCCGGAGCCGCCCGTGCACGCCGGGGGCAGGTCAGGGGCCCGTGCGCGGTACGAGAGCTGGGTCGACGACCTCAGCGTCGGCCAGGCCCCGGCAGCGGCCGTGACGCTGGCCTGGGTGCTGCGGCTGCCGCTCTCCACCGGTCAGCTGACCCATGAGCACGCCCACGCCCAGCTCGTCACCCGTCGGGTCCGCCGGACCTGGGCCTGGTGGCTGATGTCGCGGACGACCGTCGCCCTCGCGCTGGTCGGCGCGCTGCTGGGAACCTTCCTGTGGAGCGAGCACCTGAAGGAGAAGTACTGCTACGGCCCGCTCGTCGGCCTCAGTACCGACGCCGTCAGACTGCCCGGCCCCGGAGGCGTCAAGGAGTGCGTCGGGGTGGCGACGGTCCCCGAGGTGCGCTTCGCCGAGGGCAACACCCTCCAGCTGAACGGGGTGGGCAAGGGGGTCACCTTCGAGCGGATCGAGCAGGCGGTGAGGGAGCAGAACGTCACCATCGGGCCGGACGAACCGCATGTCACCGTCGTCTACGCGGGCCCGCTCACCGGCACCGACGCGAATCGGGAGGACACCCGCAAGGGTCTGGAGGAACTGACCGGCGTCTATCTCCACCAGCGATTCGTCAACGACACGGCCAATCGTTCCGTCAAGCTCCGGGTCCTCACGGCCAACGGCGGCCAGGACATGCTGCGGCAGACGACGGCGGTCAGGAGGATCATCGACGTGGCCCGGCAGGACCCCTCCGTCGTCGGTGTGGTGGGTCTCGGCCGCAACACCACGGAGAGTGCCCAGGCCACCGGGCTCCTCCAGCGCGCGGGACTTCCCGTGGTGAACACCACGAACTCCGGCAGCGACCTGGCCCGCGCGTACCCGAACTACTTCGGCATGGCCGCGACCGACGAGGAGCAGGCGGACGCCCTCGGACTGGTCGCGGGCCGGCTGGCGGACGGGCTGGACGACCCGCAGGCCGTCGTCCTGTCCAGGAAGGTGGGCAACGAGGACAAGGACCGCTACACCACCGAGCAGCGCAGGGTCGGCCTGGAGATGCTGGAGGAATCCGGCTTCACCGTGGCCGCCGACACCCAGTACTCCTTGTCCGAGGACGGCGGGTCCGCGAATCTCGACGCGCCCCTGCACGCGGTCTGCGGCGCGGAACGTGTGCCCGACGCCCTGTACTTCGCGGGCCGGGTCGAGGACGTCAACACGCTGATGTCCGGCCTCGGACAGACGGCCGGCTGCTCGGACAAGGAGATCACCGTCTTCACCGGCGACGACCTGACCAAAGCGCGCTTCGACGACTCGACGAAACTCGCGGACAAGGTGACGCTCTACTACGGCGCGCTCGCCCCCCTGAGCCAGGGCGGCGGCCGGGCGTTCTACGAGGACTCCCGCAAGACCCTGGAGGCGCTGCTCCCCGAAGGGCGGCAACTGCCCGTGCTGCCGAAGGAACGACCGTACGAGGACAAGCTGTTCGCCAGCGGGCAGACCGTGATCTCCTACCAGGCGACGGCCGCCCTCTACGCCGCCGCCACCCGCAGCGACGTCCCGCAGAGCGCGGCGGAGACCTGGGCGACGCTCTACTCGGTGGCCCTGCACGACATGCCGACCGGGACCATCACCTTCCGGGGGACGATTCCGTACGCCGACCAGAAGGTGCACGGCCTGAACATCGTCGAGGTCACCCGCCCGGGGCCGGACGCGCGGAGCCGCGTCGTGTGCGGGCGGGCCGCGGGTGACCGGACACCGCTGACCCGCGCGGACTGCCCGGTGGCATAGGGGGCCGGCGGACCGTCCTGTGGCGCGTCACGCGTCCGGGGCGGGACGCGGGTGCCTCGTACGGCCTCAGTCCACCAGGTCCCGCACCACGGCGTCGGCCAGCAGCCGGCCCCGCAGGGTGAGGACCGCACGTCCCTCGCCGTACGGTCCGGGCTCCAGCAGCCCGTCCGTCACCGCGCGGCCTGCCGCCGCGAGGCCCGCGGGTGCGAGCAGGGACAGCGGGCAGCCCTCGACGAGCCGCAGCTCCAGCAGGATGCGCTCGACCCTCCGGTCCTCGTCGCCGAGCACCTCACGGCCGGCGCCGGGCGAGCGGCCCTCGGCCAGGGCCTGCGCGTAGGCCCCGGGGTGCTTGACGTTCCACCAGCGCACTCCGCCGACGTGGCTGTGCGCCCCCGGTCCTGCGCCCCACCAGTCGGCGCCGCGCCAGTACAGCTCGTTGTGCAGGCAGCGGCCCTCGGGCGTCCGGGACCAGTTCGACACCTCGTACCAGGAGAAGCCCGCCGCCGCCATGGCCTCGTCCGCGATCAGATAGCGGTCGGCGTGGACGTCGTCGTCCGTCATCGGGACCTCACCGCGGCGGATACGCCGGGCGAGCTGGGTCCCTTCCTCGACGATCAGCGCGTACGCCGACACATGGTCGGGCCCGGCGCCGATCGCCGCGTCGAGCGAGGCCCGCCAGTCGTCGTCGGACTCGCCGGGGGTCCCGTAGATGAGGTCGAGGTTGACGTGCTCGAAGCCGGCCGCACGGGCCTCGGCGACGCAGGCCTCGGGCCTGCCGGGCGTGTGGGTGCGGTCCAGGATCTTCAGGACGTGCTGCCGGGCGCTCTGCATGCCGAAGGAGATCCGGTTGAAGCCACCTTCCCGCAGCTCCGCCAGATACGCCGGATCGACGGATTCCGGATTGGCCTCCGTGGTGATCTCGGCGTCCTCCGCCAGTCCGAACTCCTCACGGATCGCCGCGAGCATCCGGACGAGGTCGGCGGCGGGCAGCAGCGTCGGCGTACCGCCGCCGACGAAGACCGTGCGGACCGGTCGGGGGTCGTCGCCGAGCACCTTGCGGGCCTGGCGGACCTCCTCGGTCAGGTGGGCCGCGTAGTTGTCCCGGGACGCCAGGGCCCCGCCGGAGCCGCGCAGCTCGGTCGCGGTGTAGGTGTTGAAGTCGCAGTAGCCGCAGCGGGTGGCGCAGTAGGGCACGTGCAGGTAGAAGCCGAGCGGTCGGCCTGCGGCGCCTTCCAGGGCATGACGGGGCAGTGCCCCGTCGTCGGGCACGGGCTCACCATCAGGCAGTACGGAAGGCATACCGTCCATTGTCACTCGCCGACGGAGCTGCCCCGCACAGCGGCGGTCGTATCAGTCGACCTGGATCACGAGCAGGGCGAGGTCGTCGTCGGGCGGGCGCTCGGCGAAGGCGTGGACGGCCCGCTTGATCCGGTCGGCCATCCCGGCGGCCGGAAGCCCGGCGCAGTCGGCCAGGACCCGTGCGAGGCCGTCACCGTCGTCGAACATCAGCCGCCCCGAGCGCCGCTCGGTCACCCCGTCGGTGACACAGAGGAGGCTGTCGCCGGGCGCCAGGTCGAAGCTCTGGCTCTCGTACGCCACATCCTCGACGACCCCGAGCAGCACCTGGGGCTCGGCGGCCGGGCGTACGGAGCCGTCGGGGCGCAGCAGCAGCGGAAGTGGGTGGCCGGCGCTCGCCACGGTGCAGCGCACACCGCCGTCCGGGAGCGGCACGAGGTCGCCGTACAGCAGGGAGAGGAAGCGGGACTGGGTGCCGTCCTGCATCTGCTCGCCGCCCTGGAGCTGCTGGCCGCCGGCCGCCGCGACCATGAGGGCGGCGGCCTCGGCGGCCTCCATGGCGTCGTCCAGGAGGAGCCGGTTGAGCCGGTCGAGGACCTCACCGACGCGGAATCCCTCCCGGGACAGCAGGCGGAGCCAGGGCCGGGCGAGGCCGGTGACGACGGCGGCTTCGGGGCCACTGCCCTGGACGTCCCCGAGCACGAAGCACCAGCGGTCACCGGAGCACGGGAAGAGGTCGTAGAAGTCGCCGCCGACCACGCCGTCGTCCCCCGGCTCGTACACCAGGGCGCTGGTGACGCCGGGGATCTCGGCGACCTTGCTGGGCAGCAGACCGCGCTGGAGGATGCGGCTGATGGTGGCCTGCCGGGTGTAGGCGCGGGCGGCGCCCACGGCGAGGCCGACCCGGCGTACGAAGTCCGCGAGGAGGGCGGCGACCTCGTCCGGGATGTGGTCGGCCCCCTCGCGGCCCACGAGGACGGCGCCGAGCGTGCGCCCGCCCGAGATGATGCGGTGGGCGAGCGCCGCCCCTGCGCCGTCCCCGCGCGCCGCCGTCGCGCCCACCGGCCACGGCATGGGTACGGGGCCTGTACCGACGCTTCCGGGCAGCCGGAGCGGCTCCTTCTCCAGTGCGGGCCGCAGCCGCTCGGTGCGCGCCTCGTCCCTGTGCCAGACCCCCGCGAGCCGGGGAGCTGCCGCCGGTCCTGCGCCCTCGCACTCCAGCCATATCGCACACCAGTCGACGAGGCGGGGCACCAGGAGCCGGCCCGCTATCGATGCCACCAGGTCCTCGTCGAGCTGGCCCGCGAGGAGACCGGAGGCCTCGGCGAGGAAGGAGAGCCCACCGCGCCCGGCCCAGCCCGCGTCCTCCCGCACGGTGTGTCCGGCGGCGGGGACGAGGATCCCGCCGCCGCGCGGAACTCGCCCACGGGTGCCGTCGTCGGCGGCCGGGGTGTCGGGCAGTCCGTAACGGTCGTCGCCGGGGAGGCGGGCCCAGACGGTCTTGAGACCGGTGCGGTAGGTGATGCCCCAGGATTCGGCCAGGGTGGCGACGAGCTGCAGCCCGCGGCCGTACTCGGCCGGGTCGGGCCGCTCGGCACGGTCGTCGCGCACCGAGCGTGCGGGATGGTGGTCGGTGATCTCCAGCACCAGGGCGGCCGGCTCGGTCCCGGCCGAGTCCTCCAGCCGGAGCAGCAGCTCGACGGTCGTACCGGCGTGCACGACCGCGTTGGTGACCAGTTCGCTGGCCACGGTCAGCGCGTCGTCGGTGAGCCGTTCGCCGAACTCACCGGTGGTGGGCAGTCCGAGCCCGGTCCAGTCGGCGAGCGCCGCCCGGACGAATCTGCGGGCCGCTGCCGAGGCCTGCGGGATTCCGGGCAGGCTGGTGCGGGCGACCGGAAGCGGCTCGCCACTCTGACCGGCGACGACGGTGCCGGGACGCTGAACGATGTCCCGCTGTATGGGAATGGGCCCCACGGTGCGGCTCCTGACAGTCTCACGAAACGCCGCTGACGTATCCCGACAGAGTGACAGACCGGGCGCGCCCATAAGCGCCGAGTGACGGAAGTGGCCGGAGCCGGACGGGAGAACAGCCGGGGCCGGTGGGTGCTTCCGCGCCCACCGGCCCCGTTCCGACGTGCTCTTCGGCTGTTACGCCTCGCGGGAGCCCGCGTACATGTCGTCGATGAGCCCCTTGTACTCGCGCTCGACGACCGGCCGCTTCAGCTTGAGGCTGGGGGTCAGCTCGCCGTGCTCGATGTCGAGGTCGCGCGGCAGGAGCCGGAACTTCTTGATGGTCTGCCAGCGCTGCAGGCCTTCGTTGAGCTTCTGCACATAGCCCTCGATGAGCTCCACGGCCTGCGGGGACGCCACCACGTCGGCGTACGGCTTGCCGCCCAGTCCGTTCTCCTGCGCCCAGCCGAGGATGGTCGGCTCGTCGAGCGCGATGAGGGCGGTGCAGAAGTTACGGTCCGCGCCGTGCACCAGGATGTTGGAGACGAACGGGCAGACCGCCTTGAACTGCCCCTCGACCTCCGCCGGGGCGATGTACTTGCCGCCGGACGTCTTGATCAGGTCCTTCTTGCGGTCGGTGATCCGCAGATAACCGTCCTCGGAGAGCTCGCCGATGTCCCCGGTGTGGAACCAGCCGTCGGACTCCAGCACCTCGGCGGTCTTCTCGGGCAGCCGGTGGTAGCCCTCCATCAGGCCGGGGCCGCGCAGCAGGATCTCGCCGTCGTCGGCGATCCGGACCTCGGTGCCGGGGAGCGGCTTGCCGACGGTCCCGGTGCGGTAGGCCTCGCCCGGGTTGACGAAGGAGGCGGCGCTGGACTCGGTGAGCCCGTAGCCCTCCAGGATGTGGATGCCGGCGCCGGAGAAGAAGAGGCCGATGTCGGGGGCGAGGGCGGCCGAACCCGAGACGCAGGCGCGGAGCCGCCCGCCGAAGGCCTCACGGATCTTCGCGAAGACAAGGGTGTCGGCGACCTTGTGCTTGGCGCCGAGAGCGAACGGCACGGATGCCTTGCCGGTGCGCCGGAAGTTGTCCTGCGACACCGTGGCGTACTCGCGGGCGACGGCTGCCGCCCACTGGAAGATCTTGTACTTGGCGCCGCCGCCGGCCCGCGCCTTGGCCGCGACCCCGTTGTAGACCTTCTCGAAGATGCGGGGAACGGCCGCCATGTAGGTCGGCTGGACCACCGGGAGGTTCTCGATGATCTTGTCGACGCGTCCGTCGACAGCCGTGACGTGACCGACCTCGATCTGGCCGGACGTGAGCACCTTGCCGAAGACGTGCGCGAGCGGCAGCCAGAGGTACTGGACGTCACTCGCGGTGATCAGGCCGGTCGCCACGGTGGCCTTGGCCATGTACGACCAGTTGTCGTGCGGCAGCCGTACGCCCTTGGGGCGCCCGGTGGTGCCCGAGGTGTAGATCAGGGTCGCCAGTTGGTCGGCGGTGATCGCGGCGACCCGGTCGGTGACCGCGTCCGCGTTCTTCACCAGGTGTTCGGCCCCCCGGGCCTCGAGCTCGGCCAGGGTGAGGACCCACCCCTCGGGGTCGCCCTCCACGGGCTCGGCACCGGCCGGATCGATGACGACGACATACGCCAGTTCGGGCAGCTCGGCCCGGTGCTCCCGGGCCTTCGCCAGCTGGGCGGCGTCCTCGGCGATCAGGACGCGGCTGTCGGAGTCGGCCAGGATGAAGGCGGACTCCTCGGGGTTCGTGGAGGGATAGATCGTCGTGGTCGCCGCGCCCGCGCACATCACGCCGAGGTCGGCGAGGATCCATTCGACGCGGGTGGACGAGGCGAGCGCGACACGCTCCTCGGGCCTGACACCCAGAGCGATCAGCCCGGCCGCGATGGCGTGGACCCGTTCGGCTGCCTGCGCCCAGGTGAGCGACTTCCATTCGTCCGGACCCTGCCCCGAGGCAGCCGGTACCGGGTAGCGGTACGCCTCCCCGTCCGGGGTGGCCGCCACGCGGTCGATGAAGAGAGTCGCCACGGAGGGCGGTCGGCTATCGATCAAGGTCTGTGTGTCGCTCACGGAGTCCTCCGGGCCTGCGGCATTGCTACGACCGGCTTGTGGGTGCTGCTGCTTGTGTTTCCTGCTTCTCGTTCCCGCTCGGCCTGCTTGTTTAACTGGCGAGTAACTAACGGGTGGTGATCAGAGTAGAGCGCGTGGGACCGTCGCGTAAGGGGCAACAGGCCGCCGCTTGATAACGAACCGGGCCCCTGCGCCGCGGGCGTCCGCGGCACAGGGGCCCGTTGGGCTACTCCCGGGTACGCCCGAGGACGTACTCCCGGGTGAACCCGCGCGGGGCAGGCCGGTGCTACTTCTTGGCCTTGCTCTCGCCGGCGGATTCGTCGGTCGACAGGACCGAGATGAACGCGTCCTGCGGCACCTCGACGTTGCCGACCATCTTCATCCGCTTCTTGCCTTCCTTCTGCTTCTCCAGCAGCTTCCGCTTGCGGGAGATGTCACCGCCGTAGCACTTGGCGAGGACGTCCTTACGGATGGCGCGGACGGTCTCGCGTGCGATGACACGGGAGCCGATGGCGGCCTGGATCGGCACCTCGAAGTTCTGCCGGGGGATGAGCTTCTGCAGCTTGGCGACGAGCCGGACGCCGTACGCGTAGGCCTTGTCCTTGTGCGTGACCGCCGAGAAGGCGTCCACCTTGTCGCCGTGCAGCAGGATGTCGACCTTGACGAGCTGGGCGGACTGCTCGCCCGTGGGCTCGTAGTCGAGCGAGGCGTAACCGCGGGTCTTGGACTTCAGCTGGTCGAAGAAGTCGAAGACGATCTCGGCGAGCGGCAGGGTGTAGCGGATCTCCACCCGGTCCTCGGAGAGGTAGTCCATGCCGAGCAGGGTGCCGCGCCGGTTCTGGCAGAGCTCCATGATCGCGCCGATGAACTCGCTGGGCGCCAGGACCGTGGCCCTCACCACCGGCTCGTGCACCTTGTCGATCTTGCCCTCGGGGAACTCGCTCGGGTTGGTGACGATGTGCTCCGAGCCGTCCTCCATCTCCACCCGGTAGACCACGTTGGGGGCGGTGGCGATGAGTTCGAGACCGAACTCACGCTCGAGGCGCTCACGGATCACGTCGAGGTGCAGCAGGCCGAGGAAGCCCACGCGGAAGCCGAAGCCGAGCGCGGCCGAGGTCTCCGGCTCGTACACCAGGGCGGCGTCGTTGAGCTGGAGCTTGTCCAGAGCCTCGCGCAGGTCCGGGTAGTCGGAGCCGTCCAGGGGGTAGAGCCCCGAGAACACCATCGGCTTGGGGTCCTTGTAACCGCCCAGCGCCTCGGTCGCCCCCTTGTTCAGGGAGGTGATGGTGTCACCGACCTTGGACTGCCGGACGTCCTTCACACCGGTGATGATGTAGCCGACCTCGCCCACACCGATGCCGTCGGCCGGGGTCATCTCCGGGGAGGAGACCCCGATCTCCAGCAGCTCGTGGGTGGCGCCCGTCGACATCATCCGGATGCGCTCACGCTTGTTCAGCTGGCCGTCGACGACCCTGACGTAGGTGACGACACCTCGGTAGGCGTCGTAGACCGAGTCGAAGATCATCGCGCGGGCCGGGGCGTCCGCCTGGCCGATCGGGGCCGGGACGTCCCGGACGACCCGGTCGAGCAGCGCGTCCACGCCGATGCCGGTCTTCGCGGAGACCTTGAGCACGTCCTCGGGCTGGCAGCCGATGAGGTTGGCCAGCTCCTCGGAGAACTTCTCGGGCTGCGCGGCCGGCAGGTCGATCTTGTTGAGCACCGGGACGATGGTGAGGTCGTTCTCCATCGCCAGGTAGAGGTTGGCCAGCGTCTGCGCCTCGATGCCCTGCGCCGCGTCGACCAGGAGGACGGTGCCCTCGCAGGCGGCCAGGGAGCGGGAGACCTCGTAGGTGAAGTCCACGTGGCCCGGGGTGTCGATCATGTTGAGGATGTGGGTCGTGCCCTTGTCCTCACCCTCGTTGGGCGCCCACGGCAGACGTACCGCCTGGGACTTGATGGTGATGCCGCGCTCGCGCTCGATGTCCATCCGGTCGAGATACTGGGCGCGCATCTGCCGCTGGTCGACCACTCCCGTCAGCTGGAGCATCCGGTCGGCAAGGGTCGACTTGCCGTGGTCGATGTGCGCGATGATGCAGAAGTTGCGGATCAGCGCCGGGTCGGTACGGCTCGGCTCGGGCACGTTGGTAGGAGTCGCGGGCACGCAGGGTCCTGATTCTTGAGACGCCGGACGCCGTGTCTCGGGTCGATGTCGGGTCGGACGGATCGATACGTAGCCTCCATGGTCCCACGCCTGCGGGGCCGGGACCGGTTTGGGCCGGTCCGAGGGTGACTGCTACCGTGGGCAGCTGTGCCTCGTGGCCCTCAGAAGCGGCGTGGCGCACATAGAAGATCCAACGAACCTGAAAAGGCTCTTTCGTGGCGAACATCAAGTCCCAGATCAAGCGGAACAAGACGAACGAGAAGGCGCGCCTGCGCAACAAGGCCGTCAAGTCCTCGCTCAAGACCTCGATCCGCAAGGCCCGTGAGGCTGCCGCTGCCGGTGACGTCGAGAAGGCCACTGTGGCCGTCCGCGACGCCTCCCGCCAGCTCGACAAGGCTGTCTCGAAGGGTGTCATCCACAAGAACGCCGCCGCCAACAAGAAGTCGGCGCTGGCTGTCAAGGTTGCCGCCCTCCAGGGCTGAGCTACTGATGTGATCGCCGGAACGGACTCAGCGGGCCCTCTCTCCCGCTCCTGACCGGCACCCCGCGCCGCACACCGAACCTGCGTTCGCCACGCGGGTGCGGCGCACCAAGCGTGAATCGAAGGCCCCGGCCATGTCCTCCCCAGGACTGCGGCCGGGGCCTTCGTGCGTGGCCCCGGACTGTCGGGGGCAGTGTGGCGCAGGGGCTCAGCGGCCGCCGGAGCGTGCCGCGCGGGCGACGGCGACCACGGCTTTCTCCAGCGCGTACTCGGGGTCGTCCCCGCCGCCCTTGACACCGGCGTCCGCCGCCGCCACCGCGATCAGCGCCGCCGCCACCCCGTCCGGGGTCCATCCGCGCATCTGCTGGCGGACCCGGTCGATCTTCCAGGGCGGCATGCCGAGCTCGCGGGCCAGATCCGCAGGGCGTCCGCCCCGGGCCGAGGAGAGCTTGCCGATCGCCCGGACGCCCTGCGCGAGGGCGCTGGTGATCAGGACGGGGGCGACACCCGTGGACAGCGACCACCGCAACGCCTCCAGCGCTTCCGCCGCCCGGCCCTCGACGGCACGGTCGGCGACCGTGAAGGAGGAGGCCTCGGCCCGTCCTGTGTAGTAACGGCCGACGACCGCTTCGTCGATGGTGCCTTCGACATCCGCGGCCAGCTGCGACACGGCGCTGGCCAGCTCCCGCAGGTCACTGCCGATGGAATCCACCAGTGCCTGGCACGCCTCCGGAGTGGCGGAGCGCCCGAGCGTCCGGAATTCCGACCGTACAAAGGACAGCCGCTCGGCCGGTTTGGTGGTCTTGGGGCACGCCACCTCACGCGCCCCCGCCTTCCGCACCGCGTCCAGCAGCCCCTTGCCCTTGGCCCCGCCCGCGTGCAGGAGCACGAGCGTGATCTCCTCGGCGGGGGCGCCCAGGTACGCCTTGACGTCCTTGACGGTGTCGGCGGAGAGATCGTGCGCGTTACGCACGATCACCACCTTGCGCTCGGCGAAGAGCGAGGGACTGGTGAGCTCCGAGAGCGTGCCGGGCTGCAGCTGGTCCGGGGTGAGGTCGCGGACGTCCGTGTCGGCGTCGGAGGCTCGGGCCGCGGCCACCACGTGCTGCACGGCACGGTCCAGGAGCAGGTCCTCCTGGCCCACGGCAAGCGTGACGGGGGCGAGCGGATCGTCGGTGGAATTACGTCTGGTGGCCATCGCGGTCCAGCATCCCACGCCCCTGTGACAACGCCGCGGGCCAGCCGCCCCGACGTACCGCCGGAGCGGGCATACCGGAGAATGGCCGGGTGAACGATGTGAGACATGTGCTGGTGCTGCCCGACCGCGGCACGGCCGAGGAGGTCGCCGGGGAGCTGTCCGACCGGTTCGGCGTCTCCGAGGAACCGCAGCTCGTACGGGACGCCCTGGCCGGCGAGGACGACGCCGAGGACGCGCAGTGGCTGGTGGTGGTGGAGGACCCGGCCGCAAGGCTGGACTCTGCGGCGCTCGACGCGTTCGCCGCGGAGTACGAGGGGTGGCTGGAGGCACCTTAGCGCCGCCTCAGCAGCCGCGGGCTCCGGTGCGCGCGGGTGCGCGCGGGTGCGCGGGGGTGCGCGCGGGTGCGCGGGGCGGTGTCAGCCCTGGTCAGCCTTTGGGATGATCTGGATGTCCATCTCGATCTTGATGCTCGGGCCGACCACGGCGATGCCGCGCGCCACCATCGTCTGCCAGGTGAGCGTGAAGTCCTCACGGTGCAGCTCGGTGGTCGCCCGGCAGGCGGCCCGGGTCTCACCCTCCAGGCCGTTGCCCAGACCGAGGTAGTGGGTGTCCAGCGTCACGGTGCGGCTCACACCGTGCAGGGTGAGCGCACCGATGACGCCCCAGCGGGTACCTCCGCGGTGGACGAAGCGGTCACTGTAGAACTCGAGGGTCGGGTAGCGCTCGATGTCGAGGAAGTCGCCGGACCGCAAATGGTCGTCGCGCATCTTGACGTTCGTGTCGATCGACGAGGCGTCGATGACGACGTGCATGGCGGAGTCCTCCATGCGGTCGCCGATCCGCACGGCGCCGGCGAAGGTGTTGAACCTGCCGTGGATGCGAGCCATGCCGATATGACGTGCCGTGAAGCCGATCTGGGTGTGCGCCGGCTCGATCTCCCAGTCACCCGGGTCGGGGAGCTGCGGGGGCTGGGCCACCTGGAGGGAGACGTCGCCGAGGCTCGCGTGGTCGCCCTGTGCGACGGCGACCGGGCCGTGGAAGGGAGTGAAGCCCTCGGCCGTGACACCCAGCCGGTAGTCGCCCGGCGGGACGGTGGCGACCACGTTCCCGAAGGGGTCCGTCTCACCGCTCACGACCTTGCGGCCACCGCTGTCGGTGACGACGAAATCGGCCTGCTGTACGGGCTCGGATACGGGGTCCAGCACCCGGCAGCTCAGCATTCCGGCGTTGTGTGGCACGGGGAACCCGGCGAGGGCACTCTTCTGCGCGGTGCCGGACTTCGCTCTGCTGCCTAGCCAACGGCCGAACATGTGCACGTACTCCCCAGGGGCGGTTCTCACCACGGACCCTGGCAGCCAAACGTCGTTGTCGGAGCAGCGGCCCGCCGACGAATGGTCATTCGATCACCGTTGCGATGTCCGAGGCAAACGCAGCAGCTCAGAGCAGGTTGTGCCGAGCTGTACCCAGCTGTGCCCTGCTGTACGCAGGTAGTACCGAAGGTCGGTATTGACTGGGGTGCGGGTGCGGGTGCGGGTGCGGGTGCGGGTGCCGGTGCCGGTGCCGGTGTCCGGCCGACGCCCTCATCTGTCATCCGGCCGGGGTCGCGCTCACGGTGGGCGGATGCGTGAGTGCCAGACCGAAGTGGTCGCGGTAAGCGGCGAGCACCTCGGTGTCGTCGCCCAGCTCCGTCTCGTGCCGCTCACCCCGCACGGTCGTGATCAGGGTACGGCCGCGGAGCGTCACCCGGCCGTCCCCGGTGCGTCGGGAGCAGATGACCGACCGGGAGAAGTGGGAATCCGGCGAAGTGCGGTGGTACCAGGATCCGGCCCGGAAGTCCGCCAGCACGCGCGGCCGCAGATCCAGGCGGAACTGGAGCGAACCGTCGCGCAGCAGGTCGAGGTCGCCCTGCGGCGCCGCCCGGAAGCGGAACCTGCCGCAGGGGTCGTCCTGTTCGGCACGGGCATCCAACTCGAGCGGGCGCACGGCATGATCACCGAACCCGACATCGACGAGCCACGGATCCGTACCGTCGTCGGTCTCCACGCGCAGCGCGACGTGGTCGTACGGGATTCCGAGGCGCCCGCCGTCGTCGAAGACCCGTGCCTGGAGCAGGGTGACTCGGAAGCCGAGTTCGCGCAGCAGCGCGGCGAAGGCGCCGTTGAGCTCGTAACAGGACGATGCCCTGGCCGAGATGGATCGAGAGGTTCTCGAAGGGCACGGTCATCAGGTGACGCAGTTGCAGCTCGCGCAGAGCCACGGCGCCGGCATGGGCCGGCCGGACCGCACCGATGCGCTCCAGATAGGCGTCCACCCAGGCGAGGACGGGCGCATGGGCCGACTGCGGCAGTTCCTCGTTCATGCCGGCAGTCTGTCGTGGTGCGACCGATGCGGTGGCTCGGGCCGATGAATAGCGTGTCGGCCATGGCGGAGCGAGAGCCGGCACGCGGCCTGGAACAACGCAAGCAGGACGCGCTCCATCGTCGGGAGAACGACGACGACCTCTGGGTGGCGACAGCCTCTGCCGACGGCGTGCCGTGCCTGGTGCCGTTATGGGACCGGGGCACACTGCTGCCGGCCACCCGGCGCACCAACCCGACGGCGCTCAACGTGACTCCGTCCGGGCAGGTCAGGGCCACTCTCGGGCATACCGTGATGTGGTGCTGATCGAGGGTACGGCCGAGGCCGTCGAAGGGACGGACCTCCCCGCCGAGTCGGGTGACGCCTTCACGGAGAAGCTCCACTGGGGCCTGCGCGGACGCTCCGCGTGGGTGTATCTGCGCATCACGCCGCGCACCGTCAAGGCGTGGCGCGAGGAGAACGAGCTGGCAGGGCGCGACCTGATGCTCGACGGCACCTGGCTGGCCTGACAGCGGGAGCCCGCAGGATCGCGGAGACCGGCCCGCCAGCGGGACACGGCACCGGGCGTACCTCGCGTTCACGACCGGCCTGCCGCACGCAGCCGCGCACCGGCGCCTGTCACCGCGATCGCGCCATGGAGGTCGGTGCGCAGAACCTTCGCTCCCGTCGCTTCGAGTGCTTCGACCGTACGGGCGGCAGGATGGCCGTACGGATTGTCCCTCCCGCAGCTGATCAGTGCGAGCCTCGGGCGTGCGCTGCGCAGGAGGGCGGAGTCCTGGTGCGCGGAGCCGTGGTGCGCGACCTTGAGCACGTCCACGCGAGGCAGTGCCGGATGACTGCGCAACACCCCCTGCTGGGCGGCGGGTTCAAGATCGCCGAGGAGCAGCAGGGTCAGTCCGCCGGACCGGACGAGCAGCGTGACGCTGGAATCGTTCGGTTCCTCGGTCACGTAGGCCGGTGCCGTCCCCTGCGGGCCGGCCGCGGGCCAGAGCACCTGCCAGTCGAGGGGCCCCGTCCGGCGTCGCTCCCTCGGGACGGCCCGGACCATCGGGACACGCGCCGCCGCGGCTGTTCGCTTCACGAAGGCTGCCTGCTCCGGCGGTTCGTCAAGGCTCGTCGTCTGGATCGAGCCGACCTCGCGCCCACTCAGCACACCGGGCAGGCCGCGCACATGGTCGGCGTGGAAGTGGGTCAGCAGCAACAGAGGCACACGGGTGACGCCGAGGTCGCGCAGGCACCGGTCCACGAGACGAGGCTCAGGTCCGGTGTCCACGACCACTGCCGTGCCGTCCCCGGCGGCGAGGACCATGGCGTCCCCCTGCCCCACGTCACAGAGTGCGAAGGCCCAGCCCGGCGGCGGCCATCCCGTCATGAACCGGGTGAGCGGCACCGGTCTCAGCACCGCGAGCACCAGCAGGAGCGCGGCGGCGGAACAGACCCAGGGGTGGCGGGCCAGGCGACGGGCCGACAGCACCAGCAGGGCCGTGAGCACGGCCAGGAGGGCAGCACCGCGCCAGCCGCCTGGCCAGTCGGCCTCGGCCCCGGGAAGCGCGGCCCCGGTGCGGGCCACGGACGCGATCCATCCGACGGGCCAGCCGGCGACCTCGGCCAGCACTTCCGCCACCGGCATGGACGCGGGGGCCACGACCAGCGCGGCGAAACCCAGGACGGTCGCGGGCGCCACCGCGAACTCGGCCAGCAGATTGCACGGGATCGCCACCAGGCTGACGCGCGACGCGAGGACCACGACCACGGGTGCGCAGACCGCCTGAGCGGCGCCCGCGGCAGCCAGCACCTCGGCGAGCCGTCCCGGGACCCCCCGCCGCTGAAGGGCGTCGCTCCATTTCGGTGCGAGAGTGAGAAGCGCCCCGGTGGCGAGCACGGACAGCAGGAACCCATAACTGCGGGCCAGCCACGGGTCGTACAGCACCAGCAGCAGAACGGCCGCGGCCAGTGCGGGAATCAGCGATCTGCGCCGCCCTGTTCCGATGGCGAGCAGGGTGATCAGGCCGCAGGCGGCCGCGCGCAGAACGCTCGGCTCGGGGCGGCAGACGATCACGAAGGCGAGCGCGATGCCGCCGCCGGTCAGAGCGGTCATGCGCAGGGAGATGCCCAGCCGGGGTGCCAGACCTCGGCGTTCACTGCGCAACGCAGTGCCCGGTGGACCGATGAGGAGGAAGAGCAGGATCGACAGGTTGGCGCCCGACACGGCCAGCAGGTGGGTGAGGTCGGTGGCTTTGAAGGCGTCGTGCAGCTCCGGCGGAACCCGCGAGGTGTCGCCGACGACCAGCCCTGGCAGGAGTGCCCGGGCATCGGCGTCGAGCCCGTCGGTGGCCTCGCGCAGACCGGATCGCAGATCCCCTGCGGCGCGTTGGGGGAGGGTGGGCCCCCTGATGACCTGCGGTGGGCGGTCCGCGTCGGTGCCGAGTACGGCCGCGATGCGCTCCCCCTCGTGACGCGGAGGTGCGAGCCGTCCGCTGATCCGGATGCCGGTCGAGGGAAGCAGCCGCTGCCACTGCGCCGCCGCGTCCCCCGGGGCCACCATGACGAGCACCGGGGTGCGGAGCCTGGTGACCGTGCCGTCCGGGGCGGTCAGCCGGTCGACCTCAGCGTCGAGGAGCAGGGACACGGGTGTGCTGTGGTCGCCCCGTACGCGCGGCCGGGTCTGCCGGGGATCGGACGTGACGGTCACCTCCGCCTCGACGCGCGCATACGACTCGGCCAGTCCGGGGACGGGGCCACTGCGGGCATCCGCGCCGTGGAACCCGGCGGCCGCCGACCCGGCAGCCGCGCAGAGCAGCACCCCGGCCACGGCCGTGGTGCGTGTCCCCACGCGCCCGAATGGCCTCGCCGGTCCTGGCACCCCGGCTGCCGGTCCCGCCCGCCCCGCCGGCTCCACTTGGTCTCCCGGATCTGGCTGCCCCCCTGCTCCCGGGCCCGCCATGCCTCGGGGTGTCGCTCGCGCCACGACTCGGGGTACAGCGACGAGGCCCAGCCCGGCGCATGCGCAGAGCACCGCCCCGACGGCCACCCACCGGCCCGGCGCCCCCAGTGCCACGACGGCTGCCGCCCAGGCGGCCAAGGCGGGCGGGACCAGCCGCAGGTCGGCCGGGGCCTCCTGGCGCGGGTCGGCCGCACCCAGCCGCCGCCCCGAATCCGTGTGGACATCGGCTCCGTTCACCGCCCCGTTCATGGCCTGACCAGCGGCCGGAGGTCCGCGAACCGGCGGTCCCCGATGCCGTTGACCTCACGGAGCTCGTCGACGGAGCGGTAACCCCCGTGCTCGGTGCGGTAGTCGACGATGTGCTGGGCGAGCACCGGCCCGACGCCGGGCAGGGTCTCGAGCTGCTCGACGGTTGCCGTGCCGAGACTCACGGGCGCCGCCGGTCCAACCTGTCCCGCCGCACCACCGGCATCTGTTCCGCCCGCAGGTGGCGGCGCGACGGGCAGGCCCACCGCCACCTGCTCACCGTCCGTCAGGACGCGTGCGCGGTTGAGCGCGGTGACATCGGTGCCCGCCCGGACGCCTCCCGCGGCGCGCAGGGCGTCCGCGACGCGGGAGCCGGCCGGCAGGTACTGGATCCCCGGCCGGCGCACCTTGCCGCTCACATCTACGACGATCCGTCCACCGGAGGCGGCGCCGGTCTTCGACCCCGCATCCGGACCAGGCGTGAGGCCGGGCAGCTGGGCTTCCTGGGCCGCCGCCCCGGACGCCTGTACGGCGGCGGCCTCCGTGACCCGGTCGGGAGCCCGGACGGGCTCGGGACGGGCCGACCAGAAGTGCGCCGCCGCGAGTACCGCGGCCACGACCAGGACGACGGCGAGGGCGGCCAGCGCGCGTGGCTCCAGGCCGCATCGCAGCTGCGCCCACAGGGGTAACCGATCCCGCAGAGCGGGCCCGGCTTCCCGCCACCACCGCGTCCGCGCGGCGGAACCGTCGGGCGTCCCGCGGCGCAGCGGGGGCGACGGCCTGACCGGCGGCGCCGCCACGGAGCTCACATCAGGCGTGGGCAGCGGCGGGGTCTCTGCCCAGGAAGGTGCCGCGCGGACGCGTCCGGGGGCGCTGGACAGCGCCGTAGCCGTGCCCGCCCCGGCCGTAGCCGTGCCCGCCCCGGCCGTCGCCGCGGCAGTCCGGGGCACCGCCCGGTCGGCGGCCATGAGGGCGTCCGCCCGGAGTCGGGAAGCTGCCGCGATCCCGGCGTCCGATCCGCTCCCCGTGCGTCTCCGGCGCCCGTGACGGGCGGCCGAAGTGGTGCCGGGCGAGGTACCGGCCGCTCCACCGGGGCGGACACCGGGCCTGGACCGGGCATGCCCCGCCGGACCGGGCCCGCGGGTCACACGAGGTGCTGCTCGGCGCGTGGCCCGATGGGTGGACGGGCTCCTGGGCGGGTCCATGACGGTTTGCGCGGGCAGATCCGCGAGCCGGTGCGTGGGCGGGTTCGGGGCGCCGCCGGCCAGGCTCTGCCGTCCGAGGGCACGGCTCGCTGTGGAAAGTGGTCGGAAGGTCATGCCTCAGGACGCTAGACACTTCCGCCGGAATCTGCCGAGCCGCCCCAATACCTGGGGATAACTCGCCAGTTGTGGATAACCGTCTCACTCACCCGAGTGAGATTCAGCGCGGAGCGACCACCGCTCCCAGCAGCCCCGGCCCGGTGTGCGCACCGATCACCGCACCCACCTCGCTCACATGCAGATCGACAAGCCCCGGAATCCGTCCCCGTAGTCGCTCGGCCAGCCGCTCGGCCCCGTCCGGAGCGGCGAGGTGATGGACGGCGATGTCCACGGCGCCCGTGCCGGCCCGCGCGGCAACGATCTCCTCGAGCCGCGCGATCGCCTTGGACGCCGTCCGCACCTTCTCCAGCATCTCGATCCGGCCGCCGTCGAGCTGAAGCAGCGGTTTGACGGCCAGGGCCGACCCCAGCAGCGCCTGGGCGGCACCGATGCGCCCGCCTCGGCGCAGATAGTCCAGCGTGTCGACGTAGAAGAACGCCGACGTGCCGGCCGCCCGCTTCTCGGCCGCTGCGACCGCCTCGTCCAGGTCGCCGCCCGCCTCGGCGGCCTCTGCCGCGGCGAGCGCGCAGAATCCCAAGGCCATGGCGACCATGCCGGTGTCGACCACGCGCACCGGCACGGGTGCGTCCTTCGCCGCGAGTGCGGCGGCGTCGTACGTACCGGAGAACTCGGCCGACAGATGGAGGGAGACGATGCCGGTGGCCCCCGCCTCGGCCACGGCGCGGTACGCGGCGGCGAAGACTTCCGGGCTGGGCCGTGACGTGGTCACGGAGCGGCGCTTCTGCAGGGCCTGCGCCAGCGACCGGGCCGAGATCTCCGTACCTTCCTCCAGGGCCCGATCCCCCAGGACGACGGTCAGCGGCACTGCGGTGATGCCGTGCCGTTCCATCGTCTGGGGCGGCAGGTAGGCCGTTGAATCGGTGACGATCGCGACATGGCGGGACATGAGCCGGAGATTACCTTCCGTGGCGGGGGCACGGCAGCCCGGGACCGGCCTGCTGATCGTTTCGGATCGGTCCGGCAGCCATCCGTGGCGCACCTCTGACCTTTCGGAAGCGTTCAGAACGCGTTCGGACTCATCCCCGCCGCCCCCGGCCTGCCTCCCCTCAGCCGATGAGCGTCAGTTCGTGGTCTCCGGCCTGGCGGACTTCTGCCACGGATACCCCGTGCGCAGCCCCGGGTCCGGCGGGGTGAGCGACGGCGGCGTCTCCTCGTCGGCCGGCCCGCTCCAGCTCTGCCCGGCCGTATCGCCCTGGGCCGACGGCTCGTCGGTCGCCCAGTGGCGGAGGGCGCCCGCCTCCAGGTCGATCTGCGCGTTGAGCGCGGCAAGATCGTCGTCGGCGAACTGCCTGGCCCGGTCACGCGCCGCCCAGCGCAGTGACTCCGCCGAGTGCGTGATGCGCTCGGTGCGCTCCTTCAGCCCCGGCAGCAGCGAGGCCACTGTCGCCCGGTCCGGCTCGCGTTCCAGCCGCTTGAGCTCGTTGTCAAGCTCGCGTCCGTGTGCGCTCAGACGCTGGAAGAGCCCCAGCGACTCCGACAGGGAGGCGTCCTCCGCCACTCCGGCGTTCAGCGCGTCCTGCGTGGCCCTCATCGATGTGCGCAGCGTGAGCCTCAGCTGCGCCAGCTCTCCCGGCACGCCGGGCTGACCGTAGCTCTTGGCCCGCAGAGTCGTGTCCTCCACAGAGCGGCGCGCCTGCGTGATCGTCCGGTCGACACCGCGCTTGGCCGCGCGCACCGTCTTCACGCCGACGTACACCCCGAGCGCCATGAAAGCCACGAACAGCAGGGTCAGGATCAGGATCACGGCTTCCATGAACGCCCCTCGGTCGTCGAATCGGCTGCCCGCGTACGGTCGCCCCTTCCACCGTAAACGGAACGGGCAGGCCGAGGGTTCCGCAGGAACCCCCGACCTGCCCGTAGGGGAAAGCCCTGGCGCCCGCGCGGACCGCCCGGGCGCACCGTCACGCGGGGACGATGTTGACCAGCTTCGGCGCCCGCACGATCACCTTGCGGATTCCGGCCCCGCCCAGTGCGGCGACGACGTTCTCGTCGGCCAGGGCCAGCGCCTCCAGTTCCTCGTCCGAGATCGACGGGGAGATCTCCAGGCGGGCCTTGACCTTGCCCTTGATCTGCACCACGCAGGTCACGGTCTCGTCCACGACGTACGCCGGGTCGGCGACCGGGAAGTCCTGGTGCACGACCGACTCGGTGTGGCCCAGTCGGCGCCACAGCTCCTCCGCCACGTGCGGCGCCAGCGGTGCGACCAGCAGAACCAGCCGCTCGGCAACCGACCGTGACAGCGGGCCGCCCGCCTTCGTCAGGTGGTTGTTCAGCTCGGTGACCTTGGCGATGGCGGTGTTGAACCGCATCCCCGCCATGTCCTGGCCGACACCGTCGATGGCCTTGTGCAGCGCCCGCAGCGTCTCCTCGCCGGGCTCCGTGTCCACGACGGTGACCTCACCGGTCTCCTCGTCGACGACGTTGCGCCACAGCCGCTGCAGCAGCCTGTACTGGCCGACCACAGCCCGGGTGTCCCACGGACGCGAGACGTCCAGCGGGCCCATGGCCATCTCGTACAGACGCAGGGTGTCCGCCCCGTACTCGCCGCAGATCTCGTCGGGCGTCACCGCGTTCTTCAGGGACTTGCCCATCTTGCCCAGAACGCGGCTGACCTTCTCGCCGGCGTAGTAGTACGCCCCGTCGCGCTCCTCGACCTCGGCGGCCGGGACCGCGATGCCGCGGCTGTCCCGGTAGACGAAGGCCTGGATCATGCCCTGGTTGTACAGCTTGTGGAACGGCTCGGCCGAGGAGATGTGCCCCAGGTCGTGCAGGACCTTGGACCAGAAGCGGGCGTACAGCAGGTGCAGCACCGCGTGCTCGGCACCGCCGACGTACAGGTCGACGCCCCCGGTCGGCTGCCCCTCGCGCGGCCCCATCCAGTACTGCTCGATCGCCGGGTCGACCAGCCGCTGGTCGTTGCGCGGGTCCAGGTAGCGCAGCTCGTACCAGCAGGAACCCGCCCAGTTCGGCATGGTGTTGGTCTCGCGGCGGTACTTTCGCGGACCGGCGCCCTCGCCGAGGTCCAGGGTGACGTTGACCCAGTCGGCGTTACGGGACAGCGGGGTCTCGGGCTGGGTGTCGGCGTCCTCCGGGTCGAAGGTGCGCGGCGAGTAGTCCTCGACCTCGGGCAGCTCCAGCGGCAGCATCGACTCGGGCAGCGGGTGGGCGATGCCCTCCTCGTCGTACACGATCGGGAAGGGCTCGCCCCAGTAGCGCTGACGGCTGAACAGCCAGTCCCGCAGCCGGAAGTTGACGGTGCCCTCGCCTACGCCGCGCTCCTGCAGCCATTCGGTGATCTTCGCCTTGGCCTCGACGACGCCCAGGCCGTCCAGCGAGATCTCGGCGTTGGCGGAGTTGACCAGCTTCGCCTCGTAAGAGCCGAACGCGTCCTCCCACGTCGAGGGGTCCAGGCCTCGGTCGTCCGACGGCTCGACGACGCAGCGCATCGGCAGTTCGAAGGCGCGCGCGAAAGCGAAGTCGCGCGCGTCGTGCGCCGGTACGGCCATGATCGCGCCGGTGCCGTAGCCCATCAGGACGTAGTCGGCGATGAAGACAGGGACCTTCTCCCCGCTGACCGGGTTGGTCGCGTAGGCACCCGTGAAGACACCGGTCTTGTCCTTGGCTTCCGCCTGCCGTTCCACATCGGACTTGGCGGCGGCCTGCTTGCGGTAGGCGGTGACGGCCTCGGCCGGGCTCGCGTGGCCACCGGTCCACACCGGGTGGGTGCCTTCGGGCCAGGCGGCGGGGATGATCCGCTCGACCAGCTCGTGTTCCGGTGCCAGCACCATGTAGGTGGCGCCGAACAGGGTGTCCTGACGGGTGGTGAAGACGGTGATGTCACCGGCTCCGTCGACCGGGAAGCCGACGCGAGCACCCTCGGAACGGCCGATCCAGTTGCGCTGCTGCAGCTTGATGGCCTCGGGCCAGTCCAGCCCGTCCAGGTCGTTCAGCAGCCGGTCCGCGTAGGCCGTGATGCGCATGTTCCACTGGCGCAGCTTGGCCTTGAAGACCGGGAAGTTACCGCGCTCGGAGCGGCCGTCGGCCGTCACCTCTTCGTTGGCCAGTACGGTGCCCAGTCCGGGCGCCCAGTTGACGGGCGCGTCCGAGGCGTACGCCAGGCGGTACTGCCCCAGGAGGTCGGCGCGGTCGGCGGCGCTCAGCGCGCCCCACTCGCCGCCGTCGGGGACCGGGCGCTCACCGCTCTCGAACTGGGCGACCAGTTCGGCGATCGGCCGGGCCCGGTCGGCCTCGGTGTCGTACCAGGAGTTGAAGATCTGCAGGAAGATCCACTGGGTCCACTTGTAGTAGTCCGCATCGATCGTGGCGAAGGAGCGACGCTTGTCGTGGCCCAGGCCCAGCCGGCGCAGCTGGACCTTCATGTTCTCCATGTTGGCCTCGGTGGACGCCCGCGGGTGCGTGCCCGTCTGCACGGCGTACTGCTCGGCGGGCAGGCCGAAGGCGTCGAAGCCCAGGGTGTGCAGGACGTTGTGCCCGGTCATCCGCTGGTGACGGGCGTAGACGTCGGTGGCGATGTAGCCCAGTGGGTGACCGACATGCAGACCGGACCCCGAGGGGTACGGGAACATGTCCATGATGAACTTCTTCGGCTTGGCGGCCCGCTCCGGGTCGCCCGCCAGATCACCGGTCGGGTTCGGTGCCTCGTACGTCCCCTCGGCGTCCCAGAAGTCCTGCCAGCGTGCCTCGATGTCGGCGGCCATCGCTGCCGTGTAGCGGTGCGGCGCGGCCACCTCGGCCGCGGTATTCGTCTCGCTCATGATCCTCAAAGCTCCATCGATCGTCATCTGCCGGCGCCCACGTCTACGGACACACGTCTACGGAAACGAAAAATCCCCTCGCACAGGAGGGGACGCCGCGCCGAGTCCGACCAGGCATTCTCACCGGTCGGGAATGATCAGCGCGGCTCGCTAAGCAGAAGGCGTACGGCACGCATGGCGTCAGGGTACCGCACGGGCCCGGCGCACTGCCGGGAGACAGCCGTCCGAGAAGCAGCACGGGTTCCGCCGCCGGAAGCTCACCAGTACATGACCTGCGCGAATCTTCCGCCTGCCCCTCACGCTCCGGAGGTCACACCGCGCACCGACCCTTATCGGGGCAACGGCTCACACCCCGTACCGGCCGGTAAACAGCGACCTGACATGCGGCAACGGGACCGCTTTGCCGAGCCATTCGGAGTCGCTCCCACGAAGCCTCATCGCAGGACCCGTTCCTCCCCTCGCAGGGCCCTGGGCCCTGGGCAGCGGACACGGTTGATCCGAGGGGGTGCCGGACACGAAGAAGCGGGCCATCCGATCCGGATGACCCGCTTCTTCACTGTGGAGCTAAGGAGAATTGAACTCCTGACCTCCTGCATGCCATGCAGGCGCTCTACCAACTGAGCTATAGCCCCGAGCTGTTTGCCGCCCGGTTTCCCTGGCGACATCGAGAACATTACACGGTCCTCCCTGCCCATCAAAAATCGTTTCCACTCTGTCCGGGTATGACCGATGCGCAACGCCCTGACCAGCGGCTGTTCCGATCATGAGCAGCCCGCTCGGAGGCACCGCGTCAGGCGGTGGCGAACGAGTAGAACCGCTTGAGGGTGCAGTGCTCCTCCAGGAGCCGGCCGTAGATGGGCTCCCCCTCGAGCTCCCGGTACGTCTCGATGGGGTCGCCTTTTATGATCAGCGCCCGCGCGCACTCCTCACACCAGTACTGGAACTCCGCGTTGACGGGGTCCATGTCCCTGACGATCGGCGTACCGCTGCCGCACCAGTCACACTTCCGCCTGTGTGCACCCATCCGCTCAGCTCCGGGGGCGGCCGCAGGCCGTGCACACGAAGGAACCCTCTTGCGAGGAACCGAGAGGGCGAGTCGTGGTGGAGCGGCGGGTCGCGGTGGGGGTAAGGAGCGGGCCCGGGGCCCGTACGCGGCTCGCAGGCATCGCGCTCCCTCCCGATCGGTCCGTCGCCCCCTCCGGCGGTCCGATTCTGCCATGGCGCCGCACGGAGGTCAGCCCGACTACCGCCCCGCTGCCCGCCTTTGTCGTCGAGGGAGGGTGCCGGCCCGGTCGGCCCACCTGCGAGGATGACGCCGGAGCGGCCCGTCGACCCTTGTCCCAGACGGGCCGGGGCAGTTGAGGCACCGCCTGCACGGGCCACCGCACCGGGTCCGCACAACCGGCAAAAAAAGATCCCGCCCCCTGCCGGGGACGGGATCTTGACTGTGGAGCTAAGGAGAATTGAACTCCTGACCTCCTGCATGCCATGCAGGCGCTCTACCAACTGAGCTATAGCCCCGCTGTTCGCTGTGTTTCCCTGCGTTTCCGCGCTGCGAACAAGAAGAACTTTAGCCTGCGACGAGCCGGAAAGTGAAATCCGGCCCCCGCCGCCCGGAGAGGCCCTCCGGGCGCCCTCTAATCGTCGTCCCCGAGCACCGGTTCGGGGAGCGTCCCGGCGTTGTGCTCGAGCAGGCGCCAGCCGCGCGCGCCTTCGCCGAGCACGGACCAGCAGCAGTTGGAAAGCCCGCCGAGCCCCTCCCAGTGGTGGGCCTCGAGCCCGAGCAGACGGCCGATGGTCGTCCGGATCGTGCCGCCATGGCTCACGACGACGAGCGTGCCCGCGTCGGGCAGCTTGTCGGCGTGCTCCAGGACGACGGGGGCGGCCCGGTCGGCCACCTCGGTCTCCAGCTCGCCACCACCCCTGCGGACCGGCTCACCGCGCTTCCACGCGGTGTACTGCTCGCCGTACTGCCCGACGATCTCCTCGTGCGTGAGGCCCTGCCAGGCACCCGCATACGTCTCGCGCAGCGCGGAGTCGTGTGCGACCTCAAGGCCGGTGACGGAGACGAGCTCGGCGGCCGTGGCCGCTGCCCGCCGCAGGTCGGACGCCACGATCGCGTCCGGCCGCAGCGAAGCGAGCAGCCTGGCGGCCCGGCGCGCCTGGCCGACGCCGGCCTCGGTCAGCTCGATGTCCGTGGTGCCCTGGAAACGACGCTCCAGATTCCATGACGTCTGGCCGTGCCGCCAGAGGACGATCTTGCGGCCCCTGCCGCTCCTGCTGCCGTTCAGCTCTGGTCACCTTCCGTGCCGCCGTTGAGCTGGGCGTGCTCCTCGGCCTTGCCCCGGGTCTTGAGCGCGTCCTCGGGGAGGGCGATCTCGGGGCAGTCCTTCCACAGCCGTTCGAGCGCGTAGAACACGCGCTCCTCGCTGTGCTGGACGTGGATCACGATGTCGACGTAGTCGAGCAGGATCCAGCGGGCGTCGCGGTCGCCCTCGCGGCGTACCGGCTTGGCGCCGAGCTCCTTCTGCAGCCGCTCCTCGATCTCGTCGACGATCGACTTGACCTGGCGGTCGTTGGGAGCCGAGGCCAGCAGGAAGGCGTCGGTGATCGACAGCACGTCGCTGACGTCGTAGGCGATGATGTCGTGCGCGAGCCGGTCGGCCGCCGCCTGGGCGGCGGCGTTGATGAGCTCGATGGAGCGGTCCGTGGCGGTCACATGCAGGCTTTCGTCGGCGGTCAGATCAACCTCTAGGGTCTCACGGACCGCCGACAGCCCTTACTGCTGCTGCTCAGGGATCTTGTAGTCCTGCCCGAGGGCGACGGAGACGTCGGCGTTCGCGGCAGGCTCACCCTTCTTCACCGATGCCTCCGGCAGGCCCAGGGTCTTGGCGACCTCTACCGCCTTCGCCTTGTCCTCCGCGGCCCCGTAGACCACCTGGGAGGACGTCGCGGCGTCCGTCCTGCCACTGTCGACGAAGGCATAGCCACCGTTGACGAGCTGGATCCTGGCGTACTCCGTACCGCTTGTGTTCCCCGTGGCGTTCTTGATGCCGACGCGTACTGCTGCCCCCTGCTCCGGGGCCTTCACCTTGCCGCCCAGGACGTCCTTGACGACGCTCTCGGTGGCCTTCTCCGTGAGGGTTCCGTCGCTCTGGACCGGGAGCAGCTCGGTCTTGTAGTCGCCCACCTTGGCGTGCCCCGCGAGCTTCGCCAGCGAGGCGCCCAGGTCCTGCTCCGGCAGGGACGGGTCCAGGATCTGCGCGAGGGTCTCGATCGTGACGGTCGCGGCCTTGGGGTCCTCCGACAGCTTGCGCAGCACGCTGCGCATCACCTGGCCGAAGCGCATCAGCTGCTTGGCCTCCTGCTCGCCCTCGCCCAGGTAGGTGGCGTACGCGACGGCCATCGGGCCGCTCAGCGTCTGCGCCTCCCCCTTGGCCACGAGCGGCGAGGCACCCTTCTTGGAGTCGGGCACATCCGTGTCGGTGTCGACCTCGATGTTGCCCACGAGCTCCACGAGGTTTTCGAGGTATGGGGTGTCGAGCCGCCAGGTGCCGCTGATGCTGGTCCCGAGCAGGGTGTCGATCGACTCGCGGGTGCCGGTGGATCCGTCGTCGTCGACGGACTTTCCGAGGGTGGTGGTGGACCCGTCGTCCGCGGCCACGGCCAGCGAGTTGGGGAGCAGGACGGTGGTGCCCTGCTCGGTGGTGGCGTTGTCGACGAGCAGCGCCGTGGAGGTGCCGCCCTTCTTGGTGTTGTGCAGATGGACGACGATGACGTCACGCTTCTGCGGGCCCGTCGCCGTGGTCGTCCGGTCGTCCGTTCCGCTGACTCCCGGGATCTTTCCCGCGAACCAGAGGTAGCCCGCGCCGCCGACGACCACGAGAGCCACGACGACTATGAGGGCGACCATCCGGTTGTGCCCGCGCCGGCGCGCTTCCTCACGCCGCTCGCTCCGGCTCTCGGTGAATTTCAGCCAGTCGATGACATCTTCGGAGTCCTCGTCGGGCTCCTCGATGAAGGAGAACTGCTCGGTACCGTAGTCGCGGTCGGCACGGCGCTGTCCGGGAACCGTGGCGTCGGCTTCCGGTGCGGGTTCGCTCCGCTGCCCCGGAATCGGCGGTGCCGGTGCGGCGGCGGGCGCGGCCGGCGCCTGGGCATGGGCCTGGGCCTGGGCCTGGGGTGCTTGCCACTGCTGGGTGGAGTCGTCCACGGCGGGCTGCCGGCCCGTGTCGTATCCGTACGCGCCGTGGCCGCCGTCGTTGTAGCCGCCGTCGCCGTACCCGTACCCCTCCTGCTGCGTAGGCTGCGCCTGCTGCTGGGTGTGCTGGGCGGCGTACGGGTCGTACTGCTGCTGCGCGCCGGCGTACGGGTCGTAGCCGTAGCCCTGCTGCTGCGACTGCCCGTCCGGCTGCTGCGGTTGCTGCTGCTGAGGTTGCTGGGCATACGGGTCGTACTGCTGGTCGTACTGCTGCTGCCCCTGCTGCTGATAGACCGGCTGCCCGTACTCGTCGTAGCCGATGATCTGCGGCTGCTGCTGGTACGGGTCGTACGGGTTCTGTCGGTCGTTCACAGGTGCCCCTCTCCGTGGCTCATTCGCCGCGGTACAGCTGGCGCTTGTCGATGTAGCGGACGACACCGTCCGGCACCAGGTACCAGACCGGCTCCCCCTGCGCGACCCTGGCGCGGCAGTCCGTGGACGAGATCGCCAGTGCGGGCACCTCCACCAGCGAGACGCCGCCCTCGGGCAGCCCGTCGTCCGTCAGCACGTGACCCGGCCGGGTCACACCGATGAAGTGGGAGAGCGAGAACAGTTCCTCGGCGTCCCGCCAGGTCAGGATCTGGGACAGGGCGTCCGCGCCGGTGATGAAGAAGAGGTCGGCGTCGCCATGGACCGTGCGCAGATCCCGCAGCGTATCGATCGTGTACGTCGGTCCACCGCGGTCGATGTCGCTGCGGCTGACCGAGAACTGCGGGTTGGACGCCGTCGCGATGACCGTCATCAGATAGCGGTCCTCGGCCGGTGACACCTGCTTGTGGCTCTTCTGCCAGGGCTGCCCGGTCGGGACGAAGATCACCTCGTCGAGGTGGAAGTGGGCGGCCACTTCACTGGCCGCCACCAGGTGTCCGTGATGGATCGGGTCAAATGTCCCGCCCATCACGCCGAGTCGCCGCTTGCCGCGGCCGGTAGGCACTTCCTGCTCTCCCATGCGTGCAGACCCTACTGGTACAGCTGTTCGCGTCTGCCTCAGCGGTCGCGGTTGAAACGAGTGGTGATCCACAGCAGGAGCAGGAGCGCGACGAGCGCGCCGCCACCGGTGAGATACGGGCTGAGGCTTTCGTGGTTACCACCCTGTTCGCCTTCGGCGGCGAGGGTGACCAGCTGGTGCGCGGTGCTCGAGAGGCTCATCTTCTGCAGGACCTATCCATCGGGAATCAGGAGGGAGACGTCGCGCACATCGTATGCGGGCGCCACGGGCACGCTCACGCCGACTCAGTCGTTGTTGTCGTCGTTGCGGTATCCACGCAGCAGGAACCAGGCGAGCAGGGCGGCTCCGACGAGCGCGACGAGCAGCACGACGCGGAGTGTGTCGCCCGGCCCCTGGTCCTCGGACACGGCGGCAAGCAAGACGGCGGTGTGCGGCATTCCGGGCGCTCCTCAAAGTTATCCACAGCCCCCCGCACACCGTAGCTCCAGCGCATACGCTGGCTTTTGCCAGGGGGACGAGCAACGTCTCGTACGAACAGGGGGCCACCCATGACCGACACCAGTCACGAAAGCGTGCCGAGCAGGCAGCGCAAGCGATTCCCGGACATCTCCTCGCGGGCCTACGAGCACCCGGCGGACCGCTCGGCCCTGGTCGCCCTGCGCAAGCTGAGTGGCTTCGACACCGTGTTCAAGGCGCTGAGCGGCCTGCTGCCGGAGCGCAGTCTGCGGCTGCTCTTCCTGTCGGACTCCGTCCGGGTGAGCGACGCCCAGTTCACGCATCTCAACAACATGCTGCGGGATGCCTGTTACATCCTGGACCTCAAGAAGGTCCCGCCGATGTACGTGAACCAGGACCCGCAGCCCAACGCCATGTGTATCGGCCTCGACGAGCCGATCATCGTGGTGACGACCGGGCTGGTGGAGCTGCTCGACGAGGAGGAGATGCGGGCCGTCGTCGGCCACGAGGTGGGCCATGCCCTCTCCGGTCACGCGGTGTACCGCACGATATTGCTCTTCCTCACCAATCTCGCACTCAAGGTGGCGTGGATACCGCTCGGCAATGTCGCCATCATGGCGATCGTAACCGCGCTGCGTGAGTGGTTCCGCAAGTCGGAGCTGTCCGCCGACCGGGCCGGGCTGCTGGTGGGGCAGGATCTGCGCGCCTCGATGCGCGGGCTGATGAAGATCGCCGGCGGCAATCACCTCCACGAGATGAATGTCGACGCCTTCCTCGCCCAGGCCGACGAGTACGAGAAGGGCGGTGACCTCCGCGACTCCGTGCTCAAGATCCTCAATGTGCTGCCCCGGACGCATCCGTTCACCACGGTCCGGGCGGCCGAGCTGAAGAAGTGGTCGGAGACCCGGGACTTCCAGCGCATCATGGACGGCCACTACCCCAAGCGTGACGAGGACAAGGACACGTCGGTGACGGACTCCTTCCGTGAGTCCGCGGCGCACTACGCCGACACGGTGCGCACCAGCAAGGACCCGCTGATGAAGCTCGTCGGTGACATCGCCGGTGGTGCGGGTGATCTGGGAGGCAAGCTCCGGGACAAGTTCACCGGCGCGAGCGGCGGAAGTGGCGGGAGCGCCGGACGTGGCGGGAGCGCCGGCGGTGGTGGCACCGCGGGCAAGGGCGGCGCACCGGCCTCGGACGCTACGGACGGCTCCGAGGGGACCTGGCGGCGTCCGGACCCCGAGGAGGAGGGCCCTGAGTCGGGGAGCTGACGGCCAGCGAGCCGCAGAGGGCCGCCGCGGGGACGCCCGTGGCGTACGGGTCCGTGCCTGCGGGGCCCCGGTTGTCCGCGTGCTCACCTGCGAGCAGCGGGCGCAGAGCCGCCGCCCCGGCCGAGCAGGACTGCGGACCGGCCTGGACGTAGGCGCTGCGGATCTCCAGCCTGTGCAGCCGGATGTCTTCCCGGTCCAGCAGGAAATGCAGGACGCGACGCACGGTGAACAGCGAGGCTCCGTCGGCCCGGTGGGGGCCGGACACGGCGGGCCGCAGCGCGTAGGTGAAGGTGTGGTCGGACACCACCTCCAGAGTGTCCGCCCCCGCCTCCGTGTAGGAGAGGGTGCCGTCGACCCGGATGCCGGGGTCGGCGAGTTCCACCTCGGCCGGATCGAAGCGCACCAGCCAGCCGGTCGCGTTGTGCTCACCGTCGTCGGCCGGTGCGTCCATGCTCCGGTCGAACTGCGCCGTCTGGTCCGGGTCGAGCAGCCGCCCTACCGGTCGGACGACCCCGCCTGTGAGCACGTCAGGATCGAGAGAGGAGCCCACCAGGTAGTCCTTGACCGTGGTCAGGGCGATGGTCACCTGGCTGTCCGAGAAGTTCTTCGTCCGTCGGACCGACGGCAGGTTGATGCCGGAGGCGCCGGTGCGGTACTCCGCGGCCGGGTCGTTGGCCAGGAGCGAATCGACGGTCCCTCCGGGTACGCGGCCTTTGGGGGCGAGCGGAATCACCGTGGTCCGGAGCGGTTCGGCACGCCTGCCGACGGGGGCCGGGTAGGGGTTGCGGAAGCCGATGTAGACAGCGGTGGCGAACGCCAGCGCGATCAGCAGGACGAGAGCGACAGCGGCCCTGGAGCGGTGCCGGCGGGTGCCGCGGGCGGGGAGTGAGCGTACGGCACGCGCGTGCTCGCCCATGCGTTCCTGGGCGGAGAACTCCTGCAGTCGGGCAGCACGGACAAACGATTCGTCGAAGACGAGTGAGCGGTACTCGTCCTCCCCGCCCGAGGGGTTGTCGGGCGGCCCTTCCGGCGGTTTACCGCGGCCTGTCATGACTTCTCCCGATCCTCCGCGCCACCGGCGGGGCTGGCGCTGGGATCCGCCTCAGCCGCTTGGCATCGGGCGGACCGGTCCGTCACGGGTTCGACACATGGACACGTGGCTGGCCCTCTCCCCAGGGACGGGGGGCGGGGTCACAGTCGTACCTACAGATTGGGTCGATCGTCATCAAGGTAAACGCCCTGCAGGTGGGAGCGCAGGTGGAGCGCGGCCGGGCGGGCATCAGGGAGGTACAGCGTCCCGCCTCGCTTCCGCGCAAGGTTCAGGGCGTGCGGGGAACGGCGGACACCGCGGGGCGGGAGTAGTCGGCGGAGGCGGAGGGCGCCACGCCCGGCTTGTCGACTACACCGGTCACCGGGGGCGGCACCTGGTTCTGCCGGTTGCTCGCACCACCGCGGTACACGGCGCTGAAGGCCAGGGCCACCATCCCGATGCCCATCAGCAGGGCAAGGAGCCAGGCGACCGGCCGGTGCCAGCGCGCCGTACCCCGGTAAGGGCGCAGGGAGCCGCCATGCCGCCCGTAGGGGCCGTAGTCGTCCTCGAGGAGGCCGTCGGGATCATCGGGGTCGTACGGGGCGCCGAACGCCCTCTCGCGGCCGTACAGGCCGTCCGGACCGTATCCGTCGTCGTAGAGGTCGTCGTCCAACGCTCCGCCGCCCGAACGCGCCCTGCTCGCCTCGGCTTCGGCGCGGGCCTGCGCCGCGGCCAGCAGACGCTCGACCGCGGTGGGTTCGTGGATCTCGGCGGACCGGACGAAGTCCTCGTCGAACACCACGGAGGCGAAGTCCTCGTCCGCGCCCCCGCGGTCGTCGTCGGGCTCCCAGCCGTCCGGGAACGGCCTGCCCCCCACGTCGTCCGGCACAGCTTCAGCGTAGCCCCGGCGGGGCGATTTGGGCAGGGAGCCCGCAAACTCACCCGCCCGCCGCCCGCCCCGCCGGAGGTGTCCCGCTAACGGATGTGGCCGTCGCCGGTGACGATGTACTTCGTCGAGGTCAGCTCCGGCAGCCCCATCGGCCCCCGGGCGTGCAGCTTCTGGGTCGAGATGCCGATCTCCGCTCCGAATCCGAACTGACCACCGTCCGTGAAGCGCGTGGAAGCGTTCACGGCGACCGTCGTGGAATCGACCAACTGGGTGAACCGGCGGGCCGCCGCCTGCGAGGTGGTGACGATCGCCTCGGTGTGGCCCGAGGACCAGAGCCGGATGTGCGCCACGGCGGATTCCAGCGACTCGACGACCGCGGCCGCGATGTCGTACGAGAGGTATTCGGTCTCCCAGTCCTCCGGCGTAGCCGCCACGACGGTGGCCTTGGACCCCTCGGCGTACGCGAGCACCCGCTCGTCGCCGTGCACCGTCACCCCGGCCTCGGCCAGCGCGTCCAGTGCCAGCGGGAGGAAGTCCGCGGCGACGTCCTTGTGGACCAGGAGGGTCTCGGCCGCGTTGCACACGCTCGGGCGCTGCGCCTTGGAGTTGACCAGGATCTCGACGGCCATACCGAGGTCGGTCTGCGCGTCGACGTACACGTGGCAGTTGCCGGTGCCGGTCTCGATGACGGGGACCGTCGACTCCTCCACGACCGTGCGGATCAGGGAGGCACCGCCGCGCGGGATCAGTACGTCGACGAGGCCACGGGCCCGCATCAGTTCGCGCACCGAATCGCGGTTCTCGCCCGGGACGAGCTGCACGGCGTCCGCCGGCAGACCGGACCCGCCCACCGCGTCACGGAGCACCCGCACGAGTGCGGTGTTCGAGGCGTAGGCCGAGGAGGATCCCCGCAGCAGCACCGCGTTCCCCGACTTGAGGCAGAGCGCGGCCGCGTCGACCGTCACATTGGGCCGGGCCTCGTAGATGATGCCGACCACACCGAGCGGCACCCGCACCTGACGCAGGTCGATGCCGTTGGGGAGGGTGGAGCCCCGGACCACTTCGCCGACCGGGTCGGGCAGCGCCGCCACGTCACGCGCGTCCGCGGCGATCGCCCGGATCCTCTCCGGGGTGAGCGTGAGCCGGTCGACGATCGACTCGCTCGTCCCGGCCTCCCTGGCCTTCGCGACGTCCTCGGCGTTGGCGTCGACGATCTCGCTGGTGCGGACCTCGAGCGCGTCCGCGATCGCCAGCAGGGCGTCGTCCTTCGCCGCGCGCGGGAGTGGCGCGATGTCGTCGGCGGCGGCGCGTGCCCGATAGGCGGCCTGGGCGACCGGGGACATGTTGTCGTACGGCGAAAGCGTGGTCATGCCCGCAGGGTAGTGCGCACACTGCGGGCATCCGTCACGTATCCCGTCATGCGAGACAGGCGTATCGGTGGCTGTGCACGGGGCGCGGGAACGGAACGCCCCGGGCCGGGGCCTCCGCGCACGGTCCGGTACGTGAGCCCCCGGAGCCCGTGCACCCGCCGGTCCGGTACATCCGGTCAGTACGGGTGCACCCCGACGGGGGCGGCCGGCGGCGGGCCGTAGCCCTCGGCGATGCGCAGGTGGTACGTCTCCCGGTCGATGACCTCCAGGCCCACGATCTCCCAGGGCGGAAGCCTCGCGCTGGAGCGGTGCTCACCCCACAGCCGCAACGCCACCGCGGCGGCGTCGTGAAGGTCCCGGGCCTCTTCCCAGTAGCGGATCTCCGCGTGGTCGTTGGCATACCGGCTGGTCAGCAGGAACGGGTGATCGTGCGCCAGTTGCTCCAGCCCGCGCCTGACCTCCTTCAGCGGCGTCTCGGTGCCGGAGACACTGAGGGTGATGTGCCACAGCTTGGAGCGGGTCAGTTCCTCGTCCGTCACCACCGGTTCCTGCTCGAGGGTCTGGTCGGTGGGCGCACCGACGAAGTCGGCTCCCGCTCCGACGCTGGTCAGGGCGCGGCCGCCCGTTCCGCGGGGCGGCGCCCCCGGGCGCGCTCGTCTCACCGGCGGCCTCCTGTGAATGCGTAGCTGTGCTGACCCCTCGTGTCTCCGTGACAAAGTTGAGCAGTCCGAGACCGGGTGTGGGGCGGTTTTCGTGAAGGTCTCCGCCCGAAGGCTGGACTTTCAGCCGTTTCAGGGGGCCGGGCGGGGCGTGAGGACGACGAGATCGTCCCTGTGTACGACTTCCCGCTCGTAGGCGGGGCCCAGTTCACGTGCGAGGTCGCGGGTGGACCGGCCGAGCAGTTGGGGGATCTCCTTGGCGTCGAAGTTGACGAGCCCGCGGGCGACCGCCCGGCCGGCGGGGTCCCGCAGCTCGACCGGGTCCCCCGCGGAGAACTCCCCCTCGACCGCGGA
This sequence comes from Streptomyces sp. NPDC005794, assembly GCF_042871445.1. Classification (NCBI taxonomy): domain Bacteria; kingdom Bacillati; phylum Actinomycetota; class Actinomycetes; order Kitasatosporales; family Streptomycetaceae; genus Streptomyces; species Streptomyces sp. NPDC005794. The sequence continues at coordinate 134,913 of NZ_JBIAIN010000004.1, forward strand.
GATTCCGGCGGGCAGCAAGGACGTACGGCGCTCGACGACGGCGCTCACGGCCCCGTCGTCGAGCGTGAGGGCGCCCTGTGGGGTCGAGGCGTGGGCCAGCCAGAGGAGCCGGTCCGCCGAGCGGCGCCCGGTGCGGTGGAAGTACGTGCCGGTGTCGCGCCCCGCGAGGGCGTCGGCGACGCGGCTCGCCGAGGTGAGGACGACCGGGATCCCGGCGGCGGTGGCGATCCGCGCCGCCTCGACCTTGGTGACCATGCCCCCGGTGCCGACGCCCGCCTTCCCCGCGCTGCCGATGGTGACGCCTTCCAGGTCGGCCGGTCCGCTCACCTCGGCGATGCGGGAGGTGCCCGGCGTGCTCGGGTCCCCGTCGTAGAGACCGTCGACATCGGACAGAAGTACGAGGAGGTCGGCATGGACCAGATGGGCGACGAGCGCGGCGAGCCGGTCGTTGTCCCCGAACCGGATCTCGTCGGTGGCCACCGTGTCGTTCTCGTTGACGACGGGGAAGGCGCCCATCTCCAGGAGCTGGTCGAGCGTGCTGTAGGCGTTGCGGTAGTGGGCGCGCCTGCTGGTGTCGTCGGAGGTCAGGAGCACCTGCCCGACCCGTACTCCGTAGCGGGCGAAGGACGCGGTGTAGCGGGCGACGAGCAGCCCCTGGCCGACGCTGGCCGCGGCCTGCTGACGGGCCAGGTCCTTGGGCCTGCGGACGAGCCCGAGCGGGGCGAGGCCCGCCGCGATGGCTCCGCTGGAGACGAGGACGATCTCGCGCTCACCACCGCTCCTCACCTTGGCGAGCGTGTCGACGAGCGCGTCCACCCGATCGGCGTCAAGCCCGCCTGCCGCGGTGGTGAGCGAGGAGGACCCGACTTTGACGACGATCCGGCGGGCGTCGGTCACATCCGGTCTACGCCCCGCGCCGCCCCCGGAGGGTGTGCGGAGCGCGCCTCCGGGTTCCCTTGCCACGCCTTCGGATTCCCTTGCCCCTGACACGTACGCCCGTCCCCATCACGTCGTCCTGCTCGGTTCGCCTCAATCTACGTGAGGGGCGGGATCGGCACCGCGCTGTCTCAGCTGCCGTCACCGCGCAGGCCTCATTACACGGGGCGCCCACTTCAGGTCACGTTCCGACATGCCCTCGAATGGAGTCATTTACGCCATCTCCACCCACCATTCATAGAGCTACCCTCTATTCCGTGACAGATGAACCGATCCGCCAGAGGCGCATTCTCCTCAGATCGGGCAAAAGCCCCTTCGATGTAGCTTCGCTCGAGCAGTCGCTCGACAGAGATGTCTTCGCGACCAATGCGGGCAACCTGATCTTCAGCGACGCGGCGCACAAGATACTGACGACTCCGCAGGCAGAGGTCTTCTCCAACGGCATCCGCACGGATCCGGCGGCGGCCGATCGCATCAACGAGGAGTTCGACGCCTTCGTCGTGCCCCTGGCGAACGCGTTCCGCCCGACCTTCGAGCGGCCCCTGAAGCGGATGACGCAGCTGATCAAGAAGCTGCGCATCCCCGTCGTCGTGCTGGGCGTCGGCGCGCAGGCCGACCTCACGTACGACGCGGCCCGGCTGAAGCCGATGGAGCCGACCGTCCGGGAGTTCGTCACCGAGGTACTCAACCGCAGCGCGTCCATCGGCGTGCGGGGAGAGTTCACCGAGCAGTACCTCAACGGCATGGGATTCCGGGACGTCGAGGTCATCGGCTGCCCCTCCATGTTCATGAACGGCGAAACGTTCACGCTCGAGAAGAAGGCCGAGTCGCTCACCGCGGAATCCCGCATCTCGGTGAACGGGTCGCACAGCGCCGTACGGTCACACGGCCTCGACGCCATCATCCGTCTGGCCCACGAGCGCTATCCGAATCTGCGGTTCGTCGGCCAGAACCTGCTCGAGGCCCAGCTGCTCCACTGGCGGGAGACGTCGAACCCGATCGGCGCCCAGACCTCGATGCCGACCCACCCGTCCCACCCGATGTACCGCGAGGGCAAGGTCCGGCTCTACGTGGACCCGGCCACCTGGATCGACGAGCTGCGCGCGTTCGACTTCTCGTTCGGGTCGCGCATCCACGGAAACATAGCGGCGCTGCTGGCCGGTGTCCCGAGCACCGTGCTCTGCAGCGACTCGCGGACCCTGGAGCTCTGCCGGTACTTCGACATCCCGCACCGCAAGATCACCGAGACGCCCAAGAACATCGACCCCGCCGAGCTGTACGAGGCCGCGGACTTCGGCGAGCTGGTGAACGGCCACAAGGAACGTTTCCTCCGCTTCACCGGCTTCATGGAGCGGAACGGCCTGGAGAACACGTTCCATCACGGCGACGGAGGCAAGGCTTTCGACGCCCAGATATCCAAGCTCGCCCTTCCGCCCGCCGCCAGGCCGTGGACCGACAGCGACCCGGAGTCCCTGCGCGGCCGCTTCAGCTGGCTGCAGAGCAGGCTGGAGGAACTGACGGAGGAGAACAGCGAGTTGCGGCGGGTCCAGCTCACCGGAAGGCCTGACCGGTTCGGCGGCAGGACTCAGGGCAGGGCGGGCGCCGCCGCGTACCGGCGCGCACGGCGCGTGGTGGGCCGGCCCGTCAGGAAGTTCCTGCGCCCGGAGCAGTGAGGACGCGCCCGCTCCCGCGTACTCCGTGGTCCTGGTGCCGTGACCGGCTGCGGTCCTAGGGCGTCCGGCGTGGGACGCGCCGAGCCGACCGGGCCGCCCTGCCTGCCTTGCGCACCAGGCGCCGCGCGATCGAGGTGACGGTCCGCTGTCTCGGCACCTCGATCCGCCGGCCGTCGATCCATTCGGCCACGGTCAGTTCGTACGCGGAGTCGGGCAGCTCCGCGCTCTCGCCGAAATGCGGATAGGCGAGGTACGCCTTGCCCCGGATCCCCTTACGGACGACCGCGGGCACATGCTTGTCCGCCATGAAACCGAGGACGTCCAGGAGCAGATCGAGCCGGCCACGGGCCACGCACGTCAGCCGCAGCCGCTCGTGGACCTTGAGGCGGCGGCCCAGTCCCGGCGACCAGTAGGCCTTGAGCAGCGGGGCCGCCAGCTCCATCTTCTCCTTCCGTACGGCCTCGGACTGCCGCAGCAGGGACGGGCCGAACTGCGGGAGCAGGGTGATGACGAATGGCCGGACCATCAGGTCGTCCCGTTCGGGCCCCGGTGGAAGCTGAGCCGCGATGAGCTCCGCCAGCGCCCGCGCGGAATCGAAGCGCAGCCGGTGACTCCCGCTCTTCGTCACATGCTTGCCGTCGTCCCGGCCCACCAGGTAATAGCAGGTGTAGTCGGCGACGACGGACACCCCGTTGCCGCGCAGGTACGCCTCCATGGTGAAGAGCGCGTCCTCGCCGGTCTTCAGCCCCTCGTCGAAGGTCAGCCCGAGCCGCACGAGCATCTCCCGCCGGAAGAGCTTCTGCGCGCTCAGGGTGAACTTGATGCGCGAGGAGAACAGGTCGGCCCGCTCGACGGTTTCCTTCCACATCGACTTCGGCGCGCCGCGGTTGACGCCGACGACCTTGCCGAGCACCACGTCGGTCCCCGCCCGGTCGCCCATCGCGACCAGCCGTTCGAGCGCCTCCTCGCCGAAGTAGTCGTCCGCGTCGAGGAAGAAGACGTAGCGCCCGCGGGCCAGCCCGAGCCCGACGTTGCGCGGCCCGCTGGGCCCGCCGGAGTTCTCCTGGTGGACGATCCGGGTCTCGATGGCGGTACGGGCCGCGAACTCCTCCAGATACTCCGCCGTGCCGTCCGTGGACCCGTCGTCGACGGCGATGATCTCGATGCGCCCGGCGGGCAGGGTCTGCGTCTCTACGGACTCCAGGCAGCGGATCAGGTACGGCATCGCCTCATAGGCCCCGATGACGACGCTGACGTCTGGTGTGCTGGTACTCATCTCTCCCCCGGTCCGCCCGCTCTTCGCTTTGCAGGAGAAGACGACGAAACGACGGTTCATGTCGCGTTCTCCGTACAGACACTCGAAAACGGCCTGTTCGTTCCCCTCTTGACACAGGAGACGGACAGGCCGTTCATGGGGTTGCCTTTGGATTCGGACTACCTTTCGGACACCCGCGTGACGCCCTCCGTGGGGTGCCCGTCGACGGGCACCCCACGGACCGGATCAGCGAGCGCGCAGCTGTTCCCTGAAGGAGACACAGTCCTCGTAGCGGGGCAGCAGGCCCCGCTCCTCCGCCTCGGCGAGCGTCGGCGCCTGCTCGTCCTTCGGGGAGAGCAGGGGCTCGATGCCCTCGGGCCAGGTGACGGCCAGATCGGGGTCGAGGGGGTTGAGGCCGTGCTCACGCTCGGGTGCGTAGCCCTCGGAACAGAGGTACACCACGGTGGCGTCGTCGCTCAGGGCGAAGAAGGCGTGTCCGAGCCCTTCGGAGAGGTACACCGCGTGGTGGGTCTCGTCGTCGAGCCGGACGATCTCCCACTGCTTGTACGTCGGGGAGCCGACCCGGATGTCGACGATGACGTCGAGGACCGCGCCGCGGACGCACTTGACGTACTTCGCCTGGCTCGGCGGCACGTCCGCGTAGTGGATGCCGCGCAGGGTGCCGCGCCTGGACACCGAGCAGTTCGCCTGGACGAGGCTGAGGTCCTGTCCGGTCGCGGTACGGAAGTCCGCGCCCCGGAACCACTCGTGGAAGCTGCCGCGGTCGTCCGGGAACACCTTCGGCTCGTGAACCCAGGCGCCTTCGATGGACAGAGGTCGCATACGTGTACTTCTTTCTCGACTGACTGGTCTACGCGCTGCGGCACACGCCGCCGGAATCGGGGGCCGCCCCTTGTGGCGGGCGAATCTCTCAGCCGAACAGGCTGCGCTTGAGTCTCCCTGCCACTCGCCGGGCGACGGAACGCTTCTTCAGGGTAGGAGCGGCGGGCTTCGCGGCAGCAGCGGCAGTGGGTTTCCCGGTGGCGGAGGCGGCCGGCCCGACCGCGATCGTGCCGTCGTCCGCGACCAGGAGCGCGACGGGGAGGGGGCTCCACCGCGGCTTGCCACGTCTGGCCGAGGGCATGCCCAGCCCCAGGGCCCAGGCCCTCCCCGGAAGCAGGGTGCCGGGCAGTTCCGAGGTCAGCACGGCACCCTCGGGAGCTGCGGTGAGCGTGGCTTCCATGTGGACCGTCCCGGAGTCCGCGGACTTGAAGCGCAGGAGGACGGTCCCGGTACCGGCGGCGGAGTCCACCGCGAGCGGTAGCGGCAGCTCGACGCGGCCGCCCTCGATCCGGACGTCCTCAGGAGTGATCCGCCGCACGTCCCGGTCGATGCGGCTGGTGGCGAGGTCCACGTCGAGCGAGAGGTTGCCGTGCGGCTCGGTCCAGTAGGGCAGGACCACTCTGCGCGGCGAACCGCTCAGGCAACCGAGGCGCCCCTCCTCGATGTGGTCGGCACGGACCGACCCCAGGCGGGCCTCCTTGGTCCAGCCGCAGGAACTGATCCTGAAGAGGACGTCCCAGATGCCGTCCCCGAGCGGTGCCCCGTTGGCGGCGGCCTCCGGATCGATCGTCGCGGTGGCCCGCAGTTCCTGCCGGAACGTGGAGTCGTCCCCGACCGGGATCCGCTCCCTGGTGAACTCCACCGGCTGGAAGAACTCCGCGGCCGTGGAACGTTCACGCACGACCAGGTCGACTTTGGACGTCCCGACCGGCGCCACGGTGCTGACTCCGAGGCCGGCGATCGTGTGCAGGGTCTCGTCGGCGAGCTGCGGGGCGAGCAGGTCCTTCCCGTCCTCGGAACGGAAGGTCATCGGCGCGTCCGCCACCTCGTACTCGGCGGTGAAGCCGACCTTCAGCGAACCGTCTTCCCAACCAAGGCTTTCGAGGCGCCCGGTGGGCCTGATGCCGGACTCCCAGCCGGCCAGTTCCTCGATGTCGCCGAGACGGTCGTCCACGATGAGGGCGGCGACTATCTGCTGGGTGGGCTGCATACCGGCGGCGACGCCCGGGCCGAACCGCTCGGTGACCACACCGCGGATCTCCTTGAAGAGTTCCGCGCGGTAGTCCTCGGGAAGGCTCAGCAGCCGCTTGCCGCGGAGCCGCTCGACCATCTCGTTGCGCAGCCAGCGGCGGTAGAGGCCGTCGCGGAGCTCTCCCGGTTCCGTGTACTTCTCGACGACGTCCAGCGCTTCACGGAGGTTGCCGTAGTAGCCCACCGGGTCGAAGCGCTGGAAGCCGGCGTTCGAGGCGTCGTCGCGCTTGATGTGGTAGTAGCACAGGTAGTCGCTGAGAACGGAGACGTTCGCGGCCCGCAGATAGGTCTCGACGACGAAGACATGGTCCTCCAGACGCCTGCGTCCCTCACGGAACCTGATGTCGTTGCTCTCCAGGAACTCCCTGCGGAACATCTTGTGCGGCGTCAGGCTGTCGATCAGCGGGGCGTTGGCGACATCGGCCCGGGGGCGGTTGACCCGGAAGAGCTCCACCGGAACCGGACGGCCCTTGCCCGCCATCTTGCCGACGATGACGTCGGAACCGTTCTCCACGCCATAGTGGTACATGCGCTCGAGCGCCTCGTCGCCGAGCCAGTCGTCGTTGTCGACGTACATGACGAACTCGCCCTTGGCCGCCGCCGTCCCCACGTTGCGCGGCTTGCCCGACCAGCCCGACGACTCCTGATGGATCACGTGCATGTTCGGGTGCGCGGCGGCAAGTTCGTCCAGGCGGGCGGGGGTGGCGTCCGTGGAGCCGTCGTCGACGAAGATCGCCTCGTACTCGGTGTCCGGCAGAGTCTGCCGCAACAGAGAGGAAATGCAGTCCTCGATGTACTCGCCCGGGTTGTATACGGGAATGACGACGCTGACCTTGACGGACATGCAGAACCTCATCTGGTAATCAGGGAAAATCGGCGCTGAATCCCACCCGGGACGCCCGCCCTACAGGATATATCCGGAGCGGAGAGCCCTTCCCCGGGGTGGATGCGCAGCAATCGGACGGCAAAAATAATCAATGGATTCACAGAGTGACGGACGAGGTCGCCGGGCCCCGGGGCGGTCGGGGTCCGGCGACTTCAGGAACGAGCTTCGGACAGGCTGCGCATTCAGCGCGTGGAGCCGTCCTCGCTGTATCGCTTCTTCAGCACGCGCTTCTTGTTCGTACCTTCGGCGTTCTTACCCTTCTCGATGATGACAAGGTTGTGGTAAAAGTGCATGCCCACAATGTTGAGGTCGGTGTAGGACGGCTCGTAATCCGCGTCCACGAACTCCTCGTAGTTGAGGCCGTCGGCGAGCCTTTTCAGCATCGACATGCTGGTCTTCGGGTCGCCACGGTCCTCGCTTCCCTGCCATTCCGGCCAGTACGAGGTCTGTGTGTCCTCGACGGCGTAGATTCCACCGTCCTTGAGCAGCGGGAAAAGCGTCTCGAACGTCGTCAGAATGTGCGGACTCAGATGACTGCCGTCGTCGATGATGACGTCGAGTGTGCCGATCTTCGCTGCGACGCCGACGAGAGATCCGGCATCGGACTGGTCGCCGATGAAGGTCGTGATCCGCTCCTCGTCGACAAACGACTTGTCCCGGATGTCCATCCCGTAGATCTGTGCATTCGGGAAGAAGTGCTTCCACATGCGCAGCGATGCGCCGCCCTGGCCCGCCCTGCTGTAACCACCTACACCGATCTCCAGCAGATTGATGGGCTCATTCTTCAGGTGCTCGAGATGCCGCTGGTAGTGCTGCGCGTACCTGTGGGTCCCCCACTTGTCGGTCTTGAAGTGCTGGGCGAGCTTCCGCAGGTCGCGTGAGATCGCAGCGATTCCCGTGGGCGCGGCGGGGCGCGGAACAGCGGGAGGCGCGCCCAACAGCCTCCTCCGGTAGCGGCGCAGCCGCTTCCACCCCGCCTCTCCCACGATTGTCCTGACCATTTTCTTCGCAGCTGTCTTTGTCGCCATCGCACGGATTCCCTTCCGTATCGAACACTGCACAGGCGTCACGACAGTGAGTGTGACACCCAGAAGTCCAGCCCGCCTGCGATTCGTTGATCCGGAAGTACGGATCCGATTCGCCGGCTCGGCCCGTACAGGAACAGCGTGAACGAAAAAATACGCCAGCCGCACCGATCGGTTCGGCAGGCAGCGAACTTACTGCGTCCGGGTGACAGTCGGCAATGACCACAGGGTCACGGAGTTCCGTGAACATCCTTGAAAGCCTCTGCGAGCGCTTCCCGCCAATTCCGGATGGGTTCGAGACCGGCTTCCTTCCAGCGTTCGTGTCCCAGCACGCTGTACGCGGGGCGCGGAGCCGGCCGGGCGAAAGCCGCACTGGTGGTCGGGCGGACACGTTCCGGATCGGCGCCCAATTCCTCGAAGATGGCCCGGGTGAAACCGAACCAGGTCGTCTCGCCGCTGCTGGTTCCGTGGTAGATGCCCGCCGGTGCCGTTCCGGCCAAGGCCCCCAGCCCCAGCCGTACGAGGCGGTCGGCCACGTCGCCGGTCCAGGTGGGCTGACCCAGCTGGTCGTCCACGACGTCCAGCGTGTCCTTGATGCCCTCGAGCTTGATCATCGTTCGGACGAAGTTGCCTCCGCCCGCTCCGTACAGCCACGCGGTACGGACGACGTACCCCGCGTCGGGCAGCAAGGAGAGAACTGCCCGCTCACCCGCCAGCTTGGTCCGTCCGTAGGCGCTCCGCGGGGCGGTGGGCGCCGTCTCCGCGTAGGGCTCGGCCGCCTGTCCGTCGAACACGTAGTCGGTGGAGACCTGGAGCAGCACGATTCCGTGCTCGGCGCAGGCCTCGGCGAGGATCCGCGGGCCCTCGCCGTTGATGCGCAGCGCCTCGTCCTCCCTGGTCTCGGCGTCGTCCACCGCGGTCCAGGCGGCGCAGTTGACGATCACGGACGGGCCGTGCTCCTCGACAGCCCGTCGCACGGCGCCCGCATCGGTGATGTCCAGTGCCTTGCGGTCCAGGCCGACAGCGGACTCACCGTCCCGGGCCAGCCTGGCCAGGACGTCCTGCCCGAGCATCCCGCCCGCGCCTGTGACCAACCAACTGCCGCTCATTCCGCATCCCGCTTTCCGTTGTACCTGCTGGCGTGACCGTGGGCCGGTGCGAACCCGGCACCGTAGGACGTAGGACTCAGAGCGCCGCTCGGTCCTTCAGCGGCTCCCACCAGGCGCGGTTGTCGCGGTACCACTGCACGGTCTCGGCGAGGCCCTGCTTGAAGTCCTTGCGTGGCTCGTAGCCGAGCTCATCCCTGATCTTGGCGCAGTCCACCGAGTAGCGGCGGTCGTGGCCCTTGCGGTCCTCGACGTAGGTCACGCTGGTCTCCCAGTCGGCCCCGCACGCCTCCAGCAGAAGACCGGTCAGCTCCTTGTTGGAGAGTTCGGTGCCGCCGCCGATGTTGTAGACCTCTCCGGCCCGGCCCTTCGTGCGGACCAGCTCGATGCCCTGGACGTGGTCGTCGATGTGCAGCCAGTCACGGACGTTCGCCCCGTCGCCGTACAACGGGACGGTTCCGCCGTCCAGCAGGTTGGTGACGAAGAGCGGGATGACCTTCTCGGGGAAGTGGTGGTGCCCGTAGTTGTTGGAGCACCGGGTCACCCGCACGTCGAGCCCGTGGGTCCGGTGGTACGAGAGGGCGATCAGGTCGCTGGACGCCTTGGCGGAGGAGTAGGGCGAGTTGGGCTCGAGCGGGTGCGTCTCGGGCCAGGAGCCCTGGGCGATCGAGCCGTAGACCTCGTCCGTCGAGATGTGCACGAACGTCTTGACGCCGGCCAGGTGCGCGGCGTGGATCAGGGTGTGCGTGCCCACCACGTTCGTGCGGACGAACTCGGCGCCGCCGTCGATGGAACGATCCACGTGGGACTCCGCGGCGAAGTGCACCACCTGGTCGTGCTCGGCCATCAGCTTGCCGACGAGTTCGGGATCGCAGATGTCGCCCTGTACGAAGGTGAAGCCCGGGTGATCACGGACCTCGTCGAGGTTGGCCGGGTTGCCCGCGTAAGTGAGCTTGTCGAGCACCGTGACGGCGATGTCGCCCGGTCCCTCGGGGCCCAGCAGGGTACGGACGTAGTGGGAACCGATGAATCCGGCCCCGCCGGTCACCAGGATGTTCGTGGTCATGAGGAAATCTGCACCTTGCTGTGGTCGCCGAGCACGAGTCGGTGAGCGGAGGGATTACGGGGCGCGGGAGTCACCTCGACGTTGCGGCCGATGAGCGACGCCTCGACGCGCCGGACTCCGACGATGGACGCGCCCTTCAGGACGATGGAGTACTCGATCTCGCTGTCCGCGATGTTGCAGCCTTCGGAGACCGAGGTGAAGGGGCCGACGTAGGAGTCGCTGATCACCGAGTCCGATCCGATGATCACGGGGCCCACGATGCGGCTCCCGCTGACCTTGGCCCCCTTCTCGATGCGGACCCGGCCGATGATCTCGCTGCCGTCGTCGACCTCCGCCTCCTCGGCGTACGGCTCGACGGTCTCCAGCACCGAGCGGTTGACCTCCAGCATGTCGGTGACGTTGCCGGTGTCCTTCCAGTACCCCGAGATCGTGGTGGAGCGGACGTTCCGCTGCTGGTCGATCAGCCACTGGATGGCGTGGGTGATCTCCAGCTCGCCCCGCCAGGACGGCTCGATCGAGCGGACCGCTTCGTGGATGGCGGGGGTGAAGAGGTAGACGCCGACCAGGGCCAGGTCGCTCTTGGGGACCTTCGGCTTCTCCTCCAACGCGACCACCCGTCCCTCGGCGTCGAGCTCCGCGACACCGAAGGAGGTGGGGTTGGGGACACGCGTCAACAGGATCTGCGCGTCGGGCCGGTCGCTGCGGAACTCCTCGACCAGCCCGCTGATACCGCCGACGATGAAGTTGTCACCGAGGTACATGACGAAGTCGTCGTCGCCGAGGAACTCGCGGGCGATGAGTACGGCGTGGGCCAGGCCCAGCGGCTCGTCCTGCGGGATGTAGGTGACCTTGATACCGAACTCGGAGCCGTCACCGACGGCCTCCCGGATCTCGTCGACCGTGTCTCCGACCACGATGCCGACCTCGGTGATGCCCGCGTCGGCGATGGCCTCGAGGCCGTAGAAGAGAACCGGCTTGTTGGCGACGGGCACCAGCTGTTTGGCCGATGTATGGGTGATGGGGCGCAGACGGGTGCCCGCCCCGCCGGAGAGTACGAGAGCCTTCACGATTTCTGTCCCCATGGTGAGTATGTGGTGATCAAGTGCCGGACAGCGGTCACTCGTTGAAAACGATGTGATTTTACTGTGAATACCCCACCCTCCTGCCACGCGGGAAGGTAGGGCCTACGCGTCCACCAGGACACCCGGGAACCCCGGGCACGGTAGGTCTTATAGACGGAAATATCCCTCTTCACAGCTCCTGCTACTCCGCACTCGCACCCGATGCAGGCCAAGGAGTGAATGCGGCATCACCGACGCACGCCCCAGAGACCTCGCGGCAGCAGCCGGGAATCGCACTGCCGTTCACATCCAGTTAAGACAGCCGGTCCGGCGCGTTGGTTGTGCGCCGCACCCATCTTCGGACTGTGAGCCGCACCACAAAGGGCCCGCCGAAACCCGTTTCCAGGTTTCGACGGGCCCGTGCCCGTTCTGTGCCGTCTCGGACTCAGCCGCCCACGGGTTCGCCCAGGTTCCGGGCGACCCCCATGTTGCGCGCCTCCGCCTTCGCGGCCAGTTCCTTGACCGCCGCGTCGAACCGTTCGATGGAGGTCGGCTCGTCGGGGCCGAGCAGGTACTGCTTCAGCTCACGCCGCGCCTCTCCCAGCGAGTCGGCGGCCGGGTCGGTGACGGCGGCCATCAGCGTGTCCAGCTCGGCCGCCGAGTTCGAGAGGATCACCGCGGCGCGTACCGCGGTGTTCTGGCGCCGGAACTCGTCCTCGCCCATCGCGGCCGAGTCGGTCACCGCGTACGGCTTGCCGCTCGCGATGAAGTCCGACACCACGCTGGAGATGTCCGAGACCATGGCGTCCGACTCGTTGAAGCAGTCGTACAGACGGGGCGCGGCCCCGGTGATGACCTTGTGCTCCCACCAGCCGGTGGAACGCCAGTAGGCGTCGTTCCACTCCTCCCGGAGCTTCGCGGTCTCCGCCACGACCTCCGGGGCGACCTTGGCGTCCCGGGAGGTCGTTGCCTCGTCCCTGCCGGTCTGCGAACTGCCGGCGAGCAGGGACAGCCGCGCCTCGATGCGCAGCATCTCGGCCCGCGCCTCGGCCTGCCCGGCCTCCAGCATGCCCCGCTCGTTCGCCCACCGGGGGTCGGTGGCGCGTTCGGCCGCGGCCTGCTCGATCATCTGGGTGATACGGACGTGCACGGCCTTCGCCCGCCGGCTGCGGGTACCGGTGAAGGGGTGCGGCTTGTAGAGCACCCGGACCGGCTGCTCGGCGGTCAGCAGGCGCCTGACGATGTTCTCGCCCGCCAGCAGCAGCGAGGTGTTGCCGGGGTTGTCGTCCCAGCCCTCCCAGGTGGGGGCGTACAGCACGGTCGGGACCGGGTTCTTCGGTGCGCCGGTCCACGACTTGATGGAAGCGAGCTGAGGGCGTCCCACCTCGACGATGTCCTCGTCGCGGATCCCGACGTCGGCCAGTGCGTAGCGGTCCCGCCCGGCCTTCCCGGCGGTCCACACCTCGTCGTACACCTTGCTGTACGGATTGACGCTGGCGAGCTTGTCGCTGTCGCCATGCCCGATGAAGACGTGCTTCATCGTCGGCACCCGGAGCATGTGGATGTTCTTGCCCACGTTCGCCGCGTACAGGGCCACGCGGACCGACGAGAGGTCCAGGTTCATCAGGTGCACCCCGCCGGGCACGCAGAGCACCGGCACCGAGGTCATGGCCAGCTGGGGGACGATGTTGCGCTCACGCAGGAAGATCAGCGGGCGCCCGCCGAGCTGAGCCATCGTCTCCAGCCACATGTTCACCTGGTACGCCGAGTCCTTGGATCCGGAGAAGTACATGATGACCGTCGGCCGGTAGCTGCCCAGCCACGCGTCGACCGCGGCGAGGACCTTGGTCTCCGGCGGGACGAGGCGGCTGGGGCGCGCGTAGGGCAGCAAGGCGGCGAGGTACAGGACGGCGAGACCGAGCATGAGCGCCAGGCCGGCGTACGCGAAGGCGGCGGTGCCGGTCTCGAGGGCGACCAGCACGCCGACCAGGGCGAAGAGGTCCAGGTGCAGCATCTTCTCGGCCGGACGGCTCATCAGCCTGCGCGGCGGGGCGCCACCGATGGCCACCTCGCTGAGGTCGATGTTCCGGGTGACCACCGGCAGCTTGCGGCGCAACCGGATCAGGGTGACCATCGCGCTCTGCGGCGCCTGCAGGCCGTAGAAGGCCAGCAGGCAGGCCACGGTCACGTAGAAGAGGGTGCCCTCGCCGTAGCCCATGCGCGAGAGCAGCAGGACCAGCAGCAGCTGACGCACCAGGAAGCGGATCGACAGACCCGCGCGCACCGCGGCCAACCGGTTGACGAGATAACTGCCGCAGCGGTGCAGATAGTGGTCCGCCGCGTACGTCACGAGGGCGGCCGCCACGAAGCACCACAGGTTGGGAACGATGGCCGCGACCATGACGCACGGGAATCCCAGACCCAGGAGAAGCGCGGCGGCCAGCTCCGAACCGCTGCCGACACGAGCCAACCGAATGGCTTTCGAAATCACGAAGTACCGCTCCCGAGAATGCTGACTGATTACGTTGAGTGCCTTGCGGGGAATATGTGAAGAGCGACTTCACGCACTCGGACCCCGTCATTCGCCGTAATGGCGGAACGACGGGGTCCGAATAGTCGATCACTGATTATGACACATCGATCTGACGGTCCAGCACTGAGGCCAAGGCCTGCTCGAAGCCCGATGCCTCACTCGCCCCACGGGTCGGGTCCTGCTGGCGCACGTCGATCACATGGCCGGTCATCTCGGACAGCAGGACGTCGACGGACGTACGGGCCACCGCCTCGGAGGAGAGCAGCGAGCCCACCGGCTCCTCGCCGAACGCCTTGGTCCGCATCGGCGTCGCGGTCCGCTCCGGGTTGACACAGTTCACCCGGACCCCGTCCGCCGCCCACTCGTCCGACAGCGCCTGGGTGAGGTTCACCATGGCTGCCTTGGTGGAGGAGTAGAGGCTGTACTCGGCGCGGCCGCGGGTGTAGCTGCTGGATGTGTAGAGCAGCAGCTGCCCCTTGGTCTCCGCGAGGTACTTGTACGAGGCGCGGGCGATCTGGACGGGCGCCAGGTAGTTGACGTTCAGCGCCTCCTGGATCGTCGCGGTGTCGGTCTCGGCCAGCTTGCCGATGCGCAGCACACCCGCGGTGTTGACCACGTAGTCGATGCGCCCCGTCTCCGCGTACGCCGTGGAGAGCGCGTCGTCGACGTGCTCCGGGTTCTCGATGTGCGTCCCCGTGGTGGAGCGTCCCAGGGCGTACACCTTCGCGCCGAACGACTCGGCGAGCGACGCGATGTCGGCGCCGATGCCGTAGGACCCGCCGAAGACCACCATCGTCTTGCCGGTGAGCAGTTCCCGGTAGTCCGCCTCGCCGGCCGGCTGCGGAACGGCGGTCGAAGCCAGCTGGAACAGCTTGTCCGCGATGAAGACGTCGACCGGCTGGGTGACCTTCATGTTGTACTCATCGCCCGCGACGACGTAGATCGGCACGTCCGGCAGGTACTTCAGGACAACCGAACAGTCGTCGGTGGCCTGGAAGTTGGGGTCACCCGCGGCGACCTCGTAGGCCCGCCGGATGGTCGACAGCTTGAACGCCTGGGGGGTCTGGCCGCGGCGCAGCCGGGACCGGTCGGGTACGTCCGTGATGAACGCGCCGTCCTCGCCGTGGGTGCGGGTCACGATGATGGTGTCGGCGGACGGGATGGCGACGTCGACGGCCTGGTAGCGGTCGAGGGCGTCGACGCAGTCCTTGATGACCCGCTGGGACAGCAGCGGACGCACGGCGTCGTGGAACAGGACGTTGCGGTCCTCCCCGTCGGCCAGGCCCTCGCCGAGTGCCGCGATGGCTCGCTCGGTCGTCTCGTTGCGGGTCGAACCGCCCTCGATCACCTTGATGACCTTGGTCAGCCCGGCCTTGGCGACGATCTTCTCGACATCGGAGACATAACCCGGAGCCATCAGGACGATGACGTCATCGATCGATTCGGCCTGCTGGAAGATGCTCAGGGTGTGCTCGATGACCGCCTTGCCGGCGATCTTCAGCAGCTGCTTCGGTATCGACAGACCCACGCGCTGACCGGTACCGCCGGCGAGTACGACTGCCGTGGTGCGGACTTGGGCTATGTACTGCTCAGACACAGACGACGACCTACCTTGCGAGGGCTGGGGAACATCCTGATGGTTGCACCCTCCGTTACCATCTCGCAAGGTGGACGTCGAGTGCGCCTCACCCGGGGAACACCTGCTGTTCGCCCGCCACACAGGACAAACACCCGGATCGCGGCCGTACGAGCAGGTGACCGACGCCACACGACTGAGCGGTGTGGAGCACCCATGAGCGGGCATGCCGCGCCGGTTTTCACCCGGGCGGCCGACCCGGCGCCAGGGCGGGTTTCGAAAGTCCCGCCCGGGCGGGACTCCCCCACCGGGCGGGACCGCGTGTTCAGTCGCTGAAGGGCTCGAACCCCTCGTACTCGCGCTGCGCGACATCGCGCTCGGACTCGCGCTCGCGGCGGCGCGTCGCGGCGGGGCGGGGAGCCTCGAGGCGGTGGTCCTCGCCACGGCGGCCCAGCATCTCCGCGCCGGCGGCCATGGTCGGCTCCCAGTCGAAGACGACCGCGTTGTCCTCGGCTCCGATGGCCACGCCGTCGCCGGCCTGGGCACCCGCCTTACGGAGCGCGTCCTCGACACCGAGCCGGTTGAGCCGGTCGGCGAGGTAGCCGACGGCCTCGTCGTTGTTGAAGTCGGTCTGGCGGATCCAGCGCTCGGGCTTCTCGCCGCGCACGCGGTAGATGCCGTCGTCCTCCACGGTCACCGTGAAGCCGGCGTCGTCAACGGCCTTGGGACGGATGACGACCCGGGTCGACTCCTCCTTCGGCTTGCTGGCACGCGCTTCGGCGATGATCCCGGCGAGGGCGTACGAGAGCTCGTTGAGGCCCTTGTGCGCGATGGCCGAGACCTCGAAGACGCGGTAACCGCGCGCCTCCAGGTCCGGGCGGATCATGTCGGCGAGGTCCTGGCCGTCCGGGATGTCGACCTTGTTGAGGGCGACGATGCGCGGGCGGTTCTCGAGGCCGCCGTACAGCCGCAGTTCCTCCTCGATCATGTCGAGGTCCGAGACGGGGTCGCGGTCCGACTCCAGCGTCGCGGTGTCCAGGACGTGCACGAGGACGGAGCAGCGCTCGACGTGCCGCAGGAACTCCAGGCCGAGCCCCTTGCCCTGGCTGGCGCCCGGGATGAGCCCGGGGACGTCGGCGATGGTGTAGACGGTCGAACCGGCGGTGACGACGCCCAGGTTGGGCACGAGGGTCGTGAACGGGTAGTCCGCGATCTTCGGCTTGGCCGCGGAGAGCACCGAGATCAGCGAGGACTTGCCCGCGCTCGGGTAGCCCACGAGCGCGACGTCGGCGACGGTCTTGAGCTCCAGGACGATGTCCCGGCTCTCCCCCGGCTCGCCGAGCAGCGCGAAGCCGGGTGCCTTGCGCCGCGCGGAGGCCAGCGCGGCGTTGCCGAGGCCGCCCCGGCCGCCCTGGCCGGCGACGAAGGTGGTGCCCTGGCCGACCAGGTCGGCGAGAACGTTCCCGGCCTTGTCCAGGACGACGGTGCCGTCCGGGACGGGCAGCACGAGGTCCTGGCCGTCCTTGCCGGAACGGTTGTCACCGGCGCCGGGCTGGCCGTTCGTGGCCTTGCGGTGGGGGTGGTGGTGGTAGTCCAGCAGTGTGGTCACGGCCTGCTCGACGACGAGGATGACGTCGCCGCCGCGCCCGCCGTTACCCCCGTCGGGGCCGCCCAGCGGCTTGAACTTCTCACGGTGAACGGAGGCCACGCCGTGGCCTCCGTTACCCGCGGCGGCATGCAGCTCGACGCGGTCCACGAAGGTGGTCATGGTGGGTGCCTCCAGGTACTGCGGGAAAAATACGGGAATGTCTCTTGACGTAACGCGCCGAGGGCGGACCCGCTTCCCCGGTCAACCGGGAAAACTGAGATCCGCCCTCGGAAGGTGCTGTGTCGTTCGGTCGGTGCCTGAC
The DNA here is from genome assembly GCF_042871445.1 of Streptomyces sp. NPDC005794. NCBI lineage: Bacteria > Bacillati > Actinomycetota > Actinomycetes > Kitasatosporales > Streptomycetaceae > Streptomyces > Streptomyces sp. NPDC005794. The sequence goes on from NZ_JBIAIN010000004.1 coordinate 152,034, forward strand.
TCAGGCAGCGACGGGAACGATGTTCACGACCTTGCGGCCACGGTGCGTACCGAACTCCACCGCACCGGCGGTCAGCGCGAACAGCGTGTCGTCGCCGCCACGGCCGACGCCCGTGCCCGGGTGGAAGTGGGTGCCGCGCTGGCGGACCAGGATCTCACCGGCGTTGACGGCCTGACCGCCGAAGCGCTTCACGCCGAGCCGCTGAGCATTGGAATCGCGCCCGTTCCGAGTGGACGATGCGCCCTTCTTATGTGCCATGTCTCCTCAGTCCCTTACTTCGCAGCCGCGGGGATACCGGTGACCTTGATCGCCGTGTACTGCTGGCGGTGACCCTGGCGGCGGCGGTAACCGGTCTTGTTCTTGTAGCGAAGGATGTCGATCTTCGCGCCCTTGTGGTGGTCCACGATCTCGGCCTGGACCTTGATGCCGTCCAGAACCCAGGGGTCGCTGGTCACGGCGTCGCCGTCGACAACGAGCAGGGTCGAGAGCTCGACCGTGTCGCCAACCTGGGCGGTGGAAATCTTGTCAACCTCAACGATGTCGCCGACAGCAACCTTGTGCTGGCGACCACCGCTGCGCACGATGGCGTACACGCGGATCTCTCTCTCACTCGGAACGGATCCCCTGATGCCAGCCGCCCGCACGGGCCGGGGCCCGGGACGATCCGGAAGGATGAGCGGCCTCTCCCGGCACGGCGCACGATGCGCGCGCCAAAGCCGGAAGGGATGTGCTCAGGGGTTAGGTGCGTACGGAAACACACCGAGCGTTCAGACTACGGACAGTCGCCTTGCCGGTCAAACCGGCCCCGGCCCGGCAGCGGAACCGCCCGGGTGGGCTCCGCGGAGCCCACCGGCCCGTGTACGGACACGGCCCCTGCTCCGCGTGCACGCGCGTGTGGGCCCGCCTCGGTCGAGGCGGGCCCACACGACGCCGTCACTTCCCGGCGTTACCTCCAGAGGCCCCTAGAGGTCGGTGGAGGCTGTCACGGAAGGCGACGACTGCTCGGCGGCGACGGCCTTCTTCCCCGCTGCCTTCTTCGTCGTCTTCTTGGCGGCGGTCTTCTTCGCCACCGTCTTGGCGGCCGTCTTCTTTGTGGCCGCCTTCTTCGCCGTTGCCTTCTTCGCGGTCTTCCGCGCTGCGGTCTTCTTCACCGGAGTTTCCGGTTCCGCCTCTTCGGTGCCCGTGGCATCGGGCGTGCCGGAGTCGGTAGCCGTGACCACGACGGCCGCTGCCTCTTCGGTACCGGCCGGAGACCCCGCCGGAGCGGTGGCCTTCCGGGTGGCCCGGCGTCGGGCGCGCGGCGGGGCGGCCGGAGCGGACTCCTCGTCGGCCGCCTGAGGCGCGGCTGCCGGAGCCTCAGGTGCCTGAGCCTCCTCCGAGGGAGCGGGCGCCGGGGCCGCGGGGGCCTCGACGACCGGGTCCTCGACCGCGACGGGCTCCGCCGCGGGCTCGGCCGGGTGCACCGGCGGCGTCACGTCGGCCTGCTTGGGCGATCCCGCCGGGGCGGTCGCCTTCCGGGTCGCCCTGCGACGCGTACGGGCCGGGGGCGCCGCCTCGGGGACTGCGGCCTCCGCCTCGGGGACGACAGGCGCCACCGGGGTCTCGGCTGCCGGCTCGGGCTGCGGCTCCGCCTCGGCCACCGGGGCCGCCGGAACGGGCTCGGCCACAGGGGCGGGCCGGCCGGCCGGTGCCGTGACCTTACGGGTCGCGCGCCGGCGGCCACGGCCGCGCGACGCGGCCGCCTCGGCCTCGGCCGGGCTGCTGTACAGCTCTTCGTCGGCGACGAACTCCGGCTCGGGCAGCGCCACCGGGGCGGCGACCTCGGCGGCCACCTCGGCCTCGGTCTCGGCCTCGGCCAACTGCTCGGCGTGCTCGTGGTCCTGGCCGTGCTCGTGCTCGTGCCCGGCGCCACCGCGGCCGCGCTTCTTGGACCGCTTGCCACCGCCGCCACCGACGGCCGTGGGCTGCTCCATGTGGACGATCACGCCGCGCCCGTTGCAGTGGACACAGGTCTCGGAGAAGGACTCCAGCAGCCCCTGGCCCACCCGCTTACGCGTCATCTGGACCAGGCCCAGCGACGTGACCTCGGCGACCTGGTGCTTCGTACGGTCGCGGCCCAGGCACTCCAGCAGTCGCCGCAGCACCAGATCCCGGTTGGACTCCAGCACCATGTCGATGAAGTCGACGACGACGATGCCACCGAGGTCGCGCAGCCGCAGCTGGCGCACGATCTCCTCGGCCGCCTCCAGGTTGTTCTTGGTGACGGTCTCCTCGAGGTTTCCGCCCTGCCCGGTGAACTTGCCGGTGTTGACGTCGACGACGACCATCGCCTCGGTCTTGTCGATCACCAGCGAGCCGCCGCTCGGCAGGTAGACCTTGCGGTCCAGCGCCTTCATCAGCTGCTCGTCGATGCGGTACGTCGCGAAGACGTCGACCTCGGAGGTCCAGCGCGACAGCCGGTCCGTCAGGTCCGGTGCCACGTGCGAGACATAGCCGTGGATGGTCTCCCAGGCGTCGTCACCGCTGACGATCACCTTCGAGAAGTCCTCGTTGAAGATGTCCCGGACGACCCGGACGGTCATGTCCGGCTCGCCGTAGAGCAGCGTCGGCGCGTTGGAGCTGCTGGTGCTCTTCGACTTCTTCTGGATCTCGTCCCACTGCTGCTGCAACCGCTCGACGTCACGGCGCAACTCGTCCTCGCTCGCCCCCTCGGCGGCGGTGCGCACGATGACGCCCGCGTCCTCGGGAACGATCTTCTTGAGGATGGTCTTCAGCCGGGCGCGCTCGGTGTCGGGCAGCTTGCGGCTGATGCCGGTCATCGAGCCCTCGGGCACGTAGACCAGGTAACGGCCGGGCAGCGAGACCTGACTGGTCAGGCGGGCACCCTTGTGGCCGATCGGGTCCTTCGTCACCTGGACGAGGACGGACTGGCCGGACTTCAGCGCGGTCTCGATGCGGCGCGGCCCGTGGGCCATGCCGAGCGCCTCGAAGTTGACCTCGCCCGCGTACAGGACGGCGTTGCGGCCCTTGCCGATGTCGACGAACGCGGCCTCCATGGACGGCAGTACGTTCTGCACCTTGCCCAGGTAGACGTTGCCGACGTAGCTGGTGGCCTGCTCCTTGTTGACGTAGTGCTCGACGAGCACGTTGTCCTCGAGGACGCCGATCTGGGTGCGCTCGCCGCTCTGGCGGACGACCATGACGCGCTCGACGGCCTCACGGCGGGCCAGGAACTCGGCCTCGGTGATGATCGGGACGCGGCGGCGGCCCTGCTCACGCCCCTCGCGGCGGCGCTGCTTCTTGGCCTCCATGCGGGTCGAGCCCTTGATGGACTGGACCTCGTCGAAACCGGTGCCGAGCTCGCGCTCGGCCGTTTCCTTCCCACGCCGTTCACGCGGCTCGCGGACCTTGACGACCGTACGCTCCGGGTCGTCCGCGCCCGTGACCGTCTCCTCGCCAGAGGGCTCCCCGCTACGGCGGCGACGACGGCGACGGCGACGGCTGCTGCTGGAACCGGAGGCGGACTCGTGGTCCTCGTCGTCCTCGTCCTCCTGGGCCTGCCGCTCGTCCTCGGCGTGGTCCGCGGAGGCGTCGTCCTGCTGCTCGGCGTCGTCCGTGTCGTTGGCCTCACCACGACGACGGCGACGGCCACCACGGCGACGGCGGCGCGAGGGGCGGTCCCCGTACTCGTCCGTGTCGTCGCCCTCGTGCTCGGCGTCCGCCTCGTGCTCCGCCTCCTGCTCGTCCTCGACGGGGGCGGCGGGGGCAACGGCGGGCTGCTCGGCCGGAAGCGTGACCGGGGTCGCGGCCGGCTCGGTCTCGACGGCCTCGCCACGACGGCGGCGACGACGGCGCGAACCACCCTGAGGCACGGCCTCGGCGGCCTCGACGGGAGCGGCGGCCTCGGCGGCCTGCCCGCTCTCGGCCTTGCGGGGCGCGCGGTCCACGCGGCCTGCGCGGTCTGCGGGCTTCTGCTCCTCGTAGTCGTCGCTCTCGTCGTACGCCGGGGTGGGACCTGCGGCTGCCGCGGCGGCAGCCGCGGTCTCCGGGGTCTGGAACATCGGCTCGGCGAAGACCGGGGCCTGGAACACGGCCACGGCGGGGCGCGTCGCGCGACGGCCCTTGCGGGCCGGCTCCTCGGTCCTGCCGGTGAACTCGGGACGGCCCGCGGCCGAGGTGGCCCGGCGGCGCTGGCGGCCTCGCGGCGCGGCCTCCTCGACCTGCTCGGTCTCGGACGCCAGCTCCTCCGCCACCGCGGCGGGCAGGCTCTCGCCCTTCTCGGCGGCCGCCTCGACGACCTCCTCGACGGGCTGCGGGGAGCCGGCCGGAGCGCTCGCCTTACGGGACGCGCGACGGCGGGGGCGCGACGGGGGCGCGGCCTCGGCGGCGGGCGCCTCGGCGACCTCTTCGGCCCCGGCGGACTCGGCCGCCGGCTCGGCGACGATCGCGGCCGGGGCTTCGGTGTGCTGCGCGGCCTGCGGCGCACCCGCCGGAGCCGACGCACGACGGCGGGCACGGCCTCGCGGCGCGGCGACGGGCTCGGCCGGCTCCTCGGACACGGGGGCGGCTTCCGCTGCGGGCTCGGGGGCCGTCACCGGCTCCGCCACGACGGTGTCCTGCGCGACGGCCTCGGCCGTCTGGGGGGCACCTGCCGGAGCGGTGGCCTTACGGGTGGCGCGGCGACGGCCACGAGGGGCCTCGACGACAGGGGTTTCAGCGACGGGGGCCTCCTCGGCCTCCTCCTCGTCCGGGGCGGTCTCGGCGACGGGCTCCACGACCTCGGCGGCCTGCGGCGCACCCGCCGGAGCGGTCGCCTTACGGGTGGCACGGCGACGCGCACGCACCGGCGGAGCGGGCTCGGCGGCTTCTTCGGCCTCCACCTCGGCCGGGGCGGCCTCGGCGACGGACTCCACGACCTCGGCGGCCTGCGGCGCACCCGCCGGAGCGGTCGCCTTACGGACCGCACGGCGACGCGCACGCACCGGCGGAGCGGGCTCGGCGGCCGGCTCGGCTGTTTCTTCCGCAGCGGCCGGTACGGCCGGCGTGACGTCCTCGGCGGGGGCCGCGCCCGGAGCGCCCGGCGGGCCTGCGGGGCGGGATGCCGCGCGGCGCCTGCGGCGCGGAGGCAGCTTGTCCCCGGGGGCGTTGTTGTCTTCGGTGTTTCCGGTGGTACCGGATTCGTTCGGCTCGTGCATGCGGGCGGTTCTCCCGTCGCGCTCCCGGGCGCCACGCCTGATCCGGTCCGACGCGATTCGCGTGATGTGCGCGATACCGCCGTCCGGGGCGCGGGCGCCGCACGGGAGCTGATGTCTGGCTCGCCGGTTCCGTACGCGCTACGCACGGCCTGGCGAAAGTCTTATGGGGCGGTGCGCGGCCCGACCCAGGTGGCTCCCGAGTCCAAGGGCTGCGCTACAACGACCGCCTTACGCGGAACCTGCACCTTCCGGCGCCGTCGCGGCGGCTGCCGGATCGGCCGTGGAAACGGCCGGGGCTGCCTCGCGGTCGGGCGCGAGCGGGTCGGTCACCGTGCCGGACTCCTCGTCGAAGAGCCCCTGCGCCAGCCTGGTCACCGCTGCGGGGACCGGCGGCGTTAGGTCGGCCACAGCTCGGAGACCGGACAGGACGTCGTCGGGTCGCACGGCAGGTGTCACGTGCCGTACTACCAGCCGCAGTATCGCACAGGGCCTGTCTCCGGACCTATCAGGCTGTGGATCAAGGGCCTCCAGGCCGGCCACGGCCGCACGGGCGTCGAAGGTCCGCATGCCGTTCTTGGCGCGGCGCTGGACCTCGACGGTCTCGGCGGCCAGGAAGGCGGCGACGGCCTTTTCGGCGTCCTGAACGGCGACCCCGTCCAGCCGCATCTCCCATACGGAGGCGGTCAGCCGGTCGGCGAGGCCGGAGGTGCGGGCCTCCACCGCGTCGATGATGTCGAGGCCCTCGGGCATCGACGCGTCGAGCAGCGTGCGCAGGGTGTCCGGGTCCCGCGCCTCGGTGAGGGCGATCTCCAGGAATTCGGCCTCGCTGCCCGTGCCCGTGGGGGCGGCGTTGGCATACGAGACCTTCGGGTGCGGGGTGAAGCCCGCCGAGTAGGCCATGGGTACCTCGGAGCGGCGCAGCGCCCGCTCGAAAGCACGCTGGAAGTCTCTGTGACTGGTGAACCGGAGGCGGCCCCGCTTGGTGTAGCGCAGTCGGATGCGCTGCACCGCCGGTGCGGGCGGCGGGCCTTCGGGCTGTCGCTTGCCCAGTGGTTCTTCTCCTCGGTGCGGGGCGGCCGCGGTGGCGGCCGCCCACGAAATACGGGGTGCCCCGGGGTGCCGCTCCGGCTCACCCCCGCTTGACGGTTTTGTCGGCAAGCAGGGAGATCTCGGATGCGGGCGCCGCGCTGGGGACAGTCGTTGTCCTACCCAGGGTACGCGCAGCGGACCCCTCGATTTCCCGGGTGTCCGTGACCTGCGGCGCTCCCGCCAGCGCCCGCCACGCGTCCCTGCGCGCCACGCGGAGGGTCTCCCGTGCCGAGGCCAGGGCGTCGCGGGCCGCGCGTCCCGCCTCCAGCGCGGCCCTCTTGGCCGGCGCCCCGACCGCGTCGCGCAGGAGGTGCCCCACCGGTGTGCACACCGTGCGGTGGACCCAGGTCACCGGCGCACCGACGAGGTGCCACGTCAGCCGGGCCAGTGCGCGGCCGACGGCGCGGGTGTGCGGTGCTGCTTGTCGAGGTCCATGCCGTGAAGGACGCGAGAGCCCGGCCCGGAGCTTCCCGGGCCGGGCTCTCGTCACCGGGCTGTCGCCCGGAAGGGTCTACTTCACGACCGTCAGCGGCAGGAGTTTCTTGCCGGTGGGGCCGATCTGGATGTCCAGGTCGAGCTGCGGGCAGATGGACACACGACTAAATCCATCGCTACTCTCCGAGCCATGAAGACGTACGACATCGAAGCCGAGTGGACCGCTGCGGACCTGGCTCTGCTCAAGGAGCTGAAGAAGGCGGAGGCTCTACTTCCTGCGGACGCCCCGCGCGCCCTGCTCTCCATCCGTCTGTCCGTACTTACGGAGGACACCACCTCGCCGGTACGGCAGGAACTCGACCTTCGCCTACTGGCCAGGGACAAGGGGTATCGAGTCGTCGGAGTCGCCTCCGACCTCAACGTCTCGGCAACGAAGGTTCCGCCGTGGAAGCGTAAGGAACTCGGCGAGTGGCTGAACAACCGATCCCCCGAGTTCGATGCTCTGCTCTTCTGGAAGCTCGACAGATTCATCCGCCGCATGTCCGATCTCTCCACGATGATCGAGTGGTGCCAGCGGTACGGGAAGAACCTGGCCTCGAAGAACGACTCGATCGACCTTGAATCCACTGTCGGTCGGATGATGGTCACGCTCATCGGGGGTATCGCCGAGATCGAAGCGGCGAACACATCGACCCGCGTAGCTTCGCTCTGGGACTACACGCGGACTCAGGACGCATGGTTCGTCGGCAAGCCTGCCTACGGCTACGTGACGACGAAGGCGAACGGAAGACCGAGCCTTGCCATCGAGCCGAACGCACACAAGGCGCTGCGATGGGCTCGCCGCATGGCACTACGGGGGGTATCAGCCCGGCGCATGTCTCTCTGTCTCGTCCGCTCCGGTCTCATGTCCGAAGGGCTCACCACGACGACTCTTCTCCGTCGCCTCCGCAACCCGGCACTCATGGGTTACCGCGTGGAGGAGAACAAGAACAAGGGGGTGCGTCGTTCCAAGCTGATCCTCGGCCACGATGGCAAGCCGGTCAGGGTGGCCGAGGCGATCTTCACCGAGGACGAATACAACGAACTCCAAGAAGCCATCGACCGGCGCGGCAAGAACCAGCCCCAGCGTCAGACGCACGGCGCGACGCAGTTCCTCGGCGTCCTGGTCTGCGCCGACTGCACGTCGAACATGACGGTGCACGTCACGTCCAACAAGTTCGGCCAGTACCGATACCTCCGGTGCCAGAAGTGCAAGAGCGGAGGGCTCGGCGCACCGGACCCACAGGGTGTGTACGACGTACTGGTAGGCGACGTGCTGCGGGTGCTCGGCGACTTTCCCGTGCAAGTCCGCGAGTACGCCCAAGGCGCTGAGGCCCGTGCCGAAGTGAAGCGACTCGAAGAGGCCATCGCCTACTACATGAAGGGGCTTGAGCCGGGAGGCCGTTACACGAAGACGCGGTTCACTCAGGAGCAGGCAGAGAAGACGCTCGACAAGCTCTCGGAGGAACTGAGCGCGATCGATCCCGAGACCACGCAGGACCGATGGACGTTGATCCACAACGGCAAGACGTTCCGTGAAGCATGGGAGTCCGGAGGCATGGAGGTCATGGCCGAGGATCTCCGTCGCGTCGGCATTACCTGCGAAGTCACGCGCACCAAGGTCAAGGGCGTGCGTGCACCCGCCGTGCATCTACGTCTCAAGATTCCCCGTGACGTACGCGAACGGCTCGTCATCAAGAGCGACGACTTCGCAGCGAAGCTCTGACAACAAAGACAGGGAGGGGCTCGGCTTGACAGTCGAGCAACCCGCCACGTAGGAATACCTCCCCGCTCTTTGACGGAGCGGGGACCGTAGCTCCCACCGTTCAGCGGTGGTAGAGCTGGCCACTCCGCGAGAGGCCGCGATCCCGAGGGGCTCGCAGGGACGTCGAGGGACTCCCGAAGCGCAGGACGGAACTGCGCGACTTCCACCCGGCGAGACGTGGCTACGTGCTGCTCTCCATCGACAGGAGTCGCGAACCCTTGAACATTACGAGCGAAATCGTCTGGACCTGCGAGGCGTGCACATCACCCCTCACCGACGGACAGCCCCACGCCTGCGGAGCTGACGACGTTCCCGCCTGACCAGCGATACGCCTCATACCCCAAGAGAAGGGAGGCACATGTCCCGCCGTCCGGCGGGGGCAACTGGCGCACCCGTGTGCGCCCCACAAGGAAGGACGGTCACACTACTGTAGGAGCCATCAAGGACAAGGGGCGACAGCTCCACCAGATCGAACGCGTCCCGTACGAGGACGCCTTCCTCATCAGCGATCTCCTCACAACCCGCATCACGGTCCTGTCCGGTGAGCCGAAAGCCGGCAAGACCCTCCTCAGCGCAGGCATGGGCATAGCCCTGGTCAACAGGGAGCCGACGTTCCTCGGGCAGCCTGTGCTCGGGAAGCTCGATCACATCGTCTTCGGTCTGACCGACGACGGAGCGCCGGAGGAACTGAAAGAGCGCCTGCACGGCGCCGTGCCCGACGACGCGGTGACCATCTTCCCCGTCGAAGACCGCGGAGAGCCCGACTACTGGACGGGCATCTGCCAGGACCTCGTGAACATGAAGCCCGGGCTGTTTGTCCTGGACAACATCATCGGCGCACTCGCCCCCGGCGAAGACATCTCGTCTCCCGTCACGGCACAGCGCATCATGCGCAGCCTGAAGCCGATCAGCGAAGCCGGCATCCCCACGCTCCTCGTGACGCATACCCCGAAGGGCTCGGCCGACGGGATGAGCGTCGCCTCGTCGCCCATCGGAGGCCGCGCCATCGCAGCGGGAGCTCGCGCCGTGATCGCCCTGCGCAACTCCGGGAAACATGGACGCCGGATACATACCGCCATCAACCGCGCCACGGAGGACCTAAACCTGAAGGTCACCGTCCGCCGGGCCAACGAGTCCAGCGAGGTACCGGTCTGCCCTCTCTGTCAGCCTTGGGTGAGACGTTCCGCTTCGGCGGGTGAAGGCGCCCTTGCCGGAGGCCGTGAAGAAGGAATCTATGTCCTCCTTGTGGACCGTGTGCTGCGGCTCGTAGAACTTGCACTGGATGGCGCAGAAGCCTCCAGTCTCCCGATCCTGTGCGACCAGGTCGATGCCCGTATCCCGCTTGTCGTGCTCCGTCCCCGGCCAGTCGGACCACATCCAAACGCGGGTGAACTGCTCGGTCCACTCCGGGTCAGTGCTCAGGTACTGGACCATGAGCTCCTCGAAGCGGGTTCCCCGGTCTCGGTTCACGGCGGAGCCGTCACGGATCGCCTTGAGAACGTCGTGCACCGTCGTCGCGGTCTCAGCCAACGTGCTTCGCACCCCATCGCAGTCGGCGGCGCGCGAGCCCACACGCCGGAGAATTTGCACTGAAAATCCTCACAACTGGACTGGTCACTCCCATGATCCATAGCCTGAACGCCCCTGAAACCGTGGCGGAATCTCGGCTGCTATGACATGGCGATCAGCAAGGCCCCCTTCAAGGGGTCATCCCCCACCCCCTTCACTCGAAGGAGTGACCCAGGCCTCAGTCTGCTGAGCAGGGGGCATGCGACGCCCGACACTCTCCTCGACTTGACGACCCCAGTGGGAGGTCCTTCATGCAGGAGACACCAGCGCCCAAGAAGCCGAAGCCCCAGGAAAAGCGGACTGCCCAGACCTCCCAGGGCTACGCAGACAAGTTGTATCCCCAGGTGACCGCGGAATGGCGCGAGGTCGAGTGGAGCAAGGAGAAGAGGCTCCGTTTCGCTCAGTTGATCCTCCGGCTCATCACTACCGATGACGACGACTCGTCTCACTAACCATCGTTAGTGAGACAGTCAGCCAGCCTCCGGGCAGTGTCCGTTTCACTCCCGCCTCGCCGTCTCGAAACTCGTCTCAAAAGATCCCTCTCACTACTGGCTTTCGAGACACGTTTATGAGACGGTCTGGTCATGACGAAGACGATCACCCCGGCCGAACAGGTCGAACGCCACGACTGCCCGAAGTGCCAGGCACCCGCAGGAAGCCCCTGCCGTACCGGCGCGGGCAAGGTCGCAGCGAACTACCACACGGGCCGCTTCGCCCTGGTGCCCGCGCTCAAAGCGGAACTGACCGTGAAGACTCCTGCCGACCGCAACCCCGGTAGGGCGTGGACTCAGGGCGCACCCGTGGCGCAGGCTGAAGGGAAGCCGGGCGCAGCGATCCGGCTTGGCTACGCCCGTTGCTCGACCGTGGGACAGGAACTCCAGTCCCAGTTGGACGCCCTTGCCGGGGCGCAGTGCACCCGCGTGTTCTCGGAGAAGATCAGTACCCGCGTGAAAGAACGGCCGGAGCTGGAGAAGGCGCTCACGCTGGCACGCGAGTTCAAGCAGGCAGCACCTAACCAGCCGGTCATCCTGACCGTGGTCGAGATGAAGCGTCTCGCTCGCAGTGCGGCAGAGCTGATGTCCCTGTCCTCCACCCTCCAGGCGGACGGCATCCAACTGGAACTCCTCTCCGGTCCCCTCCAGGGGGTCTACGACCCGAACGGCGCGGGAGCCATCGTGTTCGCCGTCCTCGCCGTCAGTGCAGAGGTCGAGAGGGAAGGCATCCGGGAAAAGACGTTGGAAGGCTTGGACGCTGCGGCCCGCAAGGGCAACCACGGAGGACGCCCGACCGTGGTGGACGACGACAAGCTAGCCGTAGCCCGTGCCCGGCTGGCCAAGGGAGAGAGCGTCACAGCCATCGCTAAGGGACTGGGAATCTCCCGAGCCACGTTGTATCGGCACATAGGCGACAGCGCCTGAGAGGCGCTTGTGCCGCCGTGCTCGTCGGCGTTCGCACTGGGGCACAGGCTTCCTCTCCGGCTTCCGTGAGGCGCAGCAGGCCGTCAGACAGTGACCTCAGAGTGAGCCGGTACCGGCGGGCGAACGCCCGTCAGGATCTCCGCGTGTGCGCGCAGGCGGGGAGCAAGCTCCGGGTACCAGTCACGGGCGACGGCTTGGAGCATCTCGGCCAGGGCTGCGAGTTCTCCGATTCGGCCGGCTGGAGTGTCCAGGATCGAAGCGAACTCCTTACGGATGCGGTCCGCGACGCCTGGCACCAGCAGGCTGTTTGCGTGGAGTAGGCCCGCGTCGAAGCCGAGGGGCACCAGTCCCCATCGCTCCCAGTCCAGCAGGTTGAGGGGCATGGTCGTGAGGTTCCCCCAGTGCAGGTCACCGTGACCGGCCACCCGCTCCACCTTGGCCGGGGCAGGGATGCCGAGGAACTGCGGGAAGGCGCGTTCCATCCACTCGTCCCGGACGGTGACCCTCACTCCGTCCGCTTCGCTCAGCAGGCCGAGTGCCTGGCACAGGTCGTCCCACCACTCATCAGGCAAGCCGGGGTCATGGTCCAGGTCTGCCCGGTCCGGGGACACTACGGGTTGTGTCACGTAGTCGAAGACTTCCGCCTCGAACGCCCACTCGCCATCGGTCCAGTCGTGTACCGCGTGCAGGCGTGGGCGTGGGACGGCGTCAGGCACCAGCAGGGACGCTCCTACGATGCCTTCCCCCTGCTTCTTCCTGTCCGCGTTCCTCTCAGCGGTGCGGCTCACCCGTAGCCATCGGTCCCCTGCCCTCCGGCCGAGGGTGACCCCTTGGAATCCCCATGCCGGTGGGCCCGTGCACGTGAGAGCCAGAGCCTTCGCCGCCCGGTCATGGGCGGCCTCCATCAGGGTCTGTACGTCCTCACTCGGAGGAGAGTTCATCGGTCACCTTCCTGAGTTCCCCGGCCGTCAGCGGGGCAGCCAGGGCTTTCGCCGCATCGTCCCAGTGTTCGCGGGTGCTGGCCGAGGTCAGGAGCACCTCGAGGCCGGGGCACGATCCGGCAGCCAGCAAGGCAGCGGCTGCGGGCGACAGGCCGGGGCGGATGAAGTTCACCAGTTCGGGTGTCATGGCATCCAGCAGATCGCCGCCGTGCAGAGGGGCGGAGCCGAACGTGATCAGCCCCGCGTCTTGCGCGTGCATCAGCGGTCCAACGCCGTTGAGCGCCTGCCTGATCAGGTCGTCCATGATCAGACTGACCGGCATCTGCAAGCCCATGAGGTGGTGCTCTGCCGAGCCCGACGCCTGCCGCGCAAGGGCGAGCAGCTCGGGAACGGTGAACGCTTCGGAGGTCAGGCCCGACCATGTAGCTACCCCGTAGCCGCCGATCCTGCCCGCCTGTGCGTACTCCTCCAGTGCGGCGAACGCTTCCCGCATACGCCCATGCAGAGCGGCCCGGTCATGACCGTGCCCATGGTGCTCAGGGTTGTGCACGAACACGATGTCCGCCCGGCCGAGCACAGCCAACGAACGCTCCGTCTGCCATCGAACGAAGTGCGGAGCGAGGCTGTGCCCACGGGCGGCCTCTTCCCGGCTGAGTACCTTCTCCGCCAGAGCGGCATGCCCTTGCTTGCCCGTGAAGAACCCCGTCTTCGTGGCTACCCGCACGGTCGGGTACGTCCGCAGCACCGGGCGCAGTCCCTCGTGCGCGTAGCCATGGGCATAGTTGGGTGCCGTGTCCACCCACGGGCTACCCGCAGCTAGGGCGGTGCGTGCCGCCTGACCCACGGCACGCACACGGTACGTCCCCAGGGACAGCACGGCCGTCACAGCGCTGTCCCCACGACCGCGACGACGTGCCCCTCTATGAGGGCCGAGACAAGCTCGGCCACGTCCTTGACCTCCAGTCCCGCGCAGTCGGCCATGTCCCCGAGCGTGACGGGCGCACCGGTCAGCAGGGCGCTTAGGGCAGGTTCGGCCGACTCGGCGAAGTCGAAGGCGGTACCGGCCGCCGAGAGCGTCACCGTGCCATGTGCGCCGTTCGCCGTCAGGCGGCCCCGGGAGGTGGTCACCTTGACCGTGATCCCCCGCTGTGCGGGCAGCCCGTCCACGTAGGGCAGGGAGGGGATCAGGTGGCCGAGGTCGGTCGTGTCGATGGACTCCGCCCACCGCTCCACCAGCCGGGAGTCAGCCATCATGTTGAGCACCTCAAGACGCATGGCCCCGACGAAGTCCGACTGTTCCGTCAGGGACAGGAACCGCGGGACGTCCTTGCGCAGTGCGAGGGACGAACGGAGCTGGTCCACGATCCAGAGCATGAGGTCCGCACCCGTGTGCGGAACCATGCCGAACGTCAGGTGAAGGGACTCCGTCCCTTGGTCGGCGGTGACCGCGTGCCACCAGCCGCGCGGCAGGTAGAGCACATCCCCCGGTGACAGGACGATGTCCGCTACCGGGTCGCCCTCGGGCGTCTCAGGAGACTCCACGTCCCGGAAGGTCGGAGCCTCTCGGGTGGAGCCGTACAGGCGCCACCGCTTCGAGCCGTGCACCTGTACCACCACCACGTCGTGGTCGTCCCAGTGCAGGCCGAAGCCTTCCCGGTCGGTCCAGGACGCGTACGCGTTGGCCTGTACGGACGTGCCGAGGAACCGTTCGAGACCTTCGGCAGCCGCACCCACCGCCGGGTGGATCTTCTCTACCGAGTCGAGGACCAGCGACGCGCCGTCCTTGAGCTGGGCGTGGAACTCGGCCGGCTGGATGCGCGACCAGCTCACCGCGCGGCGGTTCGTGGTCGGGATCGCGTAGCGGTGGAGGGGAACCATCTCGCCGTCGAGCGACAGGCGCAGCCGGGGCGGCTCAAGGCGCTGCGAAGCGATGATCCGGTTCAGGTCGTCGAAGGAGAACAGGCCCGCCGTATCGGCGGTGCCGGGGATGTGCGCGTAGGAGCGGTGGTACGTCTGGGCAAGGAACGTGTCCCCACCCAGACGCCCCGCCCACGAAGCCGCATCAAGCATCGTGGGCTACCCCGCTAGTCGTTGCCGTCGGAACGGCCACTGGTGTTGTCCGACTCCTGCTCGGCCCGCGTCCTTGCGGCCACGATCTGCCGCTTCGCGATGAGCAGGCCACCCCCTACGGGGGCCGTCGAACCGGTGCTCTCTTCCACCATCGGACTTACCTCTCTACTCGGGAAACCCCGCCGGGAATCCGGCGGGAGGAACGAAGGGGCAGCCACCTTCGAGGCAGCTACCGCGAGGCAGGGGGCAGGGCTTCACCGCGACGGGATCTCTCTCATCGCCTCCGCGATCTGCTCGACCGCGTCTGCGCGGATCATGCCGAGGTGGACGTACGCGCCCCCGGTGTTGGTGACCACGGGTCGCACGCTGCTCCACGCGCTCTCCGGGATGCCCAGTGCGGCGAAGGCAGCACGCAAGGACTCGGCCGCATCCGTCGCCGTGGTGCGCGACTGTCTCCAAGTCCGCATCTCCATCAGCCAGCCACCGACTTCGGGCAGTCGTTCGCGTGGCGGTACGTGGCCAGGGGTGGCCCGGCCGTCCGATCAAGGACGATGCGACGGGCAACTTCCATGGGCTTCAGAGGGCGCAGGCACGCGGCACAGTCCTGCCCCGCAGGGGCATAGGTCACGTACTCCAGCGCGCCCCGCTCCGGGGCCTCCTCGTTCACCCTGACCATGTCGCCGCCTCCGCCTGCCTCGGTGTGCAGACGACGCTAGGGACCTACGGGTATGCGGCTCTACCTTGTTGCACGCTGTTGCACGGGATCACCCGAGCGTGGAGAGCGCGTCACGGATCAGACCCTTCGCCGGCTCGCCCCGTACGGCCACTCGTGACAGCTCAGCGAAGGCGCGTAGATAGGTGTAGATCTCGCCGGGAGTGGTCAGGTTGATCTCAGCCGTCAGCGTCTCCACAGCTACTTGCTGATCATCGAAGGAGTAGAACGCTTCGAGCGGCCACACCGTTCGGCGTGCCTGCTTCGGGATGATGCCGAGCGCCACGTTCGGCCGACGCATGACAGTGAGCAGGTGCTCAAGCTGTTCTCGCATGGCTTCGTCATCGCAGACCCGGTAGTGGAGAACCGTCTCTTCGAGGAGCAGCGCGAAGCGGTGGTCACCCTCACGGATCACCCGCGACCTGTCGAGCCTGGCAGCCACCGCGTCAGCCACGTCATCCGGTGTGCCCTGAAAGGCCGTGATGGCTCTCAGAAGCCCTGTCGCGTACCCGGCGGTCTGGAGCATGCCCGGCATGACGTTCGAGGCGTAGACGCGGAACGAGCGGGTGCGCTGGTAAAGCGGGACAGTCTGCTCATGGACACGGCGCATGCCGTCCTTGTGGATCTGCCTCCACTCGACGTACATGGACTCGGCGTTGCGCGACGCAGCGATGAGGTCAGCCGCCTGGCCGTCCGCTCCGCACGCCGAACACCACGCCCGGATGTCCGCATCCGAGGGAGGCGTGATGCCCCGCGCGATGCGGGAAGATTTCGCCCGGTGCCAGCCGCACCGAACGGCCAGCTCATGGCCTGACAGCCCCGCGTCTTTCATCAGCCCTTGCAGGCGGGTGGCTACCGCCTGACGCGCGGCTTGGGCACTGGAAAGCGGAGAGGTAGGCATGAGCTGACCGGTCAGGAATCAGACGGTGTACTTCTCGTGCGGGATGCCCCGCTCCCACACCGCCTCGAACGCCGACGCGCACAGCTTGGCTACGGCCGCGTCCTCCGTCTGGTCGGTGTGGACCCACCTGCCGACGCCGTCGAAGACGTTGAACTGAACAAGCCTGCCGTCGAACAACCAGAAGTCGTTGCCCGGCAGGGCCAGATCCGAAGCACTGCGGCGGGGCAGCCAACGGATCTGTTCTCCGGCCGCCACGTTGGTGAAGGTGCCGGAGTGCTCGAACGCGATGTAATCGCTGACCGGCTCCGACACGATGCGGGCACGTCGGATGACGACACCCTTGGCCGTGACCTCCTGCACCAGGTCCAGCCACGGACGCCACCAGGAACTCCGGTCATCCGGGTCCAGTCGGTGCCCCTCCTGCCACGCCGCGAAGCCTTCGATCTCGTTGTCCACGCCGTATCCGTCGCGCATCTCAAGATGCACGGCTGACTCCCGCACTGACCTGATGAGGTCAGAGAAGTCAGTCAGACTCTGCGACACGAAGCGCCTCCCTGAGAAGCGGGACCATCCGCTTCGGAACCCTGATCACCGACTCATGCCCGGGGATCAGAACATCCCGTGAGCTTTCGCCCGTGGTCTGCTCGTCTGCTGTCCACCCCTGGATCACAAGATCCTTTGACTCCTGGTCCACCCACACAGCAGGTGATCCGTGATCTCCGGACTCAGGATCTTTACCAACGAACCGTAAGGCCATGAGGTCCCTCCCTGTCGAGCGCGTTGCGCCTGGTTGCACGACCCTCACCCTGCCGGACTGTGCTGGTCAAGGGGGCGTGTTCACCCCAACGGGGTCGGGGGCGGCTGCGGCCTAGGGAGGGCACGCAAAAGGCGTCCGGCTCTGTGTCGGGCCGGACGCCCTCTACCTGCCTACACCCACTCCACGGCCGAGACGATGCGCCCGCCGTCTTGCCGAGGGGCGGGGAGCGGCGTTCGCCGCAGCGTGCGCGAAGCCTGCTCACGCTCTCTCGCTCCGAGCCCTCGAAGGATCTCGGCCCGCTCCGCATCGGTCATGCCTGCGAGCGACTCAGCCATCCGACGGACGGCATCTCCGCTGGTCACTACGGCTTCTTGACCGTGAGCGGGAGCATCTTCTTACCGCTCTCGCTCAGTTGTGGCCATGTGTCGAACTGCGGGCACACGCCGCAGTCGAAGCACGGCGTCCAGCGGCAGTCCTCGACCTCGGTCTCGTCGAGCGAGTCCTGCCAGTCCTCCCAGAGCCAGTCCTTGTCGAGGCCGGAGTCCAGGTGGTCCCAGGGCAGGACCTCCTCGTAGGTCCGCTCGCGGGTGGTGTACCAGTCCACGTCGACACCGAAGGCGGGGAGCGTCTTCTCGGCGCTCTTCATCCAGAGGTCGTAGCTGAAGTGCTCGCGCCAGCCGTCGAAGCGGCCACCGGACTCGTAGACCTCGCGGATGACCGCGCCGACCCGGCGGTCACCGCGGGAGAGCAGGCCCTCGACGATGCCGGGCTTGCCGTCGTGGTACCGGAAGCCGATGGAGCGGCCGTACTTCTTGTCGTCGCGGATCTTGTCGCGGAGCTTCTTCAGCCGGGCGTCGGTGTCCTCGGCGCTGAGCTGCGGGGCCCACTGGAAGGGGGTGTGCGGCTTGGGCACGAAGCCGCCGATGGAGACGGTGCAGCGGATGTCGTTCTGCCCGGAGACCTCGCGGCCCTTGGCGATGACGTTGACCGCCATGTCGCCGATCTGGAGGACGTCCTCGTCGGTCTCGGTGGGCAGGCCGCACATGAAGTACAGCTTCACCTGGCGCCAGCCGTTGCCGTACGCGGTGGCGACCGTGCGGATCAGGTCCTCCTCCGAGACCATCTTGTTGATGACCTTGCGCATGCGCTCGGAGCCGCCCTCGGGGGCGAAGGTGAGGCCGGACCTGCGGCCGTTGCGGGTCAGCTCGTTGGCCAGGTCCACGTTGAACGCGTCGACGCGGGTGGAGGGCAGCGAGAGGCCGACCTTGTCGTCCGTGTACCGGTCGGCGAGTCCCTTGGCGATCTCACCGATCTCGGTGTGGTCCGCGGAGGAGAGCGACAGGAGGCCGACCTCCTCGAAGCCCGTGGCCTTGAGCCCCTTCTCGACCATCTCGCCGATGCCGGTGATGCTTCGCTCCCGCACGGGGCGCGTGATCATGCCGGCCTGGCAGAAGCGGCAGCCGCGGGTGCAGCCGCGGAAGATCTCCACGGACATCCGCTCGTGGACGGTCTCGGCGAGGGGGACGAGCGGCTGCTTGGGGTACGGCCATTCGTCGAGGTCCATGACGGTGTGCTTGGACACGCGCCACGGCACGCCGGACTTGTTGGGCACCACGCGGCCGATGCGGCCGTCGGGGAGGTACTCGACGTCGTAGAAGCCGGGTACGTAGACGCCGCCCGTCCTCGCGAGGCGGAACAGCACCTCCTCGCGGCCGCCGGGCCGGCCCTCGGCCTTCCAGGCGCGGATGATCTCGGTGATCTCCAGGACGGCCTGCTCGCCGTCGCCGATGACCGCGCAGTCGATGAAGTCCGCGATCGGCTCGGGGTTGAAGGCGGCGTGGCCGCCCGCCAGCACGATCGGGTGATCGACGGTGCGGTCCTTGGACTCCAGCGGGATGCCCGCGAGGTCCAGGGCCGTGAACATGTTGGTGTAGCCGAGCTCGGTGGAGAAGCTGAGGCCGAACACGTCGAAGGCACCGACGGGGCGGTGGCTGTCCACGGTGAACTGCGGCACCTTGTGCGCGCGCATCAGCTCCTCGAGGTCCGGCCACACGCTGTACGTGCGCTCGGCGAGGACGCCCTCACGCTCGTTGAGCACCTCGTAGAGGATCATGACGCCCTGGTTGGGGAGTCCGACCTCGTAGGCGTCCGGGTACATGAGTGCCCAGCGGACGTCGCATTCGTCCCACGGTTTGACGGTGGAGTTCAGCTCACCGCCGACGTACTGGATGGGCTTCTGCACATGCGGGAGCAGAGCTTCGAGCTGCGGGAAGACCGACTCGGCAGACATCTGTGGACCTTCGTAGCTGGCAGGGGTGACCATCAAGCGTAACCCGGTGCTCAGCCCTTCAGCGCCGCGCGCAGTCCGGGGCGGGACGCCCGGGCCCAGGTTCCGGGCAGTTCGCGTTCCCGTGCAGCCGCCGCGGCCTCCTCCCGGCCGTACAGCAGCCCCCAGGTGAACGCGGACTCCCCCGCGCCGTGGGCCTGGGCTCCGAGGGTGCGCAGAACGTTCCGGGCCAGGACGCTGTCCTGGTGGTCGCCGAGGACCGACTGCACGGACTTCATCCGCTGGGCGAACTTCTTGGCCGGCTTACCCAGGGCGGGCCTGGCGGCCTCGGCGGCGTAGCGGACGCGCTTGGCGGCCTTGCGCGCCTCGTGCATGGCCACGTCTCGGTCCTCGCCCGGCGGCTGCTCCAGGGCGTGCCCGACGCGGGTGGCGAGGCGCTCGTAGTCCCTGAGCACGGCACGGGGCAGGGCATCCCGTGGTGTCCGTGCCGCGGCGGGGCGCAGGGGCGGGTCGGCGAGGAGGGCGTCCAGGGAGTCCAGCAGGGCCAGATAGCGCTCCGTGTCGAGCACGGAGGTGACCCGCCTCCGGGAACCGGTGCGCCTGGCGACGGAGGTGAGCTGCAGCCGGGCTTTCACCGGGCCGAGGAGCAGGGGCGCGGGCAGACCGGCGACGTCGGAGCGGAGACGCGCGTCGAGGACTTCCTGGTCGCGGTCGACCCCGAGCTCGGCGGCGAGCCACTTCAGCTCCTCGCGGAGCGGATCGGTGACGGTCCGGTCGAGTATCTTGCGGTATGTCCTGAAGGCACTGCGCAGCCGGCGGGTGGCGACCCGCATGCGGTGCACGCTGTCGGGCAGGTCGCGGCGTACGGCGGGGTCCAGCTCCACGAGAGCCGTGACCTGACGGCGTACGTAGGCGAGTACATGGTCGCCGGCGGTGCGCGGGGCCGCGGGCCTCCGGACCTTCGCGCGCTTCTCGGGGGCGGTCTCGGCCAGGGCCCTGGCCAGCTTGGACGGTGCGGCCGAGGGCCGGATCCCGGCCTTGCGCAGCCGCCGCTCGACGGCGTCGAGGAGCGCGGGGTCGCCGTCGTCGGCCAGCTCGACCTCCATCTCGGTCCATGCCGAGGTGACGCCTTGCCCTTTTCCGGTGAGGCGTTCCGCGAGGACCTCGTCGATGCTCAGCTCGGCGAGCAGGGCGCCGTCCTCGTCGAGGAGGTGGTGGACGTCCCGGGCGGAGAGGATCCGTACGACGGGGGCCACCGGGGTGTTCCGTACGCGGGAGCGGAGCAGCGCGCCGAGGTCGGGCGGCAGGGTGTCGGTGAGCGGGGCCTGGATCTCGTCACGGACACCGGCGGAGACGGGGATCTTGAGATGCCACCCGGCGTCGTCCCCGCCCGTTCTGCGGCGCAGGGTGAGGGAGTCCGCGGCCAGCCGGAAGGTGTCGGTGTCGTAGTAGACGGCGTCGAGTTCGCTCAGCCCGCGGTGGACGACGGCCGAGACCCCGGCCGCACGGGTCAGATCGGGCAGCCGGGTCTCGGGAGTCGCTTCGTACTTTCGTTCGACCTCATGCTTGGAGTCCGCCATATGACGAATCTATCCGCGATGTCGGCGGGTATGCAGGGCGGAGCCAGGACCGCCCCTGTGCCGGGCGGTCCTCTGGTCAGGCCGACATCGGCCGTTGCACCTTGATGGACTGGAGCAGTCCGATCGCCACCCAGACGGCGAACATCGACGAGCCTCCGTAGGACACGAACGGCAGCGGAAGTCCGGCCACCGGCATGATCCCGAGTGTCATCCCGATGTTCTCGAACGACTGGAAGGCGAACCAGGCGATGATGCCGGCGGCCACGACGGTCCCGTACAGCTCGGTCGTCCCGCGGGCGATACGGCAGGCGCGCCACAGGACGACGCCGAGCAGGACGATGATCAGTCCGGCTCCGAGGAAGCCGAGCTCCTCGCCCGCGACGGTGAAGACGAAGTCGGTCTGCTGTTCGGGGACGAACTGGCCTGTCGTCTGGGATCCGTTGAAGAGCCCGGTTCCCGTGAGACCGCCGGAACCGATGGCGATGCGGGCCTGGTTGGTGTTGTAGCCGACGCCGGCCGGGTCGAGCGCCGGATTGGCGAAGGCCGCGAACCGGGCGATCTGGTAGTCGTCGAGCACGCCGAGCTGCCAGACGGCCACCGCGCCGGCAGCGCCCGCGCCGAGGAGCCCGAAGATCCAGCGGTTGGAGGCGCCGGAGGCGAGAAGCACGCCGAGGACGATGACGGCCATGACCATGACGGAGCCGAGGTCGGGCATCAGCATGACGATCGCCATCGGGACGAGTGCCAGGCCGAGCGCCTTGGCGACGGTCCGGTGGTCGGGATGCGCCTGGTCGCCGGCGTCGACCCGGGCGGCGAGCAGCATCGCCATGCCCAGGATAATCGTGATCTTGGTGAACTCGGAGGGCTGGAGGGAGAAGCCTGCGGGGAGGACGATCCAGGCGTGCGCGCCGTTGACGGTGGCGCCGAGCGGCGTGAGGACGGCGAGGACGAGCACGACCGACAGCCCGTAGAGGACCGGCACCGCTCCCCGCAGGGTGCGGTGCCCGAGCCAGATGGTGCCGATCATCAGCACGAGGCCGATGCCGGTGTTGAGCGCGTGCCGGAACAGGAAGTAGTACGGGTCGCCGTGGGTGAGCGAATCGCGGCCCCGGGTCGCCGACCAGACCAGCAGCGAGCCGACGAAGGACAGGGCGAGCGCCGATCCGAGGAGCGGCCAGTCCAGCCGCCGCACGACGGAGTCGCGGGCGGTGAGCCTGGTCCAGACGGAGCGCTGTTCGGGGGCGTAGCGCGAGACGGAGAAGCCTGCCATCAGTCACGCCTCCCCAGGGTCACGGGGAGGGCGCCGGCGAGCGCCTGCGTGCCGTCGTCGACGGGCGCGGGGGTGTACGGCTTGATCTTGGGCGACTCGATCTGTCCGTCGGGCTTGATCTTGGGCAGGGTCTTCTGCGGGGTGGGCAGCAGCGCCTTCTTGAGGTCCTGCTTGCCGCTCGCGTCGAGCCCGTAGAGCGCGTTGTAGATGTTGCGCACGGCGGGGCCGGAGGCGCCGGAGCCCGTACCACCCTGGGAGATCGTCATGACGATCGAGTAGTCCTTGGTGTACGTGGCGAACCACGAGGTCGTCTGCTTGCCGTAGACCTCGGCGGTGCCCGTCTTGGCGTGCATCGGGATCTTGTCCTGGGGCCATCCGCCGAAACGCCAGGCGGCGCTGCCCCGGGTCGCGACTCCCGCGAGGGCTTCGTCTATCTTGTCGCGCGTGTCTCCCTTGAAGGGCAGCTTGCCGTGGGCCTGGGGCGCGATCTCCTGGACGGTCCTGCCGTCGCCGCTGACGACCGCCTTCCCGACGGCCGGGTCGTACAGGGTGCCGCCGTTGGAGATCGCGGCGTAGATGGTCGCCATCTGGATCGGGGTGACGAGCGTGTCGCCCTGGCCGATCGAGTAGTTGACGGAGTCACCGGCGCGCATCTTGTTGCCCTCGAGGCAGCCCTCGTACGCGATCTTCTCGACGTACGTGCCGTCCTTCTTGCCCTGCTTGCACCAGGCCGCCTTGTTGGCGTCGTAGAAGTCCTGCTTCCACTGGCGGTCGGGAACGCGGCCGGCGACCTCGTTGGGGAGGTCGATGCCGGTCTCCTTGCCGAGTCCGAACTGGTGGGCCGTCCTGTAGAACCAGTCCCCCGGGTTCTTCTTCGGCTTGTTGCCGCCGTCCTTCGCCCACTCCTTGTGCGCCAGGCCGTAGTAGACGGTGTCGCAGGAGACCTCGAGGGCACGCCCGAGGTTGATGCTGCCGTAGCCCTGGGACTCGAAGTTCTTGAAGACCTGGCCGCCGATGGAGTACGAGCTCGGGCACGGGTAGTTGCCGTCGAAGTCGTATCCGGCGTTGACCGCGGCGGTCGAGGAGATGACCTTGAAGATCGACCCGGGTGCGGCGGTGCCCTGGATGGCCCGGTTCAGCAGCGGGAAGTTGGACTTCTTGCCGGTGAGCTGGGCGTAGTCCTTGGCGGAGATGCCGCCGATCCAGGCGTTGGGGTCGTACGTCGGCAGGGACGCCATGGACACGATGCGGCCGGTCTTGGCCTCCATGACGACGACGGCGCCGGAGTCCGCCTTGTACAGCTCGTTGGTGTTGCGGTCCATCTCCTTGCGGGCCGTCTCCATCGCCTTGTTGAGCTCGTACTCGGCGACGGCCTGGACCCGGGCGTCGATGGAGGTGACGACGCTGGAGCCGGGCTCCGCCTCGTCGTTCTGCGCCTCGCCGATGACGCGGCCGAGGTTGTCGACCTCGTAGCGGGTGACGCCGGCCTTGCCGCGCAGCTCGTTGTCGTAGGTGCGCTCCAGGCCGGAGCGGCCGACCTGGTCGGAGCGGAGGTACGGCGAGTCGGTGTCCTGCGCCTTGGTGACCTCTTCGTCGGTGACGGGCGAGAGGTAGCCGAGGACCTGGGCGGTGTTGGCCTTGCCGGGTGCGGCGTAGCGGCGTACGGCGGTGGGTTCGGCCGTGATGCCGGGGAAGTCCTCGGCGCGCTCGCGGATCGTGAGGGCCTGCTGGGTGGTGGCCTCGTCGGTGACCGGGATCGGCTGGTAGGGCGAGCCGTTCCAGCAGGGCTGCGGGGTCTCGGCGTCGCAGAGCCGGACCTTGTCCTGGACGTCCTTGGGCTTCATGTCGAGGACGCCGGCCAGACGCGTGAGGACGCCGACGCCGTCGTCCTTCATCTTCATCAGCTCGGTACGGCTCGCGGAGACGACGAGACGGGTCTCGTTGTCGGCGAGGGGCACGCCGCGCGCGTCGAGGATGGAACCACGGACGGCGGGCTGCACGACCTGCTGGACGTGGTTGTTCTTGGCCTCGTCGGTGTACTCCTGCCCGTTGCGGATCTGGAGGTACCAGAGCCGGCCGCCGAGCGTCAGGAGCAGGGAGAAGACGAGGACCTGGATGACGACGAGACGGATCTGGACCCGCGGGGTCCGGCCCGTCTCCGGGATGTTGCTCACGGGGTGCCCCCGGTGGTGGTGGGTCGGCCGGGAGTACGGGGGTCGCCCCCGGAGGAGAACAGCCTCACAGTCGCTTGACCCCCTTGATCCTTCCTGCACGTGCGGCGCGGCTGCGGGCCGCCCTCAGGCGCATCCCGCCCCGCTGGCTGCCGATCCGCAGCCCGGTGCCCGAGGCCAGCCAGCCGGCGGCGACGTCACCGCTGCCGGAACTGTCGGAGACCGGGTCGTTCTCGGTGCGTCTGGCGAGCGCCATGATCAGCGGAACGGTGAACGGCGCGAGGAGCAGGTCGTACACCGCTGCGGTGAACAGCAGGCTGCCCAGGCCCACATGGCGGGCGGCCGTGTCGCCGACGAGGGAGCCGACACCGGCGTACAGCAGGGTCGACGCGAGCGCCGCGACGACGACGAAGGCCATCGGGGTGAGGGCCGACTTCAGCTGGCCCTTCTCGGGGCGGGCCATTCCGGCGAGGTAGCCGATGATGCAGAGCACCAGGGCGTAGCGCCCGGCGGCGTGGTCGGCGGGCGGTGCCAGGTCCGCGAGGAGACCCGCGCCGAAGCCGATGAGGGCGCCGCTGACGGGCCCGTACACGAAGGCGAGTCCGAGGACGACGAGGAGCAGCAGGTCGGGGGTGGCCCCGGGGAGCTGGAGGCGGGCGAGGACGGAGACCTGGATGACGAGGGCGACCACGACCAGGGCGACGGAGAGCAGAGTCCTGTTCAAACGCATGGGGTCAGCTCTATTCCTGCTCGTTCGCCGCGTCACCGGCGGCCGTGTCGGCGTTTCCGGAGGCGTCCGGGGAGGCGCCCGGGGAAGCGGACGCGTCGGGCTTCTCGTTGATGTTCCCGACGACCGTTCCGCTGCCGTCGACGAGGTCACCGTTCGGCTGGACGGTGACGGTGACGGTCGGGGTGGGCTTGGGCTTCTCCGGCTTCTTGGCCTGCTTCGGCAGGACCATGTCGCGGGGGTCGTCACGGGGAGCCTGGACGACGATGCCCACGATGTCGAGCTTGGTGAAGCCGACGTACGGGCGGACGTAGACGGTCCGGGTCAGGTCGCCGCCGGACGGGTCGACACGGACGACCTCGCCGACCGGCACGCCGGGGACGAAGGGCTTGTCCCCGCTCGAGCCGAAGGTGACCAGCCGGTCGCCCTTCTTGACGTCGGCCTTGCCGTTGAGGAACTGGACCGACAGCGGCCGGGATCCCTGTCCGGTGGCGAAGCCGAGCTCGTCGGTCTTCTCCATCCGGGTGCCGACGGTGAAGTCGGGGTCGTTGGCCAGCAGGACGGTCGCGGTGTTCGGGCCGACGGTGGTGACCCGGCCGACGAGCCCTTCGCCGTTCAGTACGGTCATGTCACGCTGGAGGCCGTCGTCGGCCCCCGCGTCGATGGTGATGGTCCAGGAGAATCCCTGGGCCGCTCCTATGGCGATGACCTGTGCGGCCTTGATGCCGTACTGGCCGGATCCGGCGCTCTTCAGCATGGTGTCGAGTTGGCGGACCTTGCTGGCGTTGCGGTCATCGCTGCCGAGCTTCGTCTTCAGCTCGGCGTTCTCGTGCTCCAGGGCCGCGATCCTGTCGTGCCGGTCACCGGAGTCCCGTACGGCGCCGATGGCATTGCCCACCGGGTCCACCGCGGCCGCGACACCGTTCTCGACCGGTCCGAAGACCGTGGCGGCGGCCTGCCGGGCTCCGTCCACCGGTGACTCCTCGCCACCGCGGATATCGACCGTGATCAGGGCGAATGCGATGGCGATCAGCAGCACCAGGAGCAGCCGGCTCTCTCGTGTGTCCCTCACGTGCGGCGGCCGTGCCTTCCTCGTCGGAATGTTCGTGCCTGTATACCAACGTTCCGCCGTACGGGACGGCAGTGCCCGTACGGCGGAACATCGTGTTCTACCGTCGGGGCTGGGCGTCCAGCACCTGCTGGAGTGCCTCGAACTCCTCGACGCACTTACCGGATCCGAGCGCCACCGAGTCCAGCGGGTCCTCGGCGATGTGGATCGGCATGCCCGTCTCGTGGCGGAGGCGCTCGTCGAGCCCACGCAGGAGCGCGCCGCCGCCGGTGAGGACGATGCCTCGGTCCATGACGTCGCCCGAGAGCTCCGGCGGGCACTTGTCGAGGGTCGTCTTCACGGCGTCGACGATCGCGTTGACCGGTTCCTCGATGGCCTTGCGCACCTCGGTCGCGGAGATGACGACGGTCTTGGGCAGGCCCGAGACCAGGTCGCGTCCGCGGATCTCGGTGTGCTCGTCCTTCTCCATCTCGAACGCCGAGCCGATCGTGATCTTGATCTGTTCGGCGGTGCGCTCACCGAGGAGGAGGGAGTACTCCTTCTTGATGTGCTGGATGATCGCGTTGTCCAGTTCGTCACCGGCGACCCGGATCGACTGGGCGGTGACGATTCCGCCGAGCGAGATCACCGCGACCTCGGTGGTGCCGCCACCGATGTCGACGACCATGTTGCCGGTGGCCTCGTGGACCGGCAGGCCTGAGCCGATGGCCGCGGCCATGGGCTCCTCGATGATGTGCACCTGGCGCGCGCCGGCCTGCGTCGACGCCTCGATGACGGCGCGTCGCTCGACCCCTGTGATGCCGGAGGGCACACAGACGACGACCCGCGGGCGGGCCAGGTAGCGGCGCTTGTGGATCTTCAGGATGAAGTAGCGGAGCATGCGCTCCGTGATCTCGAAGTCGGCGATCACGCCGTCCTTCAGGGGCCGCACGGCAACGATGTTCCCCGGCGTGCGGCCGATCATCTTCTTTGCCTCGGCGCCGACCGCCAGGATTCCGCCGGTGTTGGTGTTGATGGCCACGACGGACGGCTCGTTCAGAACGATGCCGCGCCCCCTGACGTACACCAGCGTGTTGGCAGTCCCGAGGTCGATAGCCATGTCACGGCCGATGAACGACATTGAGTTCCCCTTGTTCCCCATGAGGATGCGTCGGGCCTTCCCAAGAAGCGAAGAATGGCTTGTTCCAGGTAGGCGAGGGTGGGCGCTGCGGGCGTGGAAGCTTCCATCGTAGTGCCGTATGCACGGACACAGCGCGAGGGTCCTTCGCCTTTGCGAGTGGAACAGTAGCCCGTTCCACCCATGGTGACGTTACGTCGGAGGGATGCGTTCCCGCGATACGTGACCCTATGCCGAAGGGCGACCGAATTACTTCGGTCGCCCCAGGTCATGAGCGCTGATTGGCGGAGCCGAAGTCAGGAAAGTCCGGGAAAGAACAGCTTCAGTTCTCGCTCTGCGGACTCCTCGGAGTCCGAGGCGTGGATGAGGTTCTCCCGGGTGATCGTGCCGAAGTCACCACGGATCGAGCCGGGCGCGGCGGCGATCGGGTCGGTCGGACCGGCCAGGGCGCGGACGCCCTCGATGACCCGCTCGCCTTCGGCCACCAGGGCGACGACGGGGCCGGAGGCCATGAACTCCACGAGCGGCTCGTAGAACGGGCGGCCCTTGTGCTCGCCGTAGTGCTGCTCCAGGGTCTCCTGGTCGAGCGTGCGCAGCTCCAGCGCGGTGATCGTCCATCCGGCCTTGCGTTCGATACGGCCGACGATCTCGCCGATCAGCCCACGCCGGACGGCGTCGGGCTTGAGAAGGACGAGGGTGCGCTGAGTCATGTGCGGCTCCTTGCAGACTTTCGGGTGCGGGTGAGGGCGAGATTACAGGGGTACGCGAACGGCCCTACGGCCGGGTTACGCTGCGTCATCCTTGGGCCGGGGCCTGTGCGCTCTCCTGTGCCTCCGCCTGGGCCGCCCACCGCGCCTTGGCCTCGTCGATCCGTCGGCCGTAGTGCACCGAGGCCCACCACAGGGCGCCGAAGATCACGCCGAGGATGAACATCATCGGGACGAAGAAGCCGCTCAGCACCAGCAGGATCTGGAGCGCCCAGCCGAGCTGTACGCCACCCGGCCGGGTGATCACACCGCAGAGCAGGACGGACAGCAGCATGCCGATGCCGCAGACCGTCCAGACCGTGGCCATGGACATGTCGTCGGACTTCATCGCCACGAGTCCGGCGAAGCCGATGACGAAGAACTCACCGATCAGCGTCGATGCGCAGAGCGTACGCACAGGTCAGCGCCTTCCCAGGAGCAGCCGGGCCTCGCCGACCGTGATCACGGATCCGGTCACCAGGACTCCGGCGCCCGCGTATTCGGCCTCTTCCTCGGCGAGGGTGATCGCGGCCTCCAGCGCGTCGTCCAGACGCGGCTCGACCTGCACACGGTCGTTACCGAAGACCTCGACGGCGATCGCGGCGAGCGCGTCCGCGTCCATGGCGCGCGGGCTGGAGTTCTGGGTGACGACGACCTCGGCGAAGATCGGCTCGAAGGCTTCGAGGAGCCCCCGGACGTCCTTGCCGTCGCTCGCACCGACGACGCCGATCAGCCGGGAGAAGCTGAACGCCTCGGAGATCCCCTCGGCTGCGGCAAGGCCGCCGGCCGGGTTGTGCGCCGCGTCCAGGACGACGGTCGGGCTGGACCGGACGACCTCCAGACGGCCCGGCGAGAGCACCGAGAGGAAGGCCTTGCGGACCGCTTCCCCATCGAGGCTGCGGGCCTGCTCCGCGCCGATACCGAAGAACGCCTCGACGGCGGCGAGCGCCACCGCCGCGTTGTGCGCCTGGTGCGCCCCGTAGAGCGGGAGGAAGATGTTGTCGTACTCGCCGCCCAGGCCCCGCAGGGTCAGCAGCTGGCCGCCGACCGCGATCTCGCGGGAGACGATGCCGAACTCCATGCCCTCGCGGGCGACCGTGGCGTCCACCTCGACGGCCTTCTTCAGCATGACCTGCGCGGCGTCGACCGGCTGCTGGGCCAGGATCACCGTCGCACCCTGCTTGATGACACCGGCCTTCTCACCGGCGATCTCGGCGGGGCTGGAGCCGAGGCGGTCGGTGTGGTCCAGCGAGATGGGGGTGATGACGGCGACCGTGGAGTCGATGACGTTCGTCGCGTCCCAGGTGCCGCCCATGCCGACCTCGACGACCGCGACGTCGACGGGCGCGTCGGCGAAGGCCGCGTACGCCATGCCCGTCAGCACCTCGAAGAACGAGAGCCGGTAGGGCTGCTGGGCGTCGACCATCTCGACGTACGGCTTGATGTCGTTGTACGTCTCGATGAAGCGCTCGGCGTCGATCGGGGCGCCGTCCAGGCTGATCCGCTCGGTGATCGACTGGACGTGCGGGGAGGTGTAGCGGCCGGTACGGAGCTCGAAGGCGCTCAGCAGGGCCTCGATCATGCGGGCCGTGCTGGTCTTGCCGTTCGTCCCCGTGATGTGGATCGAGGGGTAGGCGCGCTGGGGCTCGCCCAGCACGTCCATCAGGGCGGCGATACGGGTCACCGAGGGCTCGAGCTTGGTCTCGCCCCAGCGTCCGGCGAGCTCCTGCTCCACCTCGCGCAGCGCACGGTCGGTCTCGGGGTCGGCGGGGCGGTCGGGGACCGCCTCGCCCTGAGGCGGGCCCGACTGGGTGCGCAGTGTCCGGCTCCCGGCCTCGATCACCGCCAGGTCGGGGTCGCGCTGGGTCTCTTCGTCGACGATCTCCGCGAAGGTGTCGTCGGGATCGGACGCGTCGTGCCGGTCTGAAGGGCGGGGCTCACTCACAGGGCCAGTCTACGGATGGCCACGGACATCGCGCGCAGCGCCCGCCGCCGCGCTTCCCCCAGGGCACGGCGAAGCCCCCGCGCTCCCGGTCGGTCGGGGGCGCGGGGGCTCCGTGATCAGGTCATCAGCCCTTCGGCAGGTTCGCCAGCTGGGCGGCGATCCGCTCGATGTCGGCCTCCGCCTTGGCGAGCCGGCCACGGATCTTGTCGACCACGTTGTCCGGGGCCTTGGCCAGGAACGCCTCGTTGCCGAGCTTCCCGGTGGCCTGGGCCTTCTCCTTCTCGGCGGCTTCCAGGTCCTTGGTCAGGCGCTTGCGCTCGGCCGCGACATCGATCGTGCCGGAGAGATCGAGCGCGACGGTGGTCCCGGCGACCGGCAGCGAGGCGGTGGCCTGGAAGCCGTCCCCGGCGGGCTGCAGGCGCAGGAGCTGCCGGATGGCCGCCTCGTGCGGGGCCAGCGCGGTGCCGGTCAGGGTGAGTTCGGCCGGGACCTTCTGGCCGGGCTGGAGGCCCTGGTCGTTACGGAAGCGGCGGACCTCGGTGACGACCTGCTGGACGAGCTCGATCTCCTTCTCGGCCGCCTCGTCGCGGAAGCCGGAGTCGGTCGGCCAGTCCGCGATGACGACGGACTCGCGGCCGGTGAGCGCGGTCCACAGCGCCTCGGTGACGAACGGCACGATCGGGTGCAGCAGACGCAGCATCACGTCGAGGACCTCGCCCAGGACCCTGCCCGAGATCTCGGCAGGGCGGCCACCCGCGAAGAACGTGGTCTTGGACAGCTCGACGTACCAGTCGAAGACCTCGTCCCAGGCGAAGTGCCGCAGGGACTCGCTGATCTTCGCGAACTGGAAGTCGTCGTAGTACGCGTCGACGTCCGCGACCGTCCTGCCCAGGCGCGACAGGATCCAGCGGTCGGTCACCGACATCTCGTCGGCGGACGGCAGTTCGCCCTCGATCGTGGCGCCGTTCATCAGCGCGAAGCGGGTGGCGTTCCAGATCTTGTTGGAGAACTTCGCCGAGCCCTGGACCCAGTCCTCGCCGATCGGGACGTCGGTGCCCGGGTTGGCGCCGCGCGCGAGGGTGAAGCGCAGCGCGTCGGAGCCGTACTTGTCCATCCAGTCCAGCGGGTTGACCACGTTGCCGAAGGACTTCGACATCTTCTTGCCGTGCTCGTCGCGGACCATGCCGTGCAGGACGATGGTGCCGAACGGCGGGACCCCGTCGTTGACGTACAGGCCGAACATCATCATCCGGGCGACCCAGAAGAAGAGGATGTCGTAGCCGGTGACCAGGACCGAGTTCGGGTAGAACTTCGCGAGGCTGTCGGTCTGTTCGGGCCAGCCGAGCGTCGAGAAGGGCCACAGGCCTGAGGAGAACCAGGTGTCCAGGACATCACTGTCCTGCGTCCAGCCCTCGCCGGTGGGCGCCTCGTCGTCCGGTCCGACGCAGACGACCTCGCCGTTGGGCCCGTACCAGACGGGGATGCGGTGACCCCACCAGAGCTGGCGCGAGATCGTCCAGTCGTGGAGGTTGTCGACCCAGTCGAAGTACCGCTTCTCCATCTCCTGCGGGTGGATCTTGACCCTGCCGTCACGGACGGCGTCACCGGCCGCCTTGGCGAGCGGCTCGACCTTGACCCACCACTGGAGGGAGAGGCGCGGCTCGATGGTCGTCTTGCAGCGCGAGCAGTGGCCCACGGAGTGGACGTACGGGCGCTTCTCGGCGACGATCCGGCCCTCGGCACGCAGGGCGGCGACGATGGCGGAGCGCGCCTCCAGGCGGTCCAGTCCCTCGAAGGGACCGGGGACGGTGATGACGGCCCGCTCGTCCATGACCGTGAGGAACGGCAGGTCGTGGCGCTTGCCGATCTCGAAGTCGTTGGGGTCGTGGGCGGGCGTCACCTTGACGGCACCGGTGCCGAACTCCGGGTCGACGTGGTGGTCGGCGACGACCGGGATCGTGCGGTCGGTGAGCGGCAGCTTGATCCGCTTGCCGACCAGGTGCTGGTAGCGCTCGTCCTCGGGGTGGACGGCGACGGCCGTGTCGCCGAGCATCGTCTCGGCACGGGTGGTGGCGACGACGATCGTCTCGTCGCCCTCGCCGTACGTCATGGAGACGAGCTCGCCGTCGTCCTCCTGGTACTCGACCTCGATGTCGGAGATCGCGGTCAGACAGCGGGGGCACCAGTTGATGATGCGCTCGGCGCGGTAGATCAGCCCGTCGTCGTACATCTGCTTGAAGACGGTCTGGACGGCCTTGGAGAGGCCCTCGTCCATGGTGAAGCGCTCACGGGACCAGGCGACGCCCTCGCCGAGGCGGCGCATCTGACCGGAGATCTGGCCGCCCGACTCGTTCTTCCACTGCCAGACACGCTCGACGAAGGCCTCGCGTCCCAGGTCGTGACGGGACTTGCCCTCCTTGCCCAGCTCGCGCTCGACCACGTTCTGGGTGGCGATACCCGCGTGGTCCATGCCGGGCTGGTACAGCGCTTCGAAGCCCTGCATGCGCTTACGGCGGACGAGTGCGTCGATCAGCGTGTGCTCGAACGCGTGGCCCAGGTGGAGCGAGCCGGTGACGTTGGGCGGCGGGATGACGATGCTGTACGGCGGCTTGTCGCTGTTCTCGTCGACTTCGAAGTACCCGCGCTCTACCCAGCGCTCGTACAGCTTCCCCTCTACCTCGGCCGGCGCGTACTGGGTCGGCAGTTCGGGGGTGCTGGCTGGCTGCTGCGCTGCGTTCTCGGTCACGGCACACAGTTTAGGGGCGTCACAGTCATGCACTGAAACCGGTTTGTTCAGTAACGGTGTACGCCCTGATGCCCTATGTGAGCGCCGCTTCCGTCAGGATGTTCGGAACGCATAAGCATTCTGGAGGGGACAGCGCAATGAGCTACAACCAGCCGGGTCCGTACGGTGGGCAGCCGCCACAGGGCCAGCCCGGACCGTACGGTCAGCAGCCCGGCCCGTACGGGCAGCAGCCGCCCGGCCCGTACGGCGGCCAGCCGCCGCAGGGACCCCCGCAGGGCCAGCCCGGCTACGGCTACCCGCAGCAGGCCCCCCAGGGCGTCCCGCCACAGCAGCAGCCCCCGCAGGGCTACGGCTACCCACAAGGACAGCAGCCGGGCCCGTACGGACAGCAGCCGCCCGTCCCGCCTTACGGCGGGCAGCAGGCATACCCGGGCATGCCTCCGCAGCCGGGTGCCCCGAAGAAGAAGACCGGGCTGATCGTCGGCGCGGCCGTGGTGGCGCTGGCCGTCGTGGCGGGCGGGGTGTACTTCCTGACCTCGGGCGGCGGCAACGGCGACGTGGCGGACTCCACCAAGGGGTACAAGCTGACGCCGGCCGCCTCGGTGGACGACTACAAAAGGGCAGCGCCGACGAAGTCCACCGCCCTGACGGGCACTACGAAGACCCAGGCCGAGGCTCTGGGGATCCAGAACGCGAACCGGGTGAACGCCACATACCTGAGCGGTGACGCCAAGGCGGTGGCGAAGGCTCTCGGGTTCACGGGCTACTGGGGCGAGATCAACGACCCCGCGAAGACCCTCGAGCTCGCCCTCAGCGATCCCAAGCAGGCGGGGCAGGGTGATGACGCCACGTTCGTCGGCGATGCCGAGGCCGTCGAACCCGACGGCTTCGAAGGCGCGCTGATGAAGTGCCGGAACGCCAAGGTGATCAACAAGGACGGCGACGGCACACCGGAGAACGGGCCCAAGGAAATCATCACACCCGTCTGCGTGTGGTCCGACCACAGCACCCTGGCGATCGTCGTAGGCGCCGACCGCGGCGCACTGTTGGCTGGCAAGTCCATGCCCCAGAACGATGTGGCGACCCTCGCCGCCAAGCTGTACAACACTTCCCGCACCAAGGTCTAGCTGCAAGCGGTCAGAAGGTCCGGTCGATCAGACGCCCTGACGAAGGGGCGCCCGGCCGTCGGCCGGGCGCCCCTTCGTGTGTGCCGTCGTCGCTGCCGCTACGCGGACTTCTCGTGGCGGCCGCCGTCGTTCTTGCCGATCGTGCGCGGTTCGCGCGGGACCAGCGTCGGGTTGACGTTGTTGCGGACGACGTCCGGGGTGATGACGACGCGGGCCACGTCCTTGCGGGACGGGACGTCGTACATCACGGACTGGAGGACCTCTTCCATGATGGCGCGCAGACCGCGCGCGCCCGTCTGGCGGAGGATCGCCTGGTCGGCGATGGCCTCGAGCGCCTCCCGCTCGAACTCCAGCTCCACACCGTCGAGTTCGAACAGGCGCTGGTACTGCTTCACCAGTGCGTTGCGCGGCTCGATCAGGATCTGGAGCAGCGCCTCGCGGTCCAGGTTGTGGACCGAGGTCAGCACGGGGAGGCGGCCGATGAACTCGGGAATCATCCCGAACTTCACCAAGTCCTCCGGCATGACCTCCTGGAACTGGTCGCTCGCCTGGATCTCCAGCTTGGAGCGGATCGTCGCGCCGAAGCCGATGCCCTTGGCACCGGCCCGCGACTCGATGATCTTCTCCAGACCCGAGAAGGCGCCGCCCACGATGAACAGCACGTTCGTCGTGTCGATCTGGATGAACTCCTGGTGCGGGTGCTTCCGTCCGCCCTGCGGCGGTACGGAGGCGGTGGTGCCCTCCAGGATCTTCAGCAGGGCCTGCTGGACGCCCTCCCCGGACACATCGCGGGTGATCGACGGGTTCTCGCTCTTGCGGGCGACCTTGTCGATCTCGTCGATGTAGATGATCCCGGTCTCGGCCTTCTTGACGTCGTAGTCCGCGGCCTGGATCAGCTTCAGCAGGATGTTCTCGACGTCCTCGCCGACATAGCCGGCCTCCGTCAGCGCCGTCGCGTCCGCGATGGCGAACGGGACGTTGAGCATGCGGGCCAGCGTCTGCGCGAGGAGCGTCTTGCCGGAACCCGTGGGGCCCAGCAGCAGGATGTTGGACTTGGCGAGCTCGATCGCGTCGTCACGATTCGCGCCGCCGCCGTTCTCCCCGGCCTGGACCCGCTTGTAGTGGTTGTACACAGCGACCGAGAGGGCCTTCTTCGCGGGCTCCTGCCCGACGACGTACCCCTCGAGGAACTCGTAGATCTCGCGCGGCTTGGGGAGCTCCTCCCACCGCACCTCGGAGGTCTCGGCGAGCTCCTCCTCGATGATCTCGTTGCAGAGATCGATGCACTCGTCGCAGATGTACACACCGGGTCCCGCGATGAGCTTCTTCACCTGCTTCTGGCTCTTTCCGCAGAACGAGCACTTGAGCAGGTCGCCGCCATCACCGATGCGTGCCACGAGGTGCTTCCCCTTCGCCTGGGAGCAGCCTGGTTCAGCGGCTCCTGGTGCCTCTATCCGACGGTACCTTGCCTGGCCCCCCGTTCGGGCCCCCCTTGGCACGGTTCACACGGCCGGGGCCGTGGATACGGGATGTGCCAAGGGGAAAGACCGACGTCAGACGGACGCGCCTGCGGTTGTCTTACGGGTGGAGACAATCTGGTCCACCAGACCGTACGCGAGTGCGTCGTCGGCGGTAAGGATCTTGTCGCGCTCGATGTCCTCGCTGATCTTCTCCAGCGGGGTCGTGGAGTGCTTCGCCAGCATCTCCTCGAGCTGGGTGCGCATCCGCAGGATCTCGTTGGCCGCGATCTCCAGGTCGGAGAGCTGCTCACGGCCGGTCTGCGAGGACGGCTGGTGGATCAGCACACGGGCGTGCGGGAGCGCCATGCGCTTGCCCGGGGTGCCCGCGGCCAGCAGGACGGCGGCGGCGGAGGCCGCCTGGCCCATGCAGACCGTCTGGATGTCCGGCTTCACGAACTGCATCGTGTCGTAGATCGCGGTGAGCGCGGTGAACGAGCCGCCGGGGCTGTTGATGTAGATCGAGATGTCGCGGTCCGGGTCCATCGACTCCAGGCACAGCAGCTGCGCCATGACGTCGTTGGCCGAGGCGTCGTCGATCTGGACGCCGAGGAAGATCACGCGCTCCTCGAAGAGCTTCGCGTACGGGTCGTACTCACGCACACCCTGCGAGGTGCGCTCCACGAAGCGCGGGACGACGTAGCGGTTGTCCACCTGCGGGCCGGTGTAGAGGCCGCTCGCGGAGGCGCCGGAGAAGTTGTTCATGTGGGTGTTCACCATCCTGGTGGCGTTCATGTGGGCTGGAGGTCTCGGCGTACGAGAGGGTGCGGGGTCGTGCACGCCCGGATCAGGCGCCGGTGCCGCCGCCGCCCGGGATGCCCGACGCGACCGAGATGATCTCGTCGATGAGGCCGTAGTCCTTGGCCTCCTCCGCCGTGTACCAGCGGTCGCGGTCGCCGTCGCGGATGATCGTTTCCACGGTCTGGCCGGAGTGGCGGGCGGTGATCTCGGCCATCCGCGTCTTCGTACGGAGCAGGTACTGCGCCTGGATCTTGATGTCCGAGGCGGTACCGCCGATGCCGGCCGAACCCTGGTGCATGAGGATGTCGGTGTTCGGGAGCGCGAAGCGCTTGCCCGCCGTGCCACCGGTGAGCAAGAACTGGCCCATGGAGGCCGCCATGCCCATACCGATGGTGACCACGTCGTTCGGGATGTACTGCATGGTGTCGTAGACCGCCATGCCGGCCGTCACCGAACCGCCGGGGCTGTTGATGTAGAGGTAGATGTCCTTGTCGGGTTCCGCGGCAAGGAGCAGAAGCTGTGCGGTGATCTTGTTGGCGATGTCATCGTCGACCTGCTGACCGAGGAAGATGATGCGCTCGCCGAGCAGTCGGCTGTAGACCTGGTCACCGAGGCCTCCACCGAGGGACGGCTCTCCGGCGGCGTAGGGCATCAGATTCGTCACGTATCCACCTGCTCGTCTCTGACGGCTCCGGCCGTCTCAGCGTCTTCGTACCGGATAGGCCGGGACTACCCGACCCTTCCTCTTCATGGACCCTAACGCGCAGGTGGGACAACGCCATCCCGCTTCCCCAACTGTTCGCTGGGAGCGCAAGGTAAGCAGTCCGCACAAGGGTTCCCGGGGGCGGTCCCGGGTGCGTCGGGCGGCGTGGACCGATACGGCGGCGGGCCCCGGACGCGATACGTCCGGGGCCCGTCGTGCGGATCAGATCAACGAGCGGAGCGAGGCTCAGGCCTCGTTCTTCTCGTCCTTCTTCTCGTCGGCTGCCTCGGTGGTGCCCTCGGCGGCCTCGACCGTCTCGGTGGCCTCGTCCGTGACGTCCGCCGCGTCCGCCGCGTCCTCATCGTCCTCGAGCTCGACGACCTCACCGTTGGTGTCGACGACCTTGGCGGCCTCGACGACGACGGCGAGCGCCTTGCCGCGGGCGACCTCGCCGACGAGCATCGGCACCTGGCCGCCTTCGACGACGGCCTGGGCGAACTGGTCGGGGCTCATACCGGAGGACTGCGCCCGCCGCATGAGGTGCTCGGTGAGCTCCTCCTGGTTGACGTTCAGCTTCTCCTTGTTGACGAGCTCGTCCAGGATGAACTGGGTCTTGATGCCCTTGACGGCCTGCTCGGACGTCTCGTTCTCGAACTCCTCCAGGGTCTTGCCCTGGATCTCGAGGTACTTCTCCAGGTCGAGACCCATCTGACCGAGCTGGTGGTGCTCGAGGTTGTGCTTGCGGGTCTGGACCTCGTCCGCGAGAAGCTTCTCGGGGATCGGGACCTCGGCCAGCTTCAGCAGCTCCTCGAGGACGCGCTCCTGGGCCTGGGTGGCCTGGTCGTACTGCTTGGTGTTCTCGAGGCGCTTGCGGCTGTCCTCGCGGAGCTCGGCGAGCGTGTCGAACTCACTCGCCATCTGCGCGAAGTCGTCGTCCAGCTCGGGCAGTTCGCGGGAGGCGACGGTGGTGACCTTGACGGTGACCTCCGCTTCCTTGCCCTCGGCCGAGCCGCCCTTCAGCTCGGAGGTGAAGGTGGCCTCGCCACCCGCCTCCAGGCCGGTCACGGCCTCGTCGATGCCTTCGAGGAGCTCGCCGGAACCGATGGTGTACGAGACACCCGCGGCCACGCCGTCCTCGAGGACCTCTCCGTCGACCTTGGCCTCCAGGTCGATCGTCACGACATCGCCCTCGGCGGCGGCGCGCTCGACCGGGTTGGTCGAGGCGAAGCGCTCACGGAGCTGCTCCACGGCCTTGTCGACTTCTTCTTCGGTGACTTCGAGTGCGTCCACGGTGACCTCGATGCCGGAGTAGTCCGGAATCTCGATCTCGGGACGGACATCCACCTCGGCGGTGAAGGCCAGCAGTTCGCCGTCCTTGAGCTCGGTGATGTCAACCTCGGGCTGGCCCAGAACGTTGAGCTCACCCTCGTTGACAGCCTCGGTGTAGAACTTCGGAAGGGCGTCGTTGACGGCCTCCTCCAGCACAGCACCACGGCCGAACCGCTGGTCGATGACGCGGTTGGGGATCTTGCCCTTACGGAAGCCCTTCACCGTGACCTGCTGGTTGATCTTCTTGTACGCCGCGTCGAGGCTGTCCTTGAGCTCCTCGAAGGGCACCTCGATGCTGAGCCGAACCCGAGTCGGGTTCAGGGTCTCCACGGCGCTCTTCACGGTTCGGTCTCCTTGGTGGCTGACTTCTTGGGGTTCTGCTGGGCCGCCGAGAGGCGGCTTCGCGGATCGAGCCCGGTACATCAGACACACGGGCACGCAATTTGCATAGTAACGGCAAGGGGGAGGACTCCCACAATGCGATCTTGCTGGTGGTCGGGGTGGCCGGATTCGAACCGACGACCTTCCGCTCCCAAAGCGGACGCGCTACCAAGCTGCGCCACACCCCGTCGGTGCGACACGTAGGGTACATGCAGACGGGCCTCGCGTCGGCCGCTTCGGTCAGGTCGTCGCGGAGGCGACCACCGGCCCGTCACATGGGCACACCGATACGGGTGTGCGCGCACCGTCTCCGACCCGCTACGATGCTTTCCGTACCGCGGTCCACCGGACCCGCTGTGCGGCGCTTGCGGGCGTAGCTCAATGGTAGAGCCCTAGTCTTCCAAACTAGCTACGCGGGTTCGATTCCCGTCGCCCGCTCCACGTGAAGGGCCGGCCCGGAGGAGAGATCCTCCGGGCCGGCCCTTTCGGTTACGCGCTCCTCGCCTTTCCGTACTACTCGGTGGCCAGGGCCTCGCGCATCGCCTTCACGGCGGGCGTCGGGTCGTAGCCCTCGGGGACGCCCTCGACCAGGATGATGTCGCCCTCGATGTGCCGTGAGCGCAGCGGCGCGATCTCCCGGTAGGCGGGCGAGTCCCACCAGGCCCGCGCCTCGTCGATCCCCGGGAAGCCGATCATCACGACGTGTCCGGGCCAGTCGCCCTCCTTCACCTCGTGCGGCGTCATGTGCACGAGGTAGCGCCCGCCGTACACCTCGAAGGTGGCGGGAAGCCGCTCGATGTACTCGGCGATGTCCGGGTGCGGGTCGGCCTCTCGCAGGTGCGCTATGACATAGGCGGGCATGACTGTCCTTCCGATCCGTGAGGCTCCGGCACGTCCCGTGCGCGAAGGGCATGCGTGTATGCCCCGACGGCATCGCCCGGCCGGGGTCGACGCGCGCACGCGCGTGCGTCAGAAGCTGATCTGGTTGATCGTTTCGGCTATCGAGTTCATGAATCTGTTGATCGACGGCGCCATGCCCGTCGAAGCGAGGAAGAAGCCGAAGAGCACGGCGACGGCCGCCGGCCCACCCTTGAGGGATCCGCCGCGGATGAACACCACCAGGACGATTCCCAGCAGAAGTACCACAGACAGTGAAATGGCCACGACTGATCACACCCTTGGTCGGTCCGCCTTGCCGGCCCGGTGGCGTGCGGCCCAGCACGCCCCGTCGAGTACATCGTGCCACCAACTCCCCTGTGCCTGCTGCCGGGTAATGGGGCGGGACGGCAGGATCCCGCCATCCTGACGCGCGCGTGCGCCGGGGCGTGGCTCGGCGCACACGGTCGCTCGGCGGTGGCAGCGCGGGCCGCGCGGGCCGCGCCCATTCCCTGTGAACCCGCTGTGCGCAGGGCAGTTCGAATATTGCTCGATCTGATCGTTTCCATATCCCCACACTTCATTCACAGTGATATGCCGGAGTTCGTGCGACGAATTTCACTCGCGCCAACCTCCAGACGATATGCACCATTTAAGCGGGAAGAATCATCACGTAGCGGGCGACCGCCGGTGGTTTCACTTCTGAATGGCCGGGAACGCGCGATATTTCTTGGGGTTTTACGCATACCGATCGGCGGGTCTAAGGTGCATGAGATGTCCAAAGCTCCGAGTGAAATTCAGAGGGCCCCGATCACCCCGGAGAGCCGGGAGTCGGAGCCGAGACGCGAACAGACCCTGACGGCCCCGGGGGCGCCCTCCCCCACCATCGGGAGCGCACCGGACCGCACCGGGACGCCCGCACCGGCCAAGCGTCGTGACGCGTACTTCGACAATGTGAAGTACCTCGCGATCGTGCTCGTCGCCGTGGCCCACGCGTGGGAGCCGGTGATGGACGGCAGCCGCACGGCACGAGCGCTGTACATGGTCGTGTACACGTTCCACATGCCGGCGTTCATCCTCGTCTCGGGCTATTTCTCACGGTCGTTCGACATGAGCTCGGCCAAGGTGAAGCGCCTCGTGACCGGGGTCGTGGTGCCCTACGTGCTCTTCGAGACCGCGTATTCGCTGTTCAAGCGGTACGCCGGCGGCGAGGCCGACACGTCCGTCACCCTGCTCGACCCTCTGTTCCTCACCTGGTTCCTGATCGCCCTGTTCATCTGGCGGGTCACCACTCCGCTGTGGCAGTCCCTGCGCCACCCGCTCCCGGTCGCCCTCGCGATCGCCATGCTCGCCTCGGTGTCGCCGGGCATCGGTGACGACCTGGATCTGCAGCGCGTCTGCCAGCTCCTGCCGTTCTTCGTGCTCGGCCTCCTGATGAAGCCCGAGCACTTCCAGCTGGTCCGGCGGCGCGAGGTGCGGCTGCTGTCCCTTCCCCTGTTCGCCGGGGCCGCGGTCTTCGCCTACTGGGCCGAGCCGCACATGCGGCTCGGCTGGTTCTACCGCAGCAACAGCGCCCAGGAGATGGACTTCCAGTGGTGGACGGGGCCCGTGATGACCCTGGCGATGTTCGGATGCGCGATGCTGCTCACGATCGCGTTCCTCGCCTGGGTGCCGCGCCGCCACATGTGGTTCACGGTGCTGGGGGCCGGGACGATCTGCGGCTACCTGCTGCACGGCTTCCTGGTGAAGGGCGCCGGCTACTACGGCCTGTTCGACCGCTACGAGTGGCTCTCGGGCCCCGTGGGACTCGTCGTCGTCTCTGTCGTCGCGGCCGTCGCCGTCACCCTGCTGTGCACCCCGCCGGTCCGGCGCGCGCTGCGTTTCGCCACGGAGCCGGACATGAACTGGGCGTTCCGCCGGAGCCCCGCCAAGCGTTGAGCCTGTCCGGATCGGCCCCCTTCCGCCGGGGCCGGTCCCGTCAGGACGTCAGCCCGCGTCGGGGTTGGCTTGATCCCGCCGTTCGTCGGGCCTCACACCCCCGTCGAGCCCCAACAGGCCGCGTACCTGCGCATATTTCTCGGTCAGCCGGGTACGGGTCGCCGGTTCCAGGACCGCCAGCCGGTCCGGGTCCGCGTTGTGCGCCAGATCCGACTCCTTGATCAGCAACGCACCGGGCGTGGCGAGAATCCGCCTGGTGTACGTGAAGAGGTCCTCGCCGTCCCGCCTGGTGACGGCGAGGACCATTTCCTTCACCCGCCGGGACAGCGGGGCCTCGTCCAGCCACTGCCGGGACAGCGCGCCGTCCTCCACCGCGTCGTGCAGCCAGGCCGCGGCCATCTGCTCCTCGCCGCCGCCCCGGATCCGCACACCCTCGGCCACCGCGGCCAGATGCTCCACGTACGGGCGCCCCGCCTTGTCGGTCTGTCGGCGATGGGCCTCGCGGGCGATCGCCTCCACCTGGGCCAGGGTCAGATACGGGTTCGGCATGGGCCGACTGTACGCCGGGCGTCGCGGCGCTTCGACGGGTCCACGAGTGCACACCGAATCGTTCGGTAAACTAATTACTGACGATTCCTTGACGCACCCTTGACCGAACGAAGGAGACGGGCTCATCGGACACGCAGACACGCTCATCGCCATGGGGGGCGCGTTCCTCGCCGCCGCCGTCCTCGCCCGCGTCGGCGGCCGCATCGGACTGCCGACCATCCCCCTGTTCATCCTCGCCGGGATACTGCTCGGCCCTCACACGCCAGGGGTCGTCCTTCTCGACGATCCGCACGACCTGGAGATGCTCTCCGCACTCGGGCTGGTGCTGCTGCTCTTCTACCTCGGTCTCGAGTTCCACCTGGACGACCTGAAGAAGGGCGGGCGCAAGATGGCGCTCGCCGGCGGCACCTATCTCGTCCTGAACGTCGGCGCGGGTCTCGGCTTCGGCTTCGCGCTGGGCTGGGGCACCTCGGAAGCACTGGTGCTCGCGGGTGTGCTCGGCATCTCGTCGTCGGCCATCGTCACCAAGGTCCTGGTGGACCTCGGCCGGATCGGCAGTCCCGAGACGCGGCCGATCCTCGGCATCATCGTCGTCGAGGACGTCTTCCTCGCCCTCTATCTGGCCGCCCTGCAGCCGATCCTGTCCGGTGCCGACAGTCTCGGGGCCGCGGTGCTCGACGGCGGCAAGGCCTTCGGCTTCCTGCTGCTGCTCGCCCTCCTGGCCCGGTTCGGCACGAAGGTCATCGGCAAACTGTTCGACACCAAGGACGACGAGCTCCTCGTCATCTCCTTCCTCGGTGCCGCCGTCTTCGTGGCCGGGGTCTCGGAGTGGTTCGGGGTCGCCGACGCGATCGGTGCGTTCATGGTCGGTCTGATGCTGGGCAGCACCGCCTCGGGCACCCGCATCCTGAAGCTGGTGCATCCACTGCGTGACGCGTTCGGTGCGATCTTCTTCTTCGCCTTCGGACTGTCCATCAACCCCGGCGACCTGCCGAGCGTGGTGTGGCCGGTGCTGGCGGCCGTCGCCGTGACGGTGGCGATGAACGTCTTCGCCGGGATGGCCACGGCCAAGATCTACACATTCGGCCCGCAGGCCACCGCGAACATCTCCACCACCCTGCTGGCGCGCGGTGAGTTCGCGCTGATCCTCGCCACGATGGCCGCGGGTGCGGGCCTGGACGAACGGCTCTCCCCGTTCATCGCCGGGTACGTACTCCTGCTCGCGGTCCTCTCGCCGCTGGCGGCCGGGCGCTCCCACTGGCTCGCCCGGATCCTGCCCGGAGGCCGTACCCGGGACAAGGAGGCCGACAAAGAGGCGGTACCCGTCTGAGTGAGCCGGGAGCTGACGGACATCCCGGGTGCGGGGGCTGCGGCCTGGCACCCGGGATGGCGTAGCCGTAAAGACTTCACGTTCGGGTGATGGGCGAGTGCCCCGTTTGACGCCTGTACCGTTTCAACCGCTTCCGTACGGTTCAGGCGCGACGGGACAGCAGCAGGAGAGCACGGTCGTCGTTGACGTCCTTCGCGCAGGCCTCGATCAGATGCCAGGCCGCACCCTCGAAGCCCGTCGCGACATAGCGGTCGGCCTCCCCGGTCAGCCGGTCGATGCCGTCGGCGATGTCCCGGTCGGACGCCTCCACCAGACCGTCCGTGAAGAGCATCAGGACGTCCCCGGGCGCCAGCGAACCCTTCACCGCGTCGAACTCCGCCCCGTCGTACACACCGAGCAGGGGTCCTTCGGCGACCTGCTCCTCCCACTGGCCGCTGCCCGCGTGCAGCTGCAGGGCGGGAGGGTGGCCGGCCGAGAGGAGTTCGTAGTCGCCGGACTCCAGGTCCAGGACGAGATGGATGGAGGTGGCGAAGCCCTCGTCCCAGTCCTGGCGCAGCAGATAGCCGTTCGCCGCGGGCAGGAAGCCGTGCGGCGGCAGGGATCCCAGGAGGCCGCCGAAGGCTCCGGACAGCAGCAGGGCGCGGGAACCCGCGTCCATGCCCTTGCCGGACACATCGGTGAGCACGACTTCCAGGGTGCGTCCGCCGTTGGTGCGGGCGGCGACGACGAAGTCGCCGGAGAAGGACTGGCCGCCGGCCGGGCGCAGCGCCATCTCGCGGTGCCAGCCCTCG
Source organism: Streptomyces sp. NPDC005794 (assembly GCF_042871445.1). Classification (NCBI taxonomy): domain Bacteria; kingdom Bacillati; phylum Actinomycetota; class Actinomycetes; order Kitasatosporales; family Streptomycetaceae; genus Streptomyces; species Streptomyces sp. NPDC005794. The sequence continues at coordinate 195,865 of NZ_JBIAIN010000004.1, forward strand.
GGGAGCCGGGGCAGGGCGCTCTGGACCCGGATCCGCTCGCGCAGGTCGAAGAGCATCGTGCCGCCGCGTCGCCACGGCACCCCGACCCTGGCCCGGAACTGGGCGATGACCAGCCCGAAGAAGCCGCAGGCCGCGACGACCAGGACGGTGCCCGGGGTGACCCGGGCAGGCCCGTCCGCGTACGGGCCGAGGACGAAGGACTCCACGATCAGGGCGGCTGCCGCGGTCGCGTAGAGGCTCAGCAGGCTGGCCGGCCGCAGCAGCAGACCGCCCGCCACGATCGGCAGGGCCAGGGCGGCCGGTGAGCACCACACCGGGTCGAGCAGCGTGAACCCGGTGATCACCGGGATGGTGACCAGCAGACCGGCCAGGGCTATCCAGTCGGAGCCGTCACCGCGGAAGTAGTCGACACCGGATCTGCGCAGCGCGACGCGCGCCCGGTGCGCTGATCTTCGCCACCGGGCGGGATAGGTCTCTGGTCCTCTGCGACGTGCCATTGTCGGGACCTTATCCATCCGACGGCCTCCGGTGCAGGGGGACCTGGTGCCGAAGTGTTCGAAAGTGGGTCGCCCTGGTCGGCGCGGCCCTGGTAAGCAGGGCTCATGAGCACGGAATTGCGCGTGTTGACGGCCTCGGAGTGGGACACCTGGCTCGGCTGTACGGAGTTGGCGTTCGGCGGCGTACCCATCTCCCCCGAGGGGCGCGAGATGTACGCGTCGCTGACCGAGCCGCAGCGCGCGATCGGCCACTGGGACGGCGCGGAGTGCGTGGGAACGGCCGGTGCCCACAGCTTCCGGGTGACCGTGCCGGGCGGAGCCGCGGTTCCTGCCGCGGGAGTCACCATGGTGACCGTGGCCGCGACGCACCGCAGGCAGGGGCTGCTGACGGCGATGATGCGGCGCCAGTTGGACGACGTCCGCTCGTGGGGGGAGCCGCTCGCGGTGCTGCTGGCTTCGGAGCCCGGTATCTACGGACGGTTCGGCTACGGTGCGGCCACGACGGAGATGAACCTGCGGATCGACACCTCCCGTGCCCGCCTGGCACTCCCCGCGGGCACGGACGCGGTGCGGATGCGCCGGTCGTCCCCGCTGGAGGCGCTCGATGCCTGCGAGGCGGTGTACGCGCGGCTGGCGGAGACCCGGCCCGGAACGCCCGTACGCCGGCCCGGCTGGGAGCGGATGCCCGTGAACGACCCGGAGAGCACGAGGAAGGGGGGCTCCCCGCTGCAGTGCGTGCTCGCGGAGCGGGACGGTGAGGTGCTCGGGTACGCCACGTTCGGCCTGAGGCCGTCCTGGGACGAAGCCGGTCCCCGGGGCACGGTGGCGGTGCGTGACCTGGCGGCGCTGGACCCCGCCTCGTACGCGGCGCTGTGGCGCTTCCTGTGCGGGATCGATCTGATGTCGGTGGTCGAGTGCCACAACCGGCCGCCGGACGACGCCGTGCTCCGGTTGGTCTCCGACGTCCGGCGCTGCGAGGTGCGGCTGCGGGACGGGCTGTACGTACGGCTGGTCGAGCTGGGTGCGGCGCTGGAGGCCCGGACCTACCGGACACCGGTCGACGTGGTGCTGGAGGTGGAGGACACCTTCTGCCCGTGGAACGCGGGGCGTTGGCGGCTGACCGCCGGCGCGAAGGGCGACGCCGTCTGCCGGCGGACGGACGAAGAGCCCGAACTGGCCCTTTCCGTCTCGGCGTTGGCATCCGCTTACCTGGGCGGGGTGTCGCTGACGACGCTGGCGGCGGCCGGACAGGTGCGGGAGACACGTGCGGGCGCTCTGGCCGAGGCCGCGCTCGCGTTCTCCTCGGACGTACAGCCGTGGTGCCCGCACGGTTTCTGAGCCCGTGCGGCTACCGCCGCGGTGCGGACGGCTGGCAGGACGGGCACCAGAAGAGGTTGCGGGCCGCCAGGTCCGCCGTACGGATCTCGGTGCCGCAGATGTGGCACGCCTGCCTGGCCCGTCGGTAGACGTACACCTCGCCGCCGTGGTCGTCGACCCTCGGGGGCCGGCCCATCGCCTCCGGCAGGTGCTCGGGGCGGACGGTGTCGATGCGGTTGTTCCGCACGCCCTCGCGCATCAGGACGCCGAGGTCGGTCCAGATCGCGTCCCACTCACCCCGGGTGAGGTCCCTGCCGGGGCGGTACGGGTCGATGCCGTGCCGGAAGAGGACCTCGGCGCGGTAGACGTTGCCGACGCCCGCGACGACCCTCTGGTCCATCAGCAGGGCGGCCACGGTGACGCGGCTGCGGGAGATCCGTTGCCAGGCCCGCTCGCCGTCCTCGTCGGCGCGCAGCGGGTCCGGGCCGAGCCGGTCGTGTATCGCGCGCTTCTCGGGGCCGGTGATCAGGGCGCATGTGGTGGGGCCGCGCAGATCGGCGTGGTGGGCGTCGTTGAGCAGGCGCAGCCGGACCGTGTCGGTGGGCGGCGGCGCCGGAACCGTACCGAAGCCGAGCTTGCCGAAGAGGCCGAGGTGGATGTGGACCCAGGCCGAACCCTCGAAGCCCAGGAAGAGGTGCTTCCCATGGGCGTCGACACCGGTGAAGGTCCTGCCGTCCAGGAGTTCCGCGCTGCCGGAGAACTTGCCCTGGGGGCTGCTCACCCGCACCGGACGGCCGGCGAACCGCTCGTGGTGGTCGGCGGCGAGGCGGTGGATCGTATGCCCCTCGGGCACGGCGGGTCTCCTGGTCACGCGTGTGTGCCGCCGGGTGTACGGCCCGGCGGCACAGGGAAGCGGATGCGGGCCGTTCAGCCCTGCTGCGGGTGGTGGGCCGGGACCGGGGGGAGCTCGCCGGTGTCCTCGTACCGCGCCAGCATCTCGATGCGGCGGGTGTGGCGCTCCTCACCCGAGTACGGGGTGCTCAGGAAGATCTCGACGAACGTGGTGGACTCCTCCACCGTGTGCATCCGGCCGCCGATGGCCACCACGTTGGCGTCGTTGTGCTCACGGCCGAGCGCGGCGGTCTGCTCGCTCCAGGCGAGCGCGGCGCGGACGCCCTTGACCTTGTTCGCGGCGATCTGCTCGCCGTTGCCCGAGCCGCCGATGACGATGCCGAGGCTGTCCTTGTCCGCGGCCGTCCGCTCGGCGGCGCGGAGGCAGAACGGCGGGTAGTCGTCCTGGGCGTCATAGATGTGGGGACCACAGTCGACGGGCTCGTGGCCGTGGGCCGTGAGCCACGTCACCAGATGGTTCTTCAGTTCGTAGCCAGCATGATCGGAGCCGAGGTACACGCGCATGCAGCGAAGTGTGGCACGAGCGGGGACGGGTAGCCGTCAGCGGGGTCGGGACACACAGCGCCGTGCGAGGACTCCGGTCCTGTGGGCAGAACCACTCGGGCAACGATCGGGTCAAGGACCGGATGAGGGGGTTCCGATTCTGGTGCCGCACGGGCTTGAATGCGTGACCTTGCCTCCACCACCCCCGCAGAGGCAAGACCCGACACACGGTGATCAGAAAACGTAAGGATTCGATCCATGACGTCGCAGACGACTCTGGCTGGACCGGGCCAACAGCCCGGCGAGCCGGGTAAGCCGGACTCCTCCGGCGGGCTCCAGGCCGGTCTCAAGAACCGTCATCTCTCGATGATCGCCATCGGCGGCGTGATCGGAGCGGGCCTCTTCGTCGGCTCCGGCGCCGGCATCGCCGCGGCGGGCCCGGCCATTCTCCTGTCGTACGCGCTGGTCGGCCTGATGGTCGTCTTCGTCATGCGGATGCTCGGCGAGATGGCCGTCGCCCGGCCGAGCTCCGGCTCCTTCTCCGCGTACGCCGACCAGGCCCTGGGCCGCTGGGCCGGCTTCTCCATCGGCTGGCTGTACTGGTTCTTCTGGGTCGTGGTGCTCGCCGTCGAGGCCACGGCGGGTGCCAAGATCCTGGAGAGCTGGGTCCCCGGCGTGCCGCAGTGGGCATGGGCCCTGATCGTCATGGTGGTGCTCACGGCGACCAACCTGGTCTCCGTCGGCTCGTACGGTGAGTTCGAGTTCTGGTTCGCCGGGATCAAGGTCGTGGCCATCGGCGCGTTCGTCGTCGTCGGCCTGCTCGCCGTCTTCGGCCTGCTGCCGGGCGCGGACAACGCGGGGTCCGGCCTCGCCCACCTCACGGACACCGGCGGGTTCTTCCCCGAAGGGCCGGGAGCCATCCTCACGGGTGTGCTGATGGTCGTCTTCTCCTTCATGGGCAGCGAGATCGTGACGCTGGCGGCCGGGGAGTCCGAGGACCCGCGGCGCGCCGTCTCCAAGGCCACCAACAGCGTGATCTGGCGTATCGCCATCTTCTACCTGGGCTCGATCTTCGTCGTCCTCACCCTGCTTCCGTGGAACGACCCGTCGATCGTCGAGGACGGTTCGTACGTCGCCGCTCTGAACGTCATCGGTATCCCGCACGCCGGCCAGGTCATGGACGTCATCGTGCTGACGGCCGTCCTGTCCTGTCTCAACTCCGGCCTCTACACGGCCTCGCGCATGGCCTTCTCGCTGGGACAGCGGGGGGACGCGCCCACGGCGTTCGCCAAGGTGAACAAGCGGGGCGTACCGCAGGCGGCGATCCTGTCGTCCGTCGTGTTCGGCTTCGTCGCCGTGTTCTTCAACTACCAGTGGCCCGACACGGTGTTCGCGTTCCTGCTGAACTCCTCGGGCGCGGTGGCCCTGTTCGTGTGGCTGGTGATCTGCTTCACCCAGCTGCGGATGCGCGGCATCATCCTGCGTGAGTCGCCCGAGAAGCTCGTCGTACGGATGTGGCTCTTCCCGTATCTGACCTGGGCGACGATCGCGATGATCTCGTTCGTCCTCGTCTACATGCTGACCGACGACGCCGGGCGTGAGCAGGTCCTGCTCTCGCTGCTGGTCGCGGCCCTGGTCGTGGGCGTCTCGTTGGTGCGCGAGGCCCGCAGCCGGAAGGCGAAGGCGGCGGCACCGACCGAGTGACCCGTACGCACACCTGACGGCGGAGGTCAGGGGCACCCGGAAACACCAGAGGCTCGCCGGTCCGTCATGACCCGGCGAGCCTCTTCGGTGATGTCCGCGGTGTCAGCCGCGACGCCCGACGAGCTTCCAGGAGGCGGGCAGCGCCCCCATGGCCAGCGCGGCCTTGAGTGCGTCGCCGATCAGGAACGGCACCAGGCCGGCCGCGACGGCGGCGCTGATCGACATGCCGGTGGAGAGCGCCAGGTAGGGCACGCCGACGGCGTAGATGACGAGGGAGCCGACCGCCATGGTGCCCGCGGTGCGCAGCACGGACCGGTCACCGCCGCGGCGGGCCAGACCGCCGACGACCGTGGCGGCGAGCAGCATGCCCAGCACGTATCCGAACGACGCGCCGCCCGGACCGGAGGTGCCCTCGGAGAACCACGGCATGCCGGCCATGCCGACGAGCGCGTACAGGGCGAGGGAGAGGAAGCCGCGGCGGGCGCCGAAGGCGGTGCCGATGAGCAGCGCGGCGAAGGTCTGGCCGGTGACGGGGACCGGGGAGCCGGGGACGGGCACGGCGATCTGGGCCGCGATGCCGGTGAGGGCGGCGCCGCCGACGACCAGGGCCGTGTCCACGGCGTAGCGGTGCCGGGCTGCGGGCAGCAGGTCGGCGAGGACCGCTCCGGTACGGGTGGGGGCGGCAGCAGTGCTCATCGGGACTCCGCGGGTGAGGTCGGCAGGCAGGGACGGACTGGGGGTGACGTTAGCCGACGGCACCTGGCCCGATCACCATCAGCCGCCGACAAAGCGACGGTTGAGCGGGTAGTCGGGTTCGGACAAAGACCGTTGCGCAATCACCGAACGGCGTGATGCAGGTCACGGAGGTGGGGGTGTGCCGGGCCCGCCGTTCGGGAAGGGGAGCCACCCCGTGGGACTGTAGGTTCCCCATAAAATGATCCGAGAGTGATCCACAGCTCATGCACGACGCGCCCCCCACGCACTCCCCCGTACCGTCCGAGCCCCTGGCTCACGGCCTGAAGCAGCGCCATCTGACGATGCTCGGTCTGGGCGGGGTGATCGGCGCCGGTCTCTTCGTCGGGTCGGGTGCCGGGATCGCGGTCGCCGGGCCGGCCGTCGTCGTCTCGTATGTGATCGCGGGCGCGCTCGCGATGCTGGTGATGCGGATGCTCGGCGAGATGTCGGCGGCGATGCCCGCGTCCGGGTCGTTCTCCGTGCACGCGGAACGCGCGCTGGGCCGCTGGGCCGGCTTCAGCGTGGGCTGGCTCTACTGGTTCCTGCTGGTGGTGGTGCTCGCCGTGGAGGCGACGGCCGCCGCGCAGATCGCCCACGGCTGGGTGCCCGCGATGGATCAGTGGCTCTGGGTGCTGCTGTTCATGGTGGTGTTCACCGTGGCGAATCTGACGGCTGTGAAGAACTTCGGCGAGTTCGAGTTCTGGTTCGCCGCGCTGAAGGTGGCGGCGATCGTGGCCTTCCTGGCACTCGGCCTGCTGGCCGTCCTGGGCGTCCTGCCGGACACCGGTCCGGTCGGGCTGACGAACCTCACCGGCCAGGGAGGCTTCCTGCCGAACGGCTGGGACGGCGTGGTCTCCGGTGTGCTCACCGTGGTGTTCGCCTTCGGCGGGCTGGAGGTCGTGACGATCGCGGCGGCGGAGACCGACGATCCGGCCCGCGCCGTGGGGCGTGCGGTGCGCAGCGCGGTGGTGCGCATCCTCTTCTTCTACGTCGGTTCGATGCTGGTGATCGTGACCGTGCTGCCGTGGACCGCTCAGCAGGCCGGGCTCAGCCCCTACGTGAAGGTCCTGGACTCGATCGGGGTGCCGTCGGCCGGGCAGATCATGAACATCGTGGTGTTCGTGGCGCTGCTCTCGGCGCTCAACGCCAATCTGTACGGCTCCTCCCGGATGATCTTCTCGCTGGCCGAGCGCGGCGAGGCGCCGCGCGGGCTGCTGAAGGTGACGGGCGGGCAGGGGGGCGGAGTCCCCCGGCGGGCCGTACTGGCGTCGGTGGCCTTCGGTTTCGTCTCCGTACTGCTCAATCTCCTGTGGCCCGACACCGTCTTCCTCTACATGCTCAACTCGGTCGGGGCGGTCCTGCTGTTCGTCTGGGGCCTGATCGCCGCCTCGCAGCTTCGGCTGCGGCGCCGGATCGAACGGGAGGCGCCGGGCGCCCTGGCGCTGCGGATGTGGTGCTTCCCCTATCTGACGTGGGTGACCCTGGCCGGTCTGCTGGCCGTCCTGCTGCTGATGCTCACCGATGACGTGGCCCGTCCGCAGGTGCTGTGGTCGGCGGGGGCCACGGCGCTGGTGCTGCTCGTCGCGGCCGTGCGGGAGCTGCGGGCGAGACCGTAGGCGGGTGAGCACCTTGTGTGAGGCTCGTGACCGTATAGCGGACGACCGTTCCCCCTGGACGGGGCCGGTGGCCAGACTGTGGGCCGACCTCCGTCCCGACCAGTGAACTGAGCCTGTCCATGTCCCGGACCTCCGCGCCGCCCCCCACGGACGCCGCCCCCGCTGCCGACTCCGCGCTCACCCATGGCCTCAAGCAGCGCCATCTGTCGATGATCGCCCTGGGCGGTGTGATCGGGGCCGGGCTGTTCGTCGGCTCCGGTGCGGGCATCGCCGCGGCCGGTCCCTCGATCGTCGTCGCGTACGGCGTCTCCGGACTGCTGGTCATGTTCGTGATGCGGATGCTGGGGGAGATGTCGGCGGCCAATCCCGCGTCCGGCTCCTTCTCCGTCCACGCGGAACGGGCGATCGGGCCGTGGGCGGGCTTCACCGCCGGGTGGTCGTTCTGGGTGCTGCTCTGTGTCGCCGTGGGACTGGAGGGCATCGGAGCCGCCCAGATCGTGACGGGCTGGCTGCCCGGTACGCCGGAGTGGGCCTGGGTCGCCCTGTTCATGGTGATCTTCCTCGGTACGAATCTGGCCGCCGTGAAGAACTTCGGCGAGTTCGAGTTCTGGTTCGCCGCGCTCAAGGTCATCGCGATCACGCTCTTCCTGGTGCTGGGCATCCTCGCGATCCTGGGCGTGCTGCCCGGCACGGACTCCCCCGGCACCACGAACCTCACCGGGGACGGCGGCTTCATGCCCCACGGTTCCGAAGGCCTCATCATCGGTCTGCTCGCCTCCGTCTTCGCGTACGGCGGTCTGGAGACCGTCACCATCGCGGCGGCCGAGTCCGAGAACCCGGTGCAGGGCGTCGCCAAGGCGGTGCGTACGGCGATGTGGCGCATCGCCGTCTTCTACATCGGTTCGATGGCGGTCATCGTGACCCTCGTACCGTGGGACGACCCCACGGTCGCCGAGGTCGGCCCGTTCTACGCGATGCTCGACCACCTCGGCATCAGCGGCGCCGCGGAGATCATGAACGTGGTCATCCTGGTCGCTCTGCTCTCCGCGATGAACGCCAACATCTACGGCTCCTCGCGCATGGCCTGCTCGCTCGTCGCCCGCGGCCAGGGCCCCAAGCTGCTCGGCACGATCTCCTCGGGCGTCCCGCGCAACGCCGTGCTCGCCTCCTCGGTCTTCGGCTTCCTGTGCGTGCTGCTCAGCTACTGGCGCCCCGAGGACGTCTTCCCCTGGCTCCTCAACATGATCGGCGCGGTGATCCTCGTCGTCTGGATCTTCATCGCGGTCTCCCAGCTGATCCTGCGCCGCCGGACGGAGCGCGAGGCCCCGGACCGGCTCGTCGTCCGGATGTGGCTCTTCCCCGGCCTGACGATCGTGGCGCTGGCCGCCATGGCCGGCGTCTTCGTCCTGATGCTGCGCCAGCCCGACACCCGCGACCAGCTGCTGGCGACCGGGGCACTGACCGCGGTGCTGATCGTGACCGGTCTCGTGCGGCAGAAGCGGACGGCGCGCGGCAGCGCCCCGGCCCAAAACTGAGTGCGTGCGGCACGGCCGTTCTGCGAGGGTGCTCCCATGAACCCCCTCCCCCCGGATCCGGCCGTGCTGCACCCCATGCCCGGGCAGCCGCGTGTCGTGCAGCTCCAGCCGCTGGTCACGTCCCCGCTCATCGAGGTCGGCGCGTACTCGTACTACGACGATCCCGATGACGCGACGGCGTTCGAGACCCGCAACGTGCTGTACCACTACGGTCCCGAGAAGCTCGTCATCGGCCGCTTCTGCGCGCTGGGCACCGGGGTCCGGTTCATCATGAACGGCGCCAACCACCGCATGGACGGCCCGTCCACGTTTCCGTTCCCCACCATGGGCGGTTCCTGGGCCGACCACTTCGACCTGCTGACCGGGCTGCCCGGCCGGGGCGACACGGTGGTCGGCCACGACGTGTGGTTCGGCTACCGGGTGACGGTGATGCCGGGCGTCCGGATCGGGAACGGCGCGATCATCGCCGCCGGTTCCGTCGTCACGTCCGACGTACCGGACTACGGCATCGTCGGCGGCAATCCGGCGAAGCTGCTCCGCACCCGCTACGACGAGGCGGACATCGTCCGGCTCCTCGCCGTGGCCTGGTGGGACTGGCCGGCCGAGCACATCACCGCGCACGTCCGCACCATCATGTCCGGCAGCGTCGACGACCTGGAGGCCGCCGCTCCTCAGCCGGACTGAGCCCGCAGGAGGACCTCGCCCACCTCCGTACGGAAGTAGAGGACCGAGCGGCCCGACCGCCGGCGCCCGGCCAGGCCGGCGTCGAACAGGACCTTCAGGTGCCGGCCCACCGAGCCCAGGCCCTGGCCGGTGAGCGCCACCAGATCGGTGGTGCTCCTGGGGTGGTCGAGCAGCACGAGGACACCGGCCCGCGCGGGCCCCAGCAGCCGGCCGAGACCGTCGGGGACCACGGGCCGGTCGGCGTCCGACAGGGTGCCGGAGCAGGCGTACACGACGGCGTACCGTTGCGCCGCCGCGTCCCAGGACACCCAGCCCTGGCGTGGTGTGACGGGGACGAACACCAGCCGTACGCCGACGAGTTCACGCGGCGGGTAGTCCCGCGGGTTGACCTGGAGACGGCTGCCGCCCAGCCAGCGCATCCCGGGGTTCATCGCGTCCAGCGCCGCGGCCCAGCCGCCCTGGCTCAGTTGTCCGGCGCGGGCCACGACGTCCGCCTCGATGATCCGGCGGCGGCGCGGCCAGTCCGGGAGCACGATGCGCTCCCATACCCATTCCAGCAGGTCAGCCGCCTTCTGCGGCAGATCGGGGCGGTGCAGTGCGGTCGGCAGCGGGCCGCCCCTGGACACCTCCAGGTCGGCGCGCGCCTCGTCGGGGGATGTTTCGCGCATCCGGGACAGGTCCTGGGCGAACGTGGTCCCGCCGGTGGGCGTGGGAGTGAGGAAGTCCGCGTTCCAGTGGCCGCCGAGGCCGGTCCGTACGAGCTGTGCGGTGACCGGGTCGTCGGCGAGACGCTCCAGGTAGGCCGGCCGGTGGGCATCCAGCCACGCGCGTTCCGCCGGGTTCGAGGGCGTCCCTCGCTCCAGTGCCTGGAGTGTCGCCGTGGTCTCGGACAGCTCCGACACGACGAAGCGCCCGGCGGCCAGGGTGTCCGCGTTGACCTGCCACCAGCCCATGGTTTCGCCTCCGCGCGAAAGAGTAACGGCCGTACCGACGGCTCGCCGAGACTCCCCGGCATGCTCACCTACCGGGACGTCTTCCGTGTGCCGCAGTTCGGCCCCCTCTTCGCGACGAGTGCCCTGCAGGGTGCCGCCTCGACGACGAGCGGACTGGCCCTGGGTGTCCTCGTGTTCACCACGACCGGGTCACCGCTGCTCTCCGCCCTCTCCATGTTCGGTGCCTCCCTCGCCCAGTTGATCGGCGCGACGCTGCTGATGTCGGCGGCCGACCGGCTCCCACCACGTGGAGCGCTGAGCGGCGCGGCCCTCGCCTTCGGCATCGGAACCGCCGTCCTGGCCGTACCCGGACTGCCGTTGCCGCTGATGTTCGCCGTCGTCCTGGGCGAGGGGGTGGTCGCGGCGGTGATCGGCGGGGTGCGGTACGGGCTGCTCAACGAGGTGCTGCCCAAGGACGGCTATCTGCTGGGGCGTTCGGTGCTCAACATGTGCTCCGGCACCATGCAGGTCTGCGGCTACGCGGCCGGTGGCGTGCTGATCGCCGTGCTGTCCCCGCGCGGCACCCTGCTCGTCGCGGCGGCCCTCTACGTGGCCGGCGCCGCTTCCGCCCGGTTCTGCCTGGCACACCGGCCGCCCCGGGCGGCCGGTCGGCCGTCGGTGGGCGAGACCTGGCGGACCAACGCGCTGCTGTGGTCCTCGGCGCCCCGGCGGCGCGTGTACCTCGCGCTCTGGCTGCCCAACGGGCTGGTCGTCGGCTGCGAATCGCTGTTCGTCCCCTACCGGCCGGACCGGGCGGGGCTGCTCTTCGCCTGCGCGGCGCTCGGGATGCTGGCCGGGGACACAGTGACGGGCCGCTTCGTACCGCCCCGGTGGCGGGGACGGCTGGGAGTGCCGCTGCTCCTGCTGCTCGCCGTGCCGTACCTCCTGTTCGCGCTGCGGCCGGAGCTGCCCCTGGCCCTAGTCCTCGTGGCCCTGGCCTCGACCGGCTTCTCGGCGAGCCTGCTGCTCCAGGAGCGCCTGATGGCCCTGACCCCGGTCGCGATGACCGGCCAGGCCTTCGGCCTGCACTCCTCCGGGATGCTCGCCATGCAGGGCGTGGCGGCGGCACTCGCGGGCACCCTCGCCCAGCGGAGCTCCGCCGCGACGGCGATCGCGGTGCTGGCCGTGGCCTCGGTCGCGGTGACATCGGCCCTCGCACCGGGACTGCGGCGCGACCGCGCGACCCTCCCCCGCGAGGGGGTGACGCTCACACCGCCCGGCCGAGCGCGATCCTGAGCAGGGGCAGTTCGCGCCCCGGGATCGAGCCCGAAGGAGTGGCCCCGATCCGGGCGGCTCCCATCGCCGTGTAGAACGGCTCGGCGTTCGGGTCGGCGTCGATGGTGAGCGCCTCGAAGCCGAGCCGCCGGGCCTGCGTCATGGTGTGCCCGAACAGGAGCCGGCCCACGCCACGGCCGATGACCTCGGGCTCGACGAACATCATGGCGAGCGCGCCCTCGGGTGGCTCCCCGGACAGGGCGGTGAAGCCCAGGACACGGCCGTCCTGCTCCGCGACCGCCGCGCGCCCGTCGCCCATCTCGTCCGGGCGCACGGTCAGTTCGTCGCGGCATGCCGCCAGGAACGCCTCGTCGTAACCCCAGTGGGCTTTGGACCGCAGGGCCATCTCCGTCAGTGCCGCGGCCTCTTCGGGCCGCCCCGGTCGTAGCTTCATGTCCCGCCTCCCGCGTCGCCTGCCAGGAACCGTACCCAAGACCCGTTCCCATGGCCGTACATGAGGCGGCAAGCCGCTGTCCGCCCCGGCGTGTCACTCGCTGTGCTTTGGTGGTTGCTCCGCGCCTACCGAGGAGCCCGCATGTCATTCCCTCATCCGCGACGCCGCTCGATCCTCCTGGCGGCAGCGGCCGTCTCCGCCGCCGCGACGGCGCCCGCCGCCGCCTCCGAACCGCACGGGGCCGGTGGAGGCCCGCTCGTCATCGGCCACCGGGGCGCCGCCGGCTGGCGGCCCGAACACACCGCCGGCGCCTACACGTTCGGGGTGCGCGCCGGGGCCGACTGGATCGAGCCCGACCTGGTCCCGACGAAGGACCACGTCCTGGTGGTGCGCCACGAGAACGAGATCTCGGGCACCACCGACGTGGCCCGGCACGAGGAGTTCGCCGGCCGCCGCACGACGAAGACGGTGGACGGGCGCGCCGTCACCGGCTGGTTCACCGAGGACTTCACCCTCGCCGAGCTGAAGACCCTGCGCGCGGTGGAGCGGCTCCCCCTGGTCCGCAACCGCAACACGGTCTTCGACGGCCGTGAGCAGATCATGACCTTCCAGGAGGTCGTCGACCTGGCCCGCGCCCTGTCGAAGGAGCACGGCCGCCGCATCGCGGTCTTCCCGGAGACGAAGCACCCGGTGTACTTCCGCTCGATCGGGCTCCCCCTGGAGCCGGAGCTCATCAGGCTGGTCCGCCGCAACCGGCTGACCGCCCGCGACTGCGTCGTCCAGTCCTTCGACCCGTCGAGCCTCCGTGAGGTGGCCGCCGCGCGCCTGGGGCTCCCGCTGTGGCAGGCACTGGGGACGAGCGGCGGACCGTACGGCCACCCGTTGACGTACAAGGAGATGATGACGCCGGCGGGGCTCCGCGAGATCGCCTCGTACGCCGGGTGGATCGGCCCGGACAAGTCCTCACTGGTGCCGCCGCTCACCCTGCTGGAGGACGCGCACGCGGCCGGCCTGAAGGTCGGGGCGTACACCTTCCGCGCCGAGAACCAGTACCTCCCGGCCGAGTACCGGAAAGGCACCGCGCCGAACGACTTCGGTGACGCGTTCGCCGAATACGCCTTCCACTTCGGCCGGGGCGTGGACGCCGTCGTGACGGACTTCCCCGACCTGGCGGCGATCGCGCGCGACGCCCTCCGGTCCTAGGACGAACGACTGATCACCTTCGGCCCTTCCTCCTGCTAGCCTGCACTTGCGACTGAGTTGCAATAACCACCAGGTAGCAGTTGGAGGGTTCGAACCCATGGCCACGTACACGCTTCCGGAACTCCCGTACGACTACGCGGCGCTCGAACCGGTCATCAACCCGCAGATCGTCGAGCTCCACCACGACAAGCACCACGCCGCATACGTCAAGGGTGCGAACGACACCCTGGAGCAGCTGGAAGAGGCCCGCGACAAGGAGGCCTGGGGTGCGATCAACGGCCTCCAGAAGAACCTCGCGTTCCATCTCTCCGGCCACATCCTGCACTCGATCTACTGGCACAACATGACCGGTGACGGCGGCGGCGAGCCCCTCGCGGCGGACGGTGTGGGCGACCTGGCCGACGCCATCACCGAGTCCTTCGGTTCGTACGCCGGCTTCAAGTCCCAGCTGACGAAGGCCGCGGCCACCACGCAGGGCTCCGGCTGGGGCGTCCTCGCGTACGAGCCGGTCAGCGGGAAGCTGATCGTCGAGCAGGTCTACGACCACCAGGGCAACGTCGGGCAGGGCTCGGTCCCGGTCCTGGTCTTCGACGCCTGGGAGCACGCCTTCTACCTGCAGTACAAGAACCAGAAGGTGGACTTCATCGAGGCCATGTGGCGCGTCGTCAACTGGCAGGACGTGGCGAAGCGCTACGCCGCCGCCAAGGAGCGCGCGGACGTGCTGCTGCTCGCCCCCTGACGGAGGGGCCCGAGCGTCCTGCCTCGTGATCGTCTTCTCAACCTTCACCGGGCAGGCGGATGGACGGAGAGCCCCCGCGAGGACATGACTCGCGGGGGCTCTCCCCTGCCTGCGCCGGCGGCTTCAGCGTGCCGGTCCGGCCATCTCCTGGGTCCCGATGACGGCGAGCAGGTCAAGAAGAGAGGCACTGTCGGCGCCGACCGCGGGAGTGAACCAGAGCAGCCGCTGCCGTCCGTCCTCGCTGAACAGGTTGAGGCAGTTGACCTCGATCAGGCCGAGTGCGGGGTGCTGGAGACGCTTGCGGTCGTCGCGCCGGAACGCCACGTCGTGGTCGGCCCACAGAGCGGCGAACTCGGAGGAGGTGCCGAGCAGCGAGTCGATCATCGAGCGGGCTTCGGTGTCCTTGGCACTCCGTCTGGCGACAGCGGCCCGCAGGTCGGCGACGAAGGCCCGGGACTGGCCCTCATGGTCGGCTTCGGGATACAGCCGCCGGGAGTCAGGGTCGGTGAACCACCGGTGGACGAAGCTGGCCCGGGGGCCCCGGAGGCCGGAGTGGTCCCCGAGCAGGGCCACGGCGAGCGGGTTCTGCACGAGGGTGACGTGCAGGTCGGTGATGACCTGTGCGGGTGTCGAGGTCAGACGGGTGAGCAGATCGAGCATGCCGGGATGGACGTGCGCGGCGGGCGCGCTGTGCACGGGCACCGGGCGGTCCGCCAGGCGGTAGAGGTAGTCGCGCTCGTCAGCGGTCAGGCGCAGTGCCCTCGACAACGCGGCGATCATCTGCTCGGACGGCTGGGAGCCGGCCCCGCGTTCGAGTTCGTTGTAGTAGTCCACCGATGCCCCGGCAAGCTGGGCGACCTCGTCCCGGCGCAGCCCGGACACCCGGCGCCGGGGCCCGGATGGAAGACCCACGTCGGCCGGACGGATGCGGTCACGCCGCGAACGCAGGAAAGCTCCCAGCTCGGTGTACTTCACAGAACCCATGCCTTCATTGTGCGCCGGGGCGGGCCACCGGCCCAGGGGATGGCGTCCCCTGGCTCCGCCGGCCGGTGCGGCGCATCGTGGAGGGCATGACCACGAACCACCCCGCTCCCACACCGGCGACCGTACGGGTCGCCATCGTCACCGGCGGATCACGCGGCATCGGCCGGGCGGTCTCCCACCAGCTCGCCCGGGACGGCCTGGCCGTCGTGGTGAACTACGCCCGCGACGCGGCTGCCGCCGAGGAGACCGTGTCGGCGATCACCGCCGCCGGCGGGCGGGCGATCCACGTACAGGCCGATGTGGCGGACGAGCACGCGGTCGCCGCGCTGTTCGACCGGGCGGAGCAGGAGTTCGGCGGCGTGGACGTCGTCGTCAACTGCGCCGGCCGGCTCGCCCTGTCACCCATCGCCGACCTCGACCTGGCCGTGCTCGACGCCGTGCACCGCACCAACATCCGCGGCACCTTCGTCGTCGCCCAGCAGGCCGCCAGGCGACTGCGTGCGGGCGGCTCGTTCGTAGGGTTCTCGACCTCCGTGGTCGGCACTCAGTTCCCTGCGTACGGCGCCTACGCGGCCAGCAAGGGAGCCGTCGAGTCGATCACACTGATCCTCGCCCGCGAGCTGCGCGGACGGGACATCACCGTGAACACCGTGGCTCCCGGTCCCACCGCCACGGACCTGTTCCTCGAAGGCAAGACGCCCGAGCAGATCGACCAGCTCGCCAGGACACCGCCGCTGGAGAGACTGGGCACCCCGGAGGACATCGCCGGGGTGGTCGCCTTCCTCACCGGCCCGGCGGGGCGCTGGGTGAACGGCCAGATCCTGCGGGCCAACGGGGGCCTGGTGTGACGACACGGCCGGACGACGCCGGCCTCAGCGGATGAACAGCCCCATGACCATGGCCCTCGGGCTTCCGCCCGGGGAGACGACCCACTCCAGGAGAGAGACGCCCATGCCTTTCGCCCACTTCAAGGTACCCGCGCACACCATCACCGCCGAGGACAAGAAGAAGATCGTCGAGCGCACCACCGACCTGTACGTGGAGATCTTCGGTGAGCGGGCACGTCCCACGACTGTCGTGCTCGTCGACGAAGTCGTCGACGGCGGCTGGGGTGTCGCCGGCGAGGTCCTGACCGCCGCCATGCTCAACGGCGACGCCTGACCCTCACCCGCGATGAGGCCCCTGGTGAGTCACCAGGGGCCTGATCCCAGGGAGCCCGTGCCGGACGGCCGGGTCAGTCGAAGACGGGGCCCTGCGTGCGGGTCCGCTTGATCTCGTAGAAGCCGGGGATCGACGCCACCAGCAGCGTGCCGTCCCAGAGCTTCGCGGCCTCCTCGCCCTTCGGGGCGGGGGTGACGACCGGGCCGAAGAACGCGATCTGCTCGCCGTCGGCGCCGGGCACGGCGATGACCGGGGTGCCGACGTCCTGGCCGACCTTGTCGATGCCCTCCTGGTGGGAGGCGCGCAGCTCCTTGTCGTACGCGTCGGAGTCGGCGTACTCCAGGAGCTCGGCCGGCAGGCCGACGTCCGCCAGGGCGCCCGCGATCGCCTCGCGGGTGGGGCCCTCGCCGTTGTTGTGGATGCGGGTGCCCATGGCGGTGTAAAGGGGACCGACGATGTCGTCGCCGTGCTTCTGCTGGGCGGCGACGACGACGCGGACCGGTGCCCATGCCTGGGTGCGCATCATGTCCTGGTACTCCTCGGGCAGCTCGTCGAGCCTGGGCTCGTTGAGCACGGCCAGGCTCATCACGTGCCAGCGCACCTCGACGTCGCGGACCTTCTCCACCTCCAGCATCCAGCGGGAGGTCATCCAGGCCCAGGGGCAGAGCGGGTCGAACCAGAAATCGGCCGGGACCTTGCCGGCGGCCGTGCTGTTCTCGGACATGTCACTCCTCATGAGGTCGGTCTGCACCTGTGAGCCGGAACACCCTGAGGCCCTCCCGCCATTCCCGCGCACGGGTGCCGATAGCCGCATGGGAGGATCAAAGGTCTTCGATCGAGACACAAAGGAGTGCTCCGTGCCCGGTGAGAACCTGTCCCGCGACGAGGCCCGCGAGCGGGCCGAGCTGCTGACCGTCGACGGTTACGAGGTCGCCCTCGACCTCCGCTCCGCCGTCGGTGAGCCCGACGGGGGCGACGACGCCGGTCCGCGCACCTTCCGCTCGCAGACCACGATCCGCTTCCGCGCCGCCCGCGCCGGGGCCTCGACCTTCGCCGATCTGCTGGCCCCGTCCGTGGACGCGGTGACGCTGAACGGCAAGGACCTGGACCCCGCGTCCGTCTTCGACGGCACCCGGATCGCGCTGGAGGACCTCACCGCCGGCGAGAACGTCCTGGTGGTCGACGCGCAGTGCGCGTACAGCCGGACCGGCGAGGGCATGCACCGCTTCGTCGACCCGGAGGACGGCGAGGTCTACCTCTACACGCAGTACGAGCCGGCCGACGCCCGGCGCGTCTTCGCCAACTTCGAACAGCCCGACCTCAAGGCGCCGTACCGCTTCGAGGTGACGGCTCCCGAGGGCTGGCGGGTCTGGAGCAACGGCGCGGAGGAGTCGCAGGAGGGCGAGGTCCACCGGTTCGCGGAGACCCTGCCGATCTCGACGTACATCACGGCGGTCGTCGCGGGCCCGTACCACTACGTGAGCGACCACTACTCCCGTACGTTCGACGACGGTACGGAGCTGGAGATCCCGCTCGGCGCGATGTGCCGCAAGGGGCTCGCGCGCCACTTCGACGCGGACGACGTCTTCCTGATCACCAAGCAGGGCCTGGACTTCTTCCACGACCACTTCGACTACCCGTACCCCTTCGGGAAGTACGACCAGGCGTTCGTGCCCGAGTACAACCTCGGTGCGATGGAGAACCCGGGCCTCGTCACCTTCCGCGAGGAGTACATCTACCGCGGCAAGGTCACGTCGGCGTCCTACGAGCGCCGCGCCAACGTCATCCTGCACGAGATGGCGCACATGTGGTTCGGCGACCTGGTCACCATGCAGTGGTGGGACGACCTGTGGCTGAAGGAGTCCTTCGCCGACTTCATGGGGACGTTCTCGATGGTGGAGGCGACCCGGTTCACCAACGGCTGGATCACCTTCGCCAACAACCGCAAGGCATGGGCCTACCGCGCCGACCAGCTGCCGTCCACGCACCCGATCACGGCCGACATCCGTGACCTGGAGGACGCCAAGCTGAACTTCGACGGCATCACGTACGCCAAGGGCGCCTCGGTGCTCAAGCAGCTCGTGGCGTACGTGGGACGGGACGCGTTCCTGGAAGGCGCGCGCCGCTACTTCAAGCAGCACGCCTACGGCAACACGCGGCTGGGCGACCTGCTGTCGGTGCTGGCGGAGACGTCCGGGCGCGACATGACGGCCTGGTCGCGCGCATGGCTGCAGACGGCGGGGGTCAACGTCCTGACGCCCGTCGTGACGTACGACGGTGAGGGCCGGATCGCGGAGCTCGCCGTGACCCAGGAGGCCGCCGCCTCCCACCCGGAGCTGCGGCCGCACCGGGTCGCGGTCGGTCTGTACCGGCTCTCCCCGGAAGGTGCGCTGGTGCGGTACGCCCGCGCCGAGACCGATGTCGCCGGGGAGCGCAGCGTGGTCGCGGAGCTGACCGGGTCCGAGAAGCCCGACCTGGTCCTGGTCAACGACGACGACCTCACCTACTGCAAGGTCCGCCTCGACGAGGGGTCCCTGGCCACCCTGCGGGCGCACCTCGGTGACATCACCGACCCCCTGGCCCGGGCGCTCTGCTGGTCCGCGCTGTGGAACATGACCCGGGACGCGGCTCTGCCGGCCCGGGACTTCGTCGCCCTGGTGCTGGCGCACGCCGGCCGGGAGAGCGACATCGGCGTCCTCCAGATGCTGCACGCCTGGGCCCAGTCGGCGCTGGTGCACTACGCGGCTCCGGCCTGGCGCGAGGAGGGCGGCAGGGCACTGGCCGAGGGCGCGGCGGCGGAGTTGCGGCGCGCGGAGCCGGGCAGCCAGCACCAGCTGACGTGGGCCCGGTTCTTCGCCGCTGTCGCGGCGTCGGACGCGGACTTCCAGCTGCTGGGTGAACTGCTCGACGGCTCGGCCGTGATCGACGGCCTGGACGTCGACCAGGAGCTGCGGTGGGCGTTCCTGTCCCCGCTGGCCGCGCACGGCAAGGCCGACGAGGCGGCCGTCGACGCCGAACTCGCCCGGGACGACACGGCGTCGGGCAAGCGGCACCACGTGCGATGTCTGGCCTCCCGCCCTTCGGCGGCGGTCAAGGCGCAGGCATGGGCGGTGGTCGTGGAGTCGGACAAGCTGTCCAACGCGCTCGTCGAGGCGACGATCGCGGGCTTCGGACAGCACTCGCAGCGGGAGCTGCTGGCCCCGTACACGGCCTCGTACTTCGAGGCGATCGAGCGGGTGTGGGCCGAGCGTTCCATCCAGATCGGCATGGACGTGGTCAAGGGCCTGTTCCCCGGGCTGCAGGACGACCCCGCGACCCTCGCCGCGACGGACGCGTGGCTGACCTCGCACCCGGACGCGGCACCGGCGCTCCGGCGGTTGGTCCTGGAGGCGCGGGACGATCTGGCACGCGCGCTGCGGGGTCAGGAGCGCGACGCGGCGGCGTGAGATGCCGGTGTGAGCCCCGTACGCGCGTGCGGGGCTCACGCCGCGCGATCCCAGGCACTACCGCCCTTTTCGACATTCGAACTGTCGCACTTCTGGACGGTGTTGTCCTGGAATGTCGACGAGCGTGTAACACGGGTTAGCGCACAGCGGGACTGCGGGATCCTCCCCGGCATGAACCAGAACACCCCGCTGCCCCCGCGCCCCGTCCACGCGGTGAGCCACCGCGTGCAGTCCGCCGCGCGGTTGCGCGCCCACGGCGTGACCGCCGCGCAGGTCGCCGCCCAGTGCCTCCCCGGCGGCCCCTGGCAGCAGTTGCTTCCCGGTGTGTACCTCCTGCACCCGGGACCGCCCACGCACGACGACCGGGTGCGCGGCGCCCTGCTGTACGCGGGGCGGCCCCCGGCCGGCGCCCGGCGGACCGCGCCGGACCGGTCCGGACCCGACTACGGCGAGGCCATGGTCACGGGGCTGGCGGCCCTGGCCCTGTACGGCTTCGCATCCGCTCCTGCGGCGATCGCGCCGCACCGGATCGACGTGCTGGTCCCGCGCACCAGGCGGCTGCGCTCCACCCGGTTCGTCCAGGTGACCCGGGCCGCCGGTCTGCCCCGGCCGCAGCACCGGCTCGGGGTGCCGCTGGCCCCGGTGGAGCGGGCCCTGGCCGATGCGGTGGGCTCGCTCACGGACGCCTCGGCGGTGCGCCGGATCCTGACGGAGGCGGTGCGCGGCGGGCACTGCGAAGCCGTCCCGGCCGTACGGGAGCTGAACGCCGCCGGACTGCTCGGCCACCTGCATGTGCGGGAAGCGGTCGAGGCGTTGTTCCTCGAGGGCCGCGCGATGGCGGAGACCCTGTTGTACGAGATGGTGAGCACCCACGATCTGCCCCAGCCGTTCTGGAACGTGGAACTGGCCCTGCCGGGCGGCAGCTTCCTGGGAGGGGTGGACGCGTACTGGCCGGACCAGGCGGTCGCACTCGAACTGGCTGTCCGCTCACCCCGGGAGGAGCGCGTCGCCCACTCCGCCGAGCGGGAGCACCTGGAGCGGCTCGGCATCACGGTGGTGCGGGTGACGCCGAAGCAGCTGCGCGACTCGACGGCACAGCTGTCGGTGGTGCTGCGTACGGCGATGATGGCGGCCGAGGACTGCGAACCGGCCGCGTACGTGGTGGTCCTTCCCCGGTGAGTGGCGCAATGCAACCGGTGGCGGATGTACGCCATGTCCGTTTCTCACCCCCGTCAACTCTCCACAAAACCCTGTCTTTTACGAAATGCTGAGCGGTCATCGGGTACCGAATTCCGGACTCTCTCTTTCATTCACCACACAGGGATGCTGATGACCAAGGAATCCCCCAGCTCCATACCCGGGGCGAGACGCGCGGCACGCATCGCGGCCGCAGCCGGTCTGGCGGCCGCGCTGGCCGCCTCCGGCGCCGCCCCGGTCTTCGCGGCAGACGACCCCGCGGTTTCCCCCGTGAAGCCCGCCGCCGCGAGCGCGAAGGGCGACAAGCTGGGCGAGGCCGACGCCGATGTGCTGGCGAAGGCCGAGGCCAAGGGCGAGAAGAACATCACGATGATGGTCGCCACCGCCCCCGGTGCGACCGAGCAGGTCGCCGAACAGCTGGACGCCGTCAAGGGGTCCGTCCTGGGGCAGACGTACGACAAGCTCGGCTACGTCCGGGCGACCGTGCCGACCGCGACCGCCGAGGCCACCATCAAGGCGGCGCAGAAGCTGTCGTCCGTCCACGGCATCGATCTCAAGCAGGAGATCAAGCTGGACGACCCGACGCCTTCGGGCGACCGGGCCACCGGGGCGAAGCAGCAGAAGGCCACGGGCAGTTACCCGGCGCCGGGTAAGAACACCCCTGCGAAGAACCCGTACAACCCGTCCTTCGAGACGGGCGCGGTCGACTTCGTGAAGCAGCACCCGAAGGCCGACGGCCGCGGGATCACCATCGGTGTCCTGGACTCCGGTGTCGACGTCGGCCACCCCGCGCTGCAGAAGACCACCACCGGCGAGCGCAAGATCGTCGACTGGGTGACGGCTACCGACCCCGTCGGCGACGGCGACGGCACCTGGCTGCGGATGGACCAGAAGGTCTCCGGGCCGACGTTCACGAACGGCGGCACGACGTACTCCGCGCCGGAGGGCTCGTACAGCTTCCGGCTCTTCAAGGAGTCCGTCACCCGTGGCGGCGACATGGCGGGCGACCTCAACCGCGACGGTGACACCACCGACCAGTGGGGTGTGCTCTACGACCCGGTCACCGGCACCACCCGCGTCGACCTGGACAACGACGCGGACTTCGGCAACGACGCCGTGCTCAAGCCGTACAAGGACAAGCACCAGGTCTCCTACTTCGGTACGGACGACCCTCGGACCGAGGTCGTCGAGCGCATCCCGTTCGTCGTCGAGACCCGTGAGGACGTCGTCTTCGACGCGGCGGGGAACACAGCCGACTACGTCAACATCGGCGTCATCCAGAGCGAGCACGGCACGCACGTCGCAGGCATCACCGCGGCCAACGGCCTGTTCGGCGGCAAGATGAACGGCGCGGCGCCCGGCGCCAAGGTCGTCTCCTCGCGTGCCTGCACCTGGTCCGGCGGCTGCACCAACATCGCGCTCACCGAGGGCATGATCGACCTCGTGGTGAACCGCGGTGTCGACGTCGTCAACATGTCGATCGGCGGCCTGCCGCCGCTCAACGACGGCAACAACGCCCGCGCCGAGCTCTACAAGCGGCTCATCGACATCTACGGCGTCCAGCTGGTCATCTCGGCCGGCAACGACGGCCCGGGGGTCAACACCATCGGTGACCCGGGCCTCGCGGACCACGTCATCTCGGTCGGCGCGTCCATCTCCAAGGAGACGTGGGCGGCCAACTACGGCTCGAACGTCACCAAGAAGTACGACATGCTGCCCTTCTCCTCGCGCGGTCCGCGTGAGGACGGCGGCTTCGCGCCGATCCTGACGGCCCCCGGCGCGTCCATCAACACCACCCAGACCTGGATCCCCGGCGGTCCGGTCAAGGAGGCGGGCTACTCGCTCCCCGCCGGCTACTCCATGCTGCAGGGCACCTCGATGTCCTCGCCGCAGGCCGCCGGTGCGGCGGCGCTGCTGCTGTCCGCCGCGGAGCAGAAGCACATCGAGCTGCCCCCGGCCGACCTGCGGACCGCGCTGACCAGCACGGCCACCCACATCAAGGACGTGCCCGCGCACGCCCAGGGTGCCGGCCTGATGGACATCGTCGGCGCCTGGAAGCAGATCGAGAAGAAGGGCGCCTCGGCGCACGAGTACACCGTGAAGGCCCCGGTCGACACCGCGATCGACTTCGCGCTGAAGACCCCGGGCTTCGGCACCGGCCTGTACGACCGTGAGGGCGGCCTGAAGACCGGCCAGAAGAAGTCGTACGACGTCACCGTCACCCGCACGACGGGTCCGGACAAGGCCGTCAGCCACAAGCTGTCCTGGAAGAACAACGACGGCACCTTCAAGCTGAGCGGTTCGAGCACCGTCTCGCTGCCGCTCGGCAAGCCGGTGACCGTCAAGGTCGAGGCGAAGGCCCGCACGGCGGGCGTCCACAGCGCGATCCTGGTGGTGGACGACACGAAGACCACCGGCGTGGACCAGCAGATCCTCTCCACCGTGGTCGTCGCCCAGGACCTGGTGAAGCCGGGTTACGCGTTCTCGACGACCGGCTCGGTGCAGCGCAACGGCACCACGTCGTACTTCGTGAACGTGCCGGAAGGCGCGGAGACCCTGGAGGTCGCGCTGAGCGCCCTGCGCTCGGGCAGCCAGACGCGGTTCATCTCCCTGCACCCCTACGGGGTCGCGGTGGAGGACAGCTCCACGATCTACTGCTACCCGAACTACGAGAACCCGGCCAACACCTGCCGCCCGGACACGCGCTCCTACAAGGACCCGCAGCCCGGCGTCTGGGAG
This sequence comes from Streptomyces sp. NPDC005794, assembly GCF_042871445.1. Taxonomy (NCBI): domain Bacteria; kingdom Bacillati; phylum Actinomycetota; class Actinomycetes; order Kitasatosporales; family Streptomycetaceae; genus Streptomyces; species Streptomyces sp. NPDC005794. The sequence continues at coordinate 219,478 of NZ_JBIAIN010000004.1, forward strand.
ATCGAGGTCGAGTCCCGTCGTACGTCGCCGCTGCTGGACAACCCGTACAAGCTGGATGTCTCGCTGCTCGGCGCCACCTTCGACCCGGCGGTGCAGACCATCCCCGAGGCGAAGATCGGCACCCCCGCCACGGTGGACTGGACGGTCACCAACAACGCCGGTGACCTGGAGGGCGCCCTGAAGGGCGGCTCGCTGGGCTCGGCCGACGTCGAGCGTCCGTCGATCTCCACGGGCGGCAAGTACACCAAGACGGTCACCATCGGTGCGGGCGTCGAGAAGCTGGACGTCGCCATCGGCAACACCTCGGACGCCAACGCCGACATCGATCTGCGTGTCCTCAAGGGCTCGACCGAGGTGGGCGCCTCGACGACGGCCGGCTCGGAGGAGACGGTCAGCCTGGTGAACCCGGCGGCCGGCACCTACACCATCGTCATCGAGGGCTACTCGGTCCCGGCCGGGACCACCGAGTACGACTACCGCGACGTGTACTACGCACCGTCGCTGGGTGAGATCAAGGTCGACGAGTCCCAGGCCGTGAACCTGGCCAACGGCGCGTCCGCCCAGGTCGGCGCCGAGATCGTGGTCGCCGGAGCGGCTCCCGAGGGCCGGCAGTTCTTCGGCGAGGTCCAGCTGGTGAACACCCGCGGCACCGCGGCGGGCACCGGCAGCGTCGTGATCGAGAAGGTCGCGCCGTAACCGTGCCGTGACCACCGCGTCCGTGTGATCCGCACGACATGCGCGAACCGTGGGGCGGGTGCTCGCAAGGGCACCCGCCCCACTGCTCCGTGCGCGCCCCGTCCGCCTGCCGGACAATGGATTGGACAAGGAAGCCGTGGACATACGCATCATAGACCGGCAACCGTGCCCGTTCGTACGTGTGAGGGAGTTCCTGTGAAGGTCGGAATCGTCGGCGCCACCGGTCAGGTCGGCACAGTCATGCGCAGGATCCTGGCCGAGCGGAAGTTCCCCGTCGCCGAGCTGCGTCTCTTCGCCTCCGCGCGTTCCGCGGGCTCCACCCTCGCCTACGAGGGCACGGACATCACGGTGGAGGACGCCTCGACGGCGGACTACACCGGGCTGGACATCGTGCTGTTCTCCGCGGGCGGCGCGACCTCGAAGGCGCTGGCCGAGAAGGTCGCCGCCCAGGGTGCCGTCGTGATCGACAACTCCTCCGCCTGGCGCAAGGACCCCGAGGTCCCGCTGGTGGTCTCCGAGGTCAACGCGCACGCGATCAGGAACCGCCCCAAGGGCATCATCGCCAACCCGAACTGCACCACGATGGCCGCCATGCCCGTGCTGCGCCCCCTGCACCAGGAAGCACAGCTCGACGCGCTGACCGTCGCCACCTACCAGGCGGTGTCCGGTTCCGGGGTCGCCGGCGTCGCGGAGCTGCACGGTCAGGCGTCCAAGGTCGTCGCCGAGGCGGACAAGCTGACGCACGACGGCGGCGCGGTCGACTTCCCTGAGCCGAACGTCTACAAGCGCCCGATCGCCTTCAACGTGCTCCCGCTCGCGGGTTCGATCGTCGACGACGGCTCCTTCGAGACGGACGAGGAGCAGAAGCTCCGCAACGAGTCCCGCAAGATCCTGGAGATCCCGGAGCTCAAGGTGTCCGGCACCTGCGTCCGGGTCCCGGTCTTCTCCGGCCACTCCCTCCAGATCAACGCCCGTTTCGCCCGCCCGATCAGCGTCGAGCGCGCCTACGAGCTGCTGAAGGACGCCGAGGGCGTCGAGCTCTCCGAGATCCCGACCCCGCTCCAGGCGGCCGGCAAGGACGCCTCCTACGTGGGCCGTATCCGCGTCGACGAGACCGTCGAGCACGGCCTCGCGCTGTTCGTCTCCAACGACAACCTGCGCAAGGGCGCGGCGCTCAACGCGGTCCAGATCGCGGAGCTGGTGGCGGCGGAGCTGAAGGGCTGACGCCCTCGCCACCCATGCGAAGGGGCGGCCACCGGATCCGGTGGCCGCCCCTTCGCATGGCGCGCCGGACACACCTCACCGCTCCCCGCCGTCTCTCTCCTGCTCGGCCCTCCTCAGCAGTGCGACGGCCACATGGAGCACGGCGGACCGGGATGGCAGCCCCGCCGCGGTGGCGTACGTGTCGAGGAAGTCGATGTCCTCCTGCGGCAGATTCACAGTGATCCTCATTGCACCATCCTGCCGGAGGAGTCCGGATTCCCCGGGCCTCGCTGTCAACCCGGCCGTACCTCGAAGTGGAAGCACCCGTACTCCACGGCCCTGACGTGCACCAGCGCCACCTGCGGGTCGGCGAGCGCCTCCGTGAGTGCCTCGTCGAAGCCCCGCTCCTCCTCGGCCGGGATCTCCAGGAGCCGGCCGCCCACGATGTGCCCCTCCGCGTCGTAGCGCCGGACGGTCCGCAGCGCGCCGGCCCGCGAGAAGGGGTAGCCGGTCCGGTCCGCCGCCGGCCCGTCGCACGCCTCAGCGTGGATGAAGACGGGCCCCTGCTCGTCGTACGCCCCCGGGCGCGCCCAGGTCCGGGCCGCCCAGCGTCGCAGCGGCGCGTACGAGACGAGGGCGATCCCCTCCCCCGGGCGGGCGCCGCGCAGACAGCAGCGCAGGGGTTCACCGCCGTCCATGGCCGCGTACGGCACGCAGGGACGCCCCGCGTCGTCGGCCGTGCGGAGCTCTTCCAGTACGTCCGGCCCGATGGGCCGTGCCTCATGGATGGTCATGCTCCGAGGGTGGCCCGTGCTCCTCTGCCGGTCCGGCGGAAAACGGACATCGCGCTGCACCTCTCCCACGTGGAAGGATGACCAAAAACGTCGCATATCAAGGAGATGACCGCGTGCCTGGCACGAATCTGACCCGCGAAGAGGCACAGGAGCGGGCGCGCCTGCTGACCGTGGACGCGTACGAGATCGATCTCGACCTCTCCGGAGCGCAGGACGGTGGCACCTACCGGTCCGTCACCACCGTGCGCTTCGACTCCGCCGAGGCCGGTGCGGAGACCTTCATCGACCTGGTCGCCCCGGCCGTGCACGACATCGTGCTCAACGGCAAGGACCTGGACATCGCCGCCGTCTTCCGGGACTCCCGGATCGCGCTGAAGCACCTCCGGGCCGGTGCCAACGAGCTGAAGGTCGTCGCCGACTGCTCGTACACGAACACCGGCGAGGGCCTGCACCGCTTCGTCGACCCGGTCGACGAACAGGCCTATCTCTACACCCAGTTCGAGGTGCCGGACGCCCGCCGGGTGTTCGCCAGCTTCGAGCAGCCCGACCTGAAGGCGACCTTCCGGTTCACCGTGAAGGCGCCCTCCGGCTGGACGGTGATCTCCAACTCGCCGACGCCCGAGCCCAAGGACGACGTCTGGTCCTTCGAGCCGACGCCGCGCATCTCCACCTACATCACGGCTCTGATCGCCGGCCCGTACCACGCGGTGCACAGCAGCTACGAGAAGGACGGCCAGTCCGTGCCGCTCGGCATCTACTGCCGGCCGTCGCTCGCCGAGTACCTCGACGCGGACGACATCTTCGCGGTCACGCGGCAGGGCTTCGAGTGGTTCCAGGAGAAGTTCGACTACGCGTACCCCTTCGCCAAGTACGACCAGCTCTTCGTACCGGAGTTCAACGCCGGGGCCATGGAGAACGCCGGCGCGGTCACCATCCGCGACCAGTACGTGTTCCGCTCGAAGGTCACCGACGCCGCCTACGAGACGCGTGCCGAGACCATCCTCCACGAGCTGGCCCACATGTGGTTCGGCGACCTGGTCACCATGGAGTGGTGGAACGACCTCTGGCTGAACGAGTCGTTCGCCACGTACACCTCCATCGCGTGCCAGGCGGACGCCGCGGGCTCGAAGTGGCCGCACTCCTGGACCACGTTCGCCAACTCCATGAAGACGTGGGCGTACCGGCAGGACCAGCTGCCGTCGACGCACCCGATCATGGCGGAGATCCAGGACCTCGACGACGTCCTGGTGAACTTCGACGGGATCACGTACGCGAAGGGCGCCTCGGTCCTGAAGCAGCTCGTGGCGTACGTCGGCAAGGACGCGTTCTTCAAGGGGGTGCAGGCGTACTTCAAGGCGCACGCCTACGGGAACACGCGCCTCTCGGACCTGCTGGGCGCACTGGAGGAGACCTCGGGCCGCGACCTGAAGACCTGGTCGAAGGCGTGGCTGGAGACGGCCGGCATCAACATCCTGCGCCCGGAGATCGAGACCGACGAGAACGGCCACGTCACCGCGTTCACCGTGCTGCAGGAGGCCCCCGCGCTCCCCGCCGGGGCGAAGGGCGAGCCGACGCTGCGCCCGCACCGGATCGCCGTCGGCCTCTACGACCTGGACGAGGCCGGGAAGCTGGTCCGCACGGACCGGATCGAGCTGGACGTCGACGGCGAGCGCACCACCGTGCCGTTCCCGTCCGGCACGGCCCGGCCGGCCGTCGTCCTGCTCAACGACGACGACCTGTCGTACGCGAAGGTCCGCCTCGACGAGGAGTCGCTGCGGGTCGTCACCGCGCACCTGGGCGACTTCGCCGAGTCCCTGCCCCGCGCCCTGAGCTGGGCCTCGGCCTGGGACATGACGCGCGACGGCGAGCTGGCGACGCGCGACTACCTGGCGCTGGTCCTGTCCGGGATCAGCAAGGAGTCGGACATCGGCGTCGTGCAGTCGCTGCACCGGCAGGTGAAGCTGGCCCTGGACCTCTACGCCGCCCCGGAGTGGCGCGAGGCGGGTCTGAACCAGTGGACGGAGGCGACGCTGGCGCATCTCCGCGCTGCGGAGCCGGCCGGTGACCACCAGCTGGCGTGGGCCCGTGCCTTCGCCGCGACGGCGCGCAGCCCCCTCCACCTGGACGTGCTGCAGTCGCTGCTGGACGGCACCCAGGAGATCGAGGGGCTGGCCGTCGACACGGAGCTGCGCTGGGCGTTCGTGCAGCGCCTGGCCGCGACGGGCCTGCTGGACGAGGAGGAGATCGCCGCCGAGTACGAGCGCGACAGGACGGCCGCGGGTGAGCGGCACGCGGCTGCCGCGCGCGCGGCGCAGCCCTCCGAGGAGGCGAAGGCCGAGGCGTGGGCCTCGGTCGTCGAGTCGGACAAGCTGCCGAACTCCCTGCAGGAGTCGGTCATCGGCGGCTTCGTCCAGACCGAGCAGCGTGAGCTGCTGGCCCCGTACACGGAGAAGTACTTCGCGGCGGTCAAGGACGTCTGGGACTCGCGCAGCCACGAGATGGCCCAGCAGATCGCGGTCGGCCTGTACCCGGCCCTCCAGGTCTCGCAGGAGACCCTGGACGCCACGGACGCCTGGCTGGCGTCGGCGCAGCCGAGCGCGGCTCTGCGCCGGCTGATGTCGGAGTCCAGGGCAGGCGTGGAGCGTGCGCTGAAGGCGCAGGCGGCGGACGCTGCGGCGGCCACCGCGTAGCGGACCGGCACACGGACGAGGGGGCGCTCCCGGTGGGGGCGCCCCTTTCTCGTCGGCTGCACGACCGGTTCCTCGCCCACCGGGCGAACGACGCCTTCTCGTTGACGTCGGATTCCTGCCGGACGCGCCCCTCCTGGGCTGCTGAACTCGGAGCTCGAACCGGCAGCTCCAGCGACAGGACGAATCCGTGCCCGTAGTCACCCCGGCCCCGACCGCGCCCGCCCGTTCACCCGTGGTCAGCTGGCTGGGGGTCGTGTCCGTCATGGTGGGCATCTTCTCCCTGGTCACCACCGAGATCCTGCCGATCGGCCTGCTGACGCCCATCGGCGCCACCTTCGGGATCTCGGACGGCGACGCGGGGCTGATGATGACCGTGCCCGGCGTCCTGGCCGCCGTCGCCGCCCCCGTCGTGACCGTCGCGACCCGGCGGATCGACCGGCGGATCATGCTCTGCGCCCTGATGCTCCTGCTGGCGGTGGCGGACTTCCTCGCCGCTGCGGCTCCCTCCTACTGGGTCATGATCTCGTCCCGTGTCCTCGTCGGACTCGCCATCGGCGCCTTCTGGTCCATCGGCGCGGGGATCGCGCCGCGACTGGTGCCCCCGGAGCAGGTCGGCAGGGCGACCGCCGTGATCTTCTCCGCGGTTCCGCTCGGTTCGGTGCTCGGCGTGCCCTTCGGGGTGTTCCTCGGTGACGCCGCCGGGTGGCGCGCCGCGTTCACCGCGATGGGGCTGCTCACGTTGGCCGTGTGCGGGGCTCTGATCGCGCTGATGCCTCCGCTGCCACCGGAGAGCACCACGGGACTCGGTGTCCTGAGCCGTCTGATCGGCACGGCCCGGATCCGGGCCGGACTGCTCGTCACGTTCCTCGTCGTACTCGCGCACTTCGGCGCGTACACCTACGTCACGCCCTTCCTGGAGCAGGAGGCGCACGCGGGCCCGCGCTTCGTCACCGTCGTGTTGCTGGTCTACGGCACGGCTGGTGTCGTCGGCAACTTCGCCGCGGGCGCGCTCGTGCGGCGCTCGTTGCGCGCCACCTTCGGGGTGGCGGCGGGCATGCTCGCGGCCTCGACGCTGCTGTTGCCGGTCGTCGGCACGACCGGGGGCGGCGCGGTGGTCCTGCTGATCGTCTGGGGGCTGGCGTACGGCGCGGTGCCCGTGTGCAGCCAGATGTGGTTCCTGACCTCGGCGCCCCGCACACCCGAGGCGGCCTCCGTGCTGTTCACCTCGTCGTTCCAGGCGACCATCTCGCTCGGTGCGCTGGCGGGCGGGTTCGTGGTGGACGCGGCGTCCCCGGCGGCGGTCATGACACTGGGCGGGGCCACCGCGGCGCTCGCACTGGTGACGCTGGGGGTGATCGGCGGCCCGGACGGCCGTCGCGCCGTTGACCGCCCGGCGGACGGGCACCGGAGCGCAGCCGTCCACCGGGCGGGGACCGGGAGCTGACGGGTTACGCCGCCGACTCGTCGTAGCGGCGGGCCAGTTCGGCCGCACCCGGCTCCGTCAGGGATCCGTGGAGGCGCATCCGGGCCACTCCCCCGTCGGGGTAGGCGTCCAGGCGCACGTGGGTGACCACGGCCTCGGTGTCCAGGACGAAGCGGTGCGGGGTGTCTGGCTGGAGCCGGGTGCGGGGGATGATCTCGAACCATTCGCCCGAGTCGCCGTCGCGGCCGAGGAGGCCGATCCAGCCGGCCGCGTTGCCCTTGAGGCAGGCGGTGTCGATCTCGACCGCGCGCACCGCGCCCTGGGCGGGCAGCCGGAAGCGCACCCAGTCGTTGGTGCCGCGGACCCGGCGGCGGCGGTTCTCCCAGCCGTCGTCCATCGTGCGGGAGGTGCCGGGCAGGATGATCTGGGCCGGCGAGGAGTAGAAGCGGTCCGAGGCGTCCTCGTACATGCCGCCGTTCAGGATCGAGATCAGGTCGATCGTGCCGAGCGCCGCGAGCCAGGCCGGGTCGGGGACGACCTCGCCGTGCACGCGGAGACGGGCGATCCCACCGTCGGGGTGCTGGCAGACGCGCAGGTGGGTGTAGCGGCGGCCGTCCGTGACCTCGAAGCCGTTGGCGGCGTGGCCGCGTACGGGGGTCGGCGGGACGAGTTCCTCCCACGTCACGTCGTCGGCGAGGAGTTCCTCCGGTCCGGGTGCGCCCTCCACCGCTGCCGCCTGGACGGAGACGCGCTGCGGGTAGTTGCCGCGGAAGTGCGCGGTGTCGACGACGATGCCGCGGACGATCCCGGGCGCGCCCAGCCGGACGATCGCCCAGTCGTGATCCTCGGGAGCGGGGAAGGGCTGGTCCGCGTCCACGCCCCGGCGGCGGCGGGTCTCCCAGCCGTCCATGATCTTGCCCTTGTGGCCGAAACGCTGGGGGTCGAAGACGGCGGGCTCGCGGATCAGGAGGTTCTCGCGCTCGGCGAAGAACTCGTCGTTGGCCGCGATCACGCCCGCGCCGAGGCGGCGGTCCGCGAGGTCGGCCAGTTCGGTGAAGGGAAAGGCACCTGCGCGGTAGTCGGCGTAGGGATCCCCGCCGCCGTAGGGGGCCGCGTCATGGGCGTGCGGGTCGGTGGAACGGGGCTCCGTCTGGATCGTGTCGGTCGGCATGGGTCCACTGTCCGCCTCCCCACCGATCAGGTCCATCGAAAGTTTTCGTACGGTTCCTTCAGGTCTGCTTAACGGTTCCGGCTGCCACCTCGCGCAGCGCCGCCAGCACCCGTGCGAGCGCCGGACCGCGTTCCGCGCCCCGCCGTACGGCCGCCACCACATGGCGGTACGGCCGGTCAGTCTCCAGGACCCGCATCACCACGCCGTCGCGCGGCCGGTCGGAGGCGGAGACCATGCGGGGGATCAGGGCGACGCCCATGCCCGCCCGCACCATGGCGAGGATCGCCGTCCAGCCGGAGGCGCTGTGGGCCTGCTCGGGGACGAAACCCGCGGCCTCGCAGGCGGCGGTGGTGATCTCCGACCACGGGCCGGACCCGCCGAAGATCCAGGCTTCCCGGGAGAGGCCGGCCAGCCGCAACGCGGGCGTCGCGGCGAGGCGGTGGCCGGCGGGCAACGCCACGTCCAGCGGGTCGGCCAGGAGCGGCAGCAGGGCGAAGCGGGGGTCCCGGGCCGTCGGGGCGTGCGCCGCCAGGGAGAGCGCCAGGTCCACCTCACCGGCCGTCAGGAGCTCGTACGCCTGGGCCGCCTCCGCCTCCCGTACGCGGATCCGGGGCCCTGGGCGGTCCTCGGCCCCCAGGAGCTGCACGGCCGGTACGACGAGGGCGGGCACGGCGGTCGAGAAGGCGCCGACCCTCACCTCACCCGCCTCGCCCCGCAGATAGCCGGTCAGCTCGGCGTCGGCGCGCTCCAGCTGGGCGAAGACCGCCTCGGCGTGGCGCAGCACGAGATGCGCGGCGTCGGTGAGCCGGACGCGGCGGCCCTGTGCCTCCAGCAGCGGGACGCCGAGCTGCCGGGCGAGGTTGGTCAGCTGCTGCGACACGGCGGACGGGGTCATGAGCAAAGCTTCGGCCGTGGCGGTGACCGTGCCCCGGTCGCGCAGGGTGCGCAGGATGCGGAGCTTCTTGACGTCCCACTCGGTCATGGCCGAAACCTACCGGGCACCCGGACATGCCGGTGCGCCGCGCGGTACGTCGTACCGGCGGCGCACTCCGGTCGGCCGACTAGGCCTGCTTCTTGGACTTGTCGAGGACCATGACGAGTCCCGCGATCACCAGGAACAGGACGATCGGTGCCGCGACGTAGAGGCCGAGGGTCTCCAGCACGTTCAGGCCCGGGCCCGGGTCGTCGCCGTCGTCGCGGGTGAGCGCGAGCGCGGGGGACGACATGAGCAGCATCATCAGCGTCGTACCGGCCGCGACGGCGCCGGCGCGCATAGCGTTCTTCTTGTCCACGGTGCAAACGTAGCGAACGCCTACGAGGGGCGCGCGCCCGGGGGTGCCGTACGGACCTCGGGGCCGCCCCTCAGGACGGCCATCAGCCTGTGCAGCCGGGGTGACGCGGTGATCTCCTCCAGTGTGACGGGGTGACCTTCCGCATCGGCGACGGGCAGGCGCCAGTTGGGGTACTGGTCCCAGGTGCCGGGGAGGTTCTGCGGACGGCGGTCCCCCACGGTGTCCGGGAGCCAGACCCCGGTCATCCGGGCCGGGGTGCGCAGCAGGAACCGGTGGACGGCGCGGACGGCCGCCTCCTCGTCGCCGCCGCCCTCGGGCAGCAGCCGGAGACGGGCCAGGTAGGCCAGCCACTCGGCGGTGTCGGCGGCGTCCTCGGCGAGCTCCTGCTCCAGGCTCCTGCTGAGCAGGCCGAGCCGGTGGCGGAGCGTCACGTGATCGCCCGTCAGCCGGGCGGCGGTGGACGGCAGGTCGTGGGTGGTCGCCGTGGCCACGCAGTCCTGGCGCCACTTCTCGGGGGCGAGCGGGCGCCCGGTGCCGTCCCAGTCGCGCTCGAACCAGAGCACGGAGGTGCCGAGCACCCCGCGCCGGGCGAGCGCCTCGCGTACGCCGGGCTCGACGGTGCCGAGGTCCTCCCCTATGACGACGGCACCGGCCCGGTGCGCCTCCAGGACGAGGACGGCGAGCATCGCCTCGGCGTCCTGGCTGACGTACGCGCCCTCGGTGGGTGGGTGCCCTACGGGAACCCACCAGAGCCGGAAGAGCCCCATGACGTGGTCGATGCGCAGCGCCCCGGCGTGGGCGAGGAGGCCGCGCAGGAGGTCGCGGTAGGGGGCGTAACCGGACGCCGCGAGGGCGTCGGGCCGCCAGGGGGGCAGCCCCCAGTCCTGGCCGTGGGCGTTGAAGGCGTCGGGGGGCGCGCCGACGGACATGCCGTGGGCGAAGGCGTCCTGCTGGGCCCAGGTGTCGGCGCCGTCGGGATGGACGCCGACGGCGAGGTCGTGCACGATCCCGACGGCCATCCCGGACTCCCGGGCGGCGCTCTGGGCGGTGGCCAGCTGGGTGTCCGTGAGCCAGGCCAGCCGGCAGTGGAAGTCGACCCGGTCCAGCAGCGCGGTGCGGGCACGGGCGCTCTCCGGGGAGCGGGGGTCACGCAGTCCTTCGGGCCAGGCGCGCCACAGAGGGCCGTGCACCTCGGCCAGGGCGCACCACAGGGCGTGGTCCTCCAGGGCCTGCCCCTGTTCGGCGAGGAAGTCGCAGTAGGCGGCGCGGCGGCCTGGGGTCAGGGGGACCTCGTGGACGATCTCCAGGGCCTGGTTCTTGAGGTCCCGGACGGCGTCGCGGTCGATCAGCGCGCCCTTGTTCAGCACGGCCTCGCGCAGGGCCGCGGCTTCCTGGCGCAGGTCGTCCAGGGCCGCCCTGCCGGGCTCGGCGACATGGCCGTACTCCGGGATCGACTCGATGTGCAGATGGACGGGGTCGGGGAAGCGGCGCGAGGAGGGGCGGTACGGCGACGGGTCGGCCGGCCTGCCGGGTACGGCGGCGTGCAGCGGGTTGACCTGGACGAAGTCGCTCCCCAGGGTCCGTCCCGCCCAGGCGGCGAGGTCGGCCAGGTCCGCGAGGTCGCCCATGCCCCAGGACCGGGCGGACAGCATCGAGTAGAGCTGGACGAGGAATCCGTGCGTACGGGCGGGCGGCTGGGGCACACGGTCCGGAGCGACGACGAGCGTGACGGTGGCGTGCCGGTGGTCCTGGGTACGGACGGTCAGCCGGTGGACGCCCAGGGGCGGTTCGGTCCACCAGGAGGGCGTCTCCGGTGCGCCCGGCGGGTGCGTGGCCGGGGCGGGCAGCACCCGCATGCGCAGGGGCGAGGGCGCGTCGGAGGTTCCCGGTTCGGGGTCGACCGTCAGGACCGCGCCGGGCGGAAGCGCGCTGAGCGCGGCCGGCAGCGGTTCTCCCGACCAGGCCACCACCGTCGGCGGGAGCAGTCGGGAGGCCGCCGCCGATTCGGCCGCGTCGAGTGATCTCCGTACGTCCGCGGGGGTGGCGGCGTCGACGCCCAGCGCGGCGAGCACGGCCGTGACCGTGTCGTCGGGGACGGACACCGTGACATCCGCGGACGGGGAGAAGGAGGTGGCGACGCCGTGCAGTGCGGCGAGCCGGGACAAGCCCATTCAGACTCCTGGGGACTCCATGCCCCCTGCGGTGCCGGGTGCTGTCGGCTCGCTGGTCAGAGGGGCGACGGTGGCGAGCGGTGGCTCGCTCGTGAGGGGTGTGGCGTCGGCGAGCGGGGGCTCGCTGGTGAGCGGGGCGCTGTCGGTGAAGGCGGGTTCACCGGTCAGGTGGGAGACATCGGCGAGCGGGAGCTCACTGATCATCGGAGGGACGGTGAGGGTCGGGGACTTCTCGCCTGCCAGCGGATCGGGACCCGTGGGGCTCGGTACCTGTTTGGAGAGGGCGGAGAGCAGAAGCTGCGCGGAAGCGGGCACGTTGGCCTCCTGGCCATGGACGACAGGACACAGCAGGCCTACCCAGCGGGCGCGGGAGCAGGCGTGGACGTGACATAGGCGTTATGACAACGAGCCCAACGTGCCGTAGGTCACATTCCGTTCCCCCGTACGCCAGGTATGGGTGACTTTCGGCCACCCGGCGAGTCTCCCCCGGATACCCACACGCCACACCAGCCAACACACCCGGCATATCGGTCAAACCGGCCATGCGCATTGACACCCCGGCGCCCTGGTGGTGGGCTCGGACGTCACTGCCGGGCGGGGATCTTTCGAAGGAGTACGGCGTGCAGCTCGGGCGCAGGAGGCATGCGACAGCCGTCGCCGTGGCTGTGATCGGCGGACTGCTCGGCCCGTTCGCGCCGGCCGCCGTCGCGGCCCCCGTCCCCCCCGCCACGACGGCTGAGGACCGCGCCGATGACGCGCGGCCGCCCGCCGTCTGGCCCCGGCCGCAGTCCGTCAAGGCGTCCGGGCAGTCCGTCGCCCTGGGAACCGAGGTCACCCTCCTCGCCGACGCGAAGGCCGATCCGTACGCCGTGGAGGCGCTGCGGACGCTGCTGCGCGACGCCGGTGTACGCACGGTGCACGACGCCCTGCCCGGCAGGGGCCCGGTGATCCGGCTCGGCGGCGCCGACGCGGACCGGGCGCTGCGGGTGCTGCGCGCCTCCGAGCGCGCCGATCTGCCGTCCGGGGGCTATCGCCTCGCCGTGGGCAGGGCCGAGGACCGGCCCACGGTCGCTCTGGACGGGGTCGGCGAGGACGGCCTGTTCCACGCAGTCCAGACCCTGCGCCAGCTCGAGCGGGACGGCACCGTCGCCGGAGCCGTGGTCCGCGACTGGCCGGGTGCCGCGGTCCGCGGGATGACCGAGGGCTTCTACGGGCAGCCGTGGACCCGCGAGGAGCGGCTCGCCCAGCTCGCGTTCATGGGGCGCACGAAACAGAACCGCTACCTCTACGCGGCCGGCGACGACCCGTACCGGCAGACCCGCTGGCGCGATCCGTACCCCGCCGCCGAGCGCGCCGACTTCCGCGCGCTGGCCGAGAAGGCGCGGGCCGAGCATGTGACGCTCGGCTGGGCCGTCTCGCCCGGGCAGGCGATGTGCATGGCCTCCGACGCGGACGTGCGGGCGCTCACCCGGAAGATCGACGCGATGTGGGCCCTGGGCGTGCGGGCCTTCCAGCTGCAGTTCCAGAACGTCAGCTACAGCGAATGGCACTGCGACCAGGACGCGGAGACGTTCGGCAGCGGGCCCGAGGCGGCGGCCAGGGCGCAGGCGAGGGTCGCGAGCGCGGTCGCCCGGCACCTCGCGGACCGGCACCCGGACGCGGAGCCGCTGTCGGTGATGCCCACCGAGTTCTACCAGGAGGGTGCCACCGACTACCGCACGGCGCTCGCCGCGGAGCTGGACGACCGGGTGGAGGTGGCCTGGACCGGTGTCGGGGTCGTACCCGAAACGATCACCGGACGGGACCTGGCGGGCGCGCGCGACGCCTTCCGCCATCCCCTGGTCACCATGGACAACTACCCGGTCAACGACTACGCGGGGGACCGCATCTTCCTCGGCCCGTACACCGGCCGTGACCCCGCGGTGGCCAGCGGCTCCGCGGCACTGCTGGCCAACGCCATGGAGCAGCCCTCGGCGTCCCGTATCCCGCTGTTCACGGCCGCCGACTTCGCCTGGAACCCGAAGGGGTACCGGCCGCAGGACTCCTGGCAGGCGGCCATGGACGATCTGGCGGGCGGCGACGCCACCGTCCGGGCGGCGCTGGGGGCCCTGGCGGGCAACAGCGCCACCTCGGTGCTGGGCGGCGACGAGTCCGCGTACCTCCGGCCGCTGCTGGAGGCGTTCTGGGCTGCGCGTCGGGCCGCGGACACGGCGGACGACGCGGGCGAGGCGGCACGTGAGCTGCGGGCCGCCTTCGGTGTGATGCGGCAGGCCCAGGAGCGGCTGGCGGCCCCCGTGGGCGGCCGGCTCCAGGACGAGGTGCGGCCGTGGACCGAGCAACTGGCCCGGTACGGCAGGGCGGGCGAACTCGCCGTCGACCTGCTGCGGGCGCAGGAGCGCGGCGACGGGGCGGCCGCCTGGCAGGCCCAGTTGGCGCTCGAGCCGCTGCGCGCGAAGATCCGGGCGAGCACGGCGACGGTCGGCAAGGGCGTCCTGGACCCGTTCCTGGACCGGGTCCTGAAGGAGGCCGAAGCCTGGAACGGCACCGACCGCGACGCGGGAACGGCGAGCCGGGACGCGCAGGGCTACACGCTCCGGCTCGACCGCGCCCGCACGCTGGAGGCCGTCACCACGCTGGCCCGGCCGGACGACGGGGCGCCGGACGCGGTCCTCGAGGTCCATGTCCCGGGCGAGGGCTGGCGCGGCATGGGCTCCCTCTCGGCGTCGGGCTGGACGCAGACCGCGGTGAAGGGCCTGCGCGCGGACGCGCTGCGGGTCACCGTTCCGTCCGCCCGCCCCGTCTTCGTCGGCCCCCTCGCCCCGGGGGTGACGAACACGCCCGGGGCCCCGGAGGTGCGGGCGATCGTCCCGTGGTTCGCGGACGAACCGGCGGCCCGGCTCGCCCTCGTCCGCGACACCACGGACGCCGTGATCGGGGGCGGCACCCAGCGGGTCGAGGCGCGGCTGGCCGGCGGGCGCCCCGGCAAGGTGAAGGGCACGCTCACGGCGAAGGCGCCCAAGGGCGTCGAGGTGAAGGTCCCGAAGCAGACGACGGTGACACGGGGCTCCCGCACCGACATCCCCGTGGACATCACCGTGCCGGCCGGCACCCCGGCCGGCGAGTACGAGGTGCTACTGCGTTTCGAGGGTGAGGAGAGCACTCTGACCGTCCGGGCCTTCCCGCGCACGGAGGGCCCCGATCTGGTGCGTAAGGCCAAGGCGTCCTCGTCCGGCGACGAGACCCCGGACTTCCCGGCGGCGGCAGCCTCCGACGGCGATCCGGAGACCCGCTGGTCCTCACCCGTCGAGGACGGCGCCTGGTGGCAGGCCGAGCTGCCCGGGCCGGTGCGGCTGGGCCAGGTCGTGCTGCGGTGGCAGGACGCCTACGCCTCCCGCTACCGCGTGCAGGTGTCCCCGGACGGCCGCACCTGGCGTACGGCGGCGACCGTGCGGGAAGGCGGCGGCGGGCGCGAGTCGGTCCGGATGGACGCGAAGGACACCCGCTTCATCAGGGTCCAGGGCGACGGCCGGGCCACACAGTACGGCTACTCGCTCTGGTCGGTCGAGGCCTACGCCGTCGCCGGTGAGGACGAGAAGAGTCGCTGACGCGGGCCGCCCACGGACGGCGAAGGCCCGGTTCCTCAGGCGGAAACGCCATCGATCCGGGCCATCACGTCGTCCGCGCCGAACGGCTGCAAGTAGGGCAGCCAGCGCGGATCCCGGTGTCCGGTCCCGATGATCCGCCAGGCGAGACCACTGGGCGGCGCCGGCTGGTGGCGCAGCCGCCAGCCCAGCTCGGGAAGATGGCGGTCCGCCTTGACGTGGTTGCAGCGGCGGCAGGCCGCCACCACGTTGTCCCAGGCGTGCTGCCCGCCGCGGCTGCGCGGGATGACGTGGTCGACGCTCGTCGCGGCTGCCCCGCAGTACATGCAGCGGCCGCCGTCCCGCGCGAAGAGCGCACGGCGGGTGAGCGGAACGGGCCCCCGGTAGGGGACGCGCACGAACCGCTTGAGGCGGACGACGCTGGGCGCGGGAACGGCACAGGTGGCACTGTGCATGAAGGCGCCGGACTCCTCGAGGCAGATGGCCTTGTTCTCGAGGACGAGGACGAGCGCGCGGCGGAGAGGTACGACGCCGAGCGGCTCGTACGAAGCGTTGAGAACCAGGACGTGCGGCACGTGGATGCCTCCTTGTGCGCCGGCGACGCGTGGCTCGCGCCGGGACGATCCGGTCTCAGTCTCTCCTCATGCCTGGTCCGAGCGCCACCACGTACGGGTAACGGGCCGGAGGGATTTTTCTCACCGGCCGGCCGTCCGCACGGCCCGGGCCCCCTCGAACGGGTGCCCCAGCAGGGCGGCCCGCACCGTCGGGGACCGGCCGCACCCCCGTGCGTCCCGGGGTGAGACGTGTCTCTCCTCCATCGACGGCAACGAACCACTCCCCCGGCTTCGTTACTGTGGTTGGTCCGCTGTCGCCCCACCTGGAGGTCCCCGTCGTGTCCCTGTCCGCCCTCCTGGCCACGGCTTCGTCACCCGGTGCCGCCGGCTCGCTGGACGAAGCCGCCGAGCGGGCCGGGAACGCCGCAGGCTGGGTGGAGGAGAACTGGTCCACCTGGCTGAACACCGGCCTCCGCATCATCCTCATCGCAGCCATCGCGATCGTGCTCCGCTACCTGATCCGGCGTGCCCTGACCAATCTCATCGACCGGATGAACCGCAGCGCCCAGGCGGTGGAGGGCACCGCTCTCGGTGGCCTGCTGGTCAACGCCGAGCGCCGCCGTCAGCGCTCCGAAGCCATCGGTTCCGTACTCCGCTCGGTCACGTCGTTCCTGATCCTCGGCACGGCGGCCCTGATGATCCTGGGCGCCTTCCAGATCAATCTGGCCCCGCTGCTGGCCTCCGCGGGGGTCGCCGGTGTGGCCCTGGGCTTCGGTGCGCGCAATCTCGTCACCGACTTCCTCTCCGGTGTCTTCATGATCCTGGAGGACCAGTACGGCGTCGGCGACTCGATCGACGCGGGTGTCGCCTCCGGCGAGGTCATCGAGGTCGGCCTGCGCGTCACCAAGCTGCGCGGCGACAACGGTGAGATCTGGTACGTCCGCAACGGCGAGGTGAAGCGGATCGGCAACCTCAGCCAGGGCTGGTCCACGGCCGGTGTCGACGTCACGGTCCGCCCGACGGAGGACCTGATCCGGGTCCGCGCCGCGATCACGGAGGCGGGCGGGACCATGACCAAGGAGGAGCCCTGGTCGGAGCGGCTGTGGGGCCCGGTGGAGATCCTCGGCCTGGACGCGGTGCTGCTGGACTCGATGACCGTACGGGTCACGGCGAAGACCATGCCGGGCAAATCGCTGGGCGTCGAGCGCGAGCTGCGCTGGCGGATCAAGCAGGCCCTGGACACGGCAGGCATCCAGATGGTCGGCCCCTTGGCCGTCGAGGCGGACGGCGCCTCGGCCTCGGACCCGACGGCCGGCATGGCCGCCCCGTCGGCGTACGCCTCGGCGACGTCACCGCAGTCGCTGGCGGCGACCCCGATACCGCCGCCGAGCATGACGAAGTGACCGGCTGAACAGCCGGTGCGTACAGCGCCCCCGCAGGTAACGCTTTGGTTGCCCCGGGGGCGCTTCCCATTGACGGGTCCGTGACGCCGCCCCTACCGTCCTCTCATCGATAGGAAAGTTTCCTAACAGAAGGCGGCGGCGCTCATGGCCGGAACCACACCGGGCACCCCCCGCGTTCTGCGCGCCATGAACGACCGGGCCGCGCTCGATCTCCTGATCTCCCAGGGCCCCCTCACCCGCACCCGCATCGGCGAACTCACCGGGCTCTCCAAGCCCACCGCCTCCCAGCTGCTGGCGCGGCTGGAGGAGGCGGGACTGGTCCGCTCGACGGGCAGCCAGAGCGGGCGCCCCGGGCCCAACGCCGTGCTGTACGAGATCGACCCGGCCGCCGCCCACGTCGCGGCGCTCTCCGTCGGGCCGACCGGCATCGACGCGGTGGTCGCCGACATCACCGGCACGGTGGTCGGCTCCTGCCGCGTGGAGGCCGAGGCGGTCGCGGGGGACGTACGTCACCGCACGGCCCAGCTCGTCGCCGAGGCCGTGGACGGCGCCCTGCGCCCGACCGGTCTCGGTCATGACGACCTCGCCGCCGTGGTGGTGGGCACACCGGGCGCGATCGACCCGCACACCGGCCAGCTGCGCTACGCGCCCCATCTGCCCGGCTGGCACTCACGCACCCTGATCGCCGACCTCGCCGAGGTGGTCGGCAGGCCGGTCGTGATCGAGAACGACGTGAACCTCGCGGCCATCGCCGAGCAGTACGAAGGTGCGGCACAGGACCACGACCACTTCGTGCTCGTCTGGCTCGACGAGGGCGTGGGCGCCGCGATCGTGCTGGGCGGCACCCTGCTGCGCGGCGCCACCGGCGGCGCCGGGGAGATCGGCTACATGCCGCTCCCCGGCGCCCCGCTCGCCCGCGGCGGGGCGGCCGACTGGGCCGGTCCCGACGCGGGGGGCGGCTTCCAGAGCCAGGTCTCCATCCCCGCCGTACGCGACCTGGCGGGAGGCAGGCCGCCGGCCGAGGCCCTCGCCGACGAGGCCGTGTGCGCCGAGGTCGCCCGCAGGCTGGCCACCGGCCTCGCGTCCGTGGTCGCCGTGGTCGATCCCGAGCTGGTCGTCCTCTCCGGTCTCGTGGCCCAGGCCGGCGGAGAGGACCTCCGTCAGCGGGTCGAGGCCGAGATGACCGGTCTGGCGCTGCCCAGGCCGCTGCTCCGGATCAGCGACATCGACGGCGATCCGATCCTGACCGGCGCGCTGCGAACCGCTCTCGCCCAGGCGCGCGACAGCGTCTTCGACACCGCCTGAAACCCGGGCGCCTGGACCCTGAGCTACGGCCTGGAGTCCTTCAAGAGCGCCCACGCGGTCAACTGGAACCTGACGATGGCCGCGACGGTGCTCATCATGGCGCCGGTCGTCATCGTGTTCTTCTTCGCACCAGAAGGCCTTCGTCGAAGGCGTCACCCTCACCGGAGTAAAGGGCTGAAGACCATGAAGCTCGCAGTAGTTGGTGGCGGGTCCACCTACACCCCCGAACTGATCGACGGTTTCGCGCGGCTGCGGGACACCCTGCCGGTCGAGGAGCTCGTGCTCGTCGATCCGGCGGCCGACCGGCTGGAGCTGGTCGGCGGCCTGGCACGGCGGATCTTCGCCACACAGGGACACCCGGGGAAGATCGTCACCACCTCCGACCTGGACGCCGGGGTCGCCGGCGCCGACGCGGTCCTGCTCCAGCTCCGCGTCGGCGGCCAGGCCGCCCGCAACCAGGACGAGACCTGGCCGCTCGAATGCGGGTGCGTGGGTCAGGAGACCACCGGGGCGGGCGGTCTCGCGAAGGCACTCCGCACCGTTCCGGTCGTCCTGGACATCGCCGAGCGGGTACGCCGCACCAACCCCGACGCCTGGATCATCGACTTCACCAACCCGGTCGGAATCGTCACCCGGGCGCTGCTCCAGGCCGGGCACAAGGCCGTCGGCCTGTGCAACGTGGCGATCGGCTTCCAGCGCAAGTTCGCCGCGCTGCTCGACGTGACACCCGCCGAGGTGCACCTCGACCACGTCGGGCTCAACCACCTGACGTGGGAGCTCGGGGTACGCCTGGGCGGGCCGGACGGCGAGAACGTCCTGCCGAAGCTGCTCGCGGAGCACGGCGACGCGATCGCCGGCGACCTGCGCATGCCGCGGCAGATCGTCGACCGGCTCGGCGTGGTGCCCTCGTACTACCTGCGGTACTTCTACGCGCACGACGAGGTCGTACGGGAACTCGGTACGAAGCCGTCCCGGGCGGCCGAGGTGGCCGCGATGGAGAAGGAACTCCTGGAGATGTACGGCGACCCGGCGCTGGACGAGAAGCCCGCGCTGCTGGGCAAGCGCGGCGGCGCCTTCTACTCGGAGGCCGCCGTGGACCTGGCGTCCTCGCTGCTCGGCGGGGGCGGCTCCGCCGTGCAGGTCGTCAACACGTACAACAACGGGACGCTGCCGTTCCTGCCGGACGACGCGGTGATCGAGGTCCAGTCCCGGGTCGGCCGCACGGGCGCGGCACCGCTCGCCGTACCCGCGCTGGACCCGCTGTACGCCGGGCTGATCGCGCACGTCACCGCGTACGAGGACCTGGCCCTGGAAGCCGCGCTGCGCGGCGGCCGGGACCGCGTGTTCAAGGCGCTGATGGCCCACCCCCTGATCGGCCAGTTCGAGTACGCCGAGGCGCTCACCGACAAGCTGATCGCGCACAACCGGGAGCACCTGGCGTGGGCCTGACCGCACATGTGCTCGCGATCGACGCGGGCAACAGCAAGACCGACGTGGCCGTGATCGGCGCCGACGGCACGGTCCTCGGCGCCGCGCGCGGGGGTGGTTTCCAACCGCCGGTCGTCGGGGTCGTGGCGGCCGTGGACGGGCTGGCGGAGGCGGTCCGTCCGGCACTGGCGCGGGCCGGGGTGGACGGTGCCGAGCATGTGTCCGCCTGTCTCGCCAACGCGGATCTCCCGGTCGAGGAGCGTGATCTGGCACAGGCCCTGGAGGCCCGGGGCTGGGGCCGCACCGTGGAGGTCCGCAACGACACCTTCGCGATCCTGCGGGCGGGGGCCGACGAACCCCGGGGGGTGGCCGTGGTGTGCGGCGCGGGGATCAACTGCGTCGGCATGGGGCCGGACGGGGCCACCGCCCGCTTCCCCGCGATCGGCCGGATGTCCGGTGACTGGGGCGGCGGTTCGGGACTCGCGGAGGAGGCGATGTGGTTCGCGGCGAGGGCCGAGGACGGACGCGGGGAGCCGACCGAGCTGGCGCGTTCCCTGCCGGAGCACTTCGGGCTCGATTCGATGTACGCGCTGATCGAGGCACTGCACCTGGGGCACATCCCCTACGCGCGCCGGCACGAGATGACGCCGGTGCTGTTCGCCACCGCCGCGGCCGGTGACCGGATCGCGGGTGATCTGGTGGACCGGCTCGGCGACGAGGTCGTGGCGATGGCCTCGGTCTCACTGACCCGGCTCGGACTGCTGGAGGAGGAGGTGCCCGTGGTCCTGGGCGGCAGCGTGCTGGCGGCCCGCCACCCGGCTCTGGACGACCGGATCGCCCGGCTCCTCGCCGTACGCGCCCCGAAGGCGGTGGTCCGGGTCGTCTCTGCGCCACCGGTGCTGGGCGCCGGGCTGCTGGGTCTGGACCGCACGGGGGCCGCCCCGGCGGTGCACACCAGGCTGCGGGCGCAGTACGTCTGAGGGCGGGAGGGCGTCCCCTGCGATGCCGCGCGGGACGCCCGATGCGTCCGGGAACCGATGGGTTCGGGAACCGATCAGCTGTCCCGAACGTGTTCATGGTGGGGAGAACAGTGGGTAGATCGGTCCACCGAGGGGCGCGCCCGGCCGACCGCCTTGATCGTTTACGCACATCCTGATCGAATACGGGGGGACGGCCCGGGATTTGGGCATTCCTGGTGGACCGGGCCCCCTGGGTCCATACTTCTGGCCAGGACCAGTCGTCCCCCGATCGGCCGGGGGCCCGGGTCGACGTCAGTGACCGAGGGGGAGGTCAAGTGACACACCCGCCGAGCGGGACCGCGCTGCGTGAGCCCGGACCGGATCAGTCGTCCGCGCCCGTGACCGTACCCGCGCCGCGCCGTGGCGTCCCGTCCGTGGCCGTCGAGCGGCTGCGCGCCGCGGCGACGACCGAGCCGGGCAGGCTGCAGATCATCGGCGCCGCACTGGCCCTGCTGGTCGTGGTGTTCGGAGGGGTCACCTACCTGGAGATCTCCGGGCGGGCGTCGTCCGCCGACGACGTGGTGACCCGCAGTCAGCCGCTGAGCGCGGGCGCCGCGAGCATCTACCGTTCGCTGGCCGACGCGGACACGATGGCGGCGAGCGGCTTCCTCGCGGGCGCCCAGGAGCCCCCGGATGTGCACGCCCAGTACAAGGCGGACATCAAGGAGGCCTCCCGGCTGCTGGTCGAGGCCGCGGCGAGCACCGACGCCTCGTCGCACCAGGAGATCATCACCCTGGGCGAGCTGCTTCCCGAGTACACGGGTCTGATCGAGCGTGCCAGGGCCAACAACCGGCAGGGGCTGCCGCTCGGCGGCGCCTATCTCCGGTACGCCAACCAGAAGATGACGAACGAGATCCTCCCGGCCGCCGAGCGGCTGTACGCGGCCGAGACCGGCCGGCTCGGATCGGACTCGGCCGACGCGCGGCAGTGGCCCTTCCTCTCGCTGGCCGCCGGGATCGTGGCGCTGGCCGCGCTGGCGTGGACGCAGCGGCGCAACTACCGCAGGACGAACCGCGTCTTCAACCACGGACTGCTCGCGGCGACCGCCGCGGCCACGGTGGTGCTGCTCTGGCTGGCTGTCGGGCACACGGTGGCCAGGACCGAGCTGCGTAGCGCGATGGTGCACGGGCAGGAGTCACTCGACGTCCTCAACAAGGCCCGGATCAACTCGCTCAAGGCGCGCGCGAACGAGAACCTCACACTGGTCGCCCGGGGGGCCGTACTCACCCCGGACGGCACGCAGGACAAGTACGAGACCGACTACGGCACGGGCATGAAGGCACTCGGCACACAGCTCGAGAGCGCGCGGAACCTCGCCGCCGACGACTCCCGGGGGAGCGAACCGGTGGACGCCGCGATCAAGAGTGTGTCCGAGTGGCAGGACCGCCACAAGAAGGCCCGGACGACGGACGACCGGGGTGAGTACGACAGCGCGCTGGCGCAGATCATCGGCGCGAAGGACTCCACGGGCGAGTCCTTCGGGAAGGTCGACGACGCGCTGGAACGGGCACTCGCCCATGAACAGGACGAGTTCGACGCGGCGGCCGGGGACGGGCGCGGGGCGCTGGGCGGGCTGCCTGTCGGGGCCGCGGTCCTCGCCCTGCTGGGTGCGGCCGGCGTGATGACAGGGGTCAACCGCAGGCTCTCGGAGTACCGGTGAGGGGACGAGCGATGACCAGGGCGAAGGGCTGGGCCACCGGCGGCAGGCTGCGCGGCTGGGGCGGCGTGACGGGCATGGCGGTGGCCTGCGCCGTCACGGCCTCGCTCACCCTGCTGCCGCTGGCGCACGGCGACGGGACGTTCGGCGGGCAGAGCACGGGCCATGGCGCCACCTCGGCGGTGCCCGCCGAGGCCGAGCAGTGCGAGGACCCGGAGGCGAGCCTGCCGGCCCAGGACGCCGACGGCCCGAGCATCCGGAAGATCAGGGAGCGCGGCAAGCTGATCGCCGGTGTCGACCAGAACAGCTTCCGGTGGGGTTACCGGAATCCGGAGACCGGCACGGGCACGCTCGAAGGCTTCGACATCGATCTCGTGCGGGCGATCGCGGAGGACATCCTCGGCGACCGCGACGCGGTGATCTTCCGCGCCATTCCCACCAACCAGCGCATCGCGGCCCTGGAGCACGACAAGGTCGACGTCGTCGTACGCACGATGACGATCAACTGCGAGCGCGCGGAACAGGTCTCGTTCTCCACGGCCTACTTCCAGGCCGGTCAGCAGGTCCTGGCCCCCAAGAAGTCCACGATCGACGGCTACAACGAGTCACTCAAGGGCAAGCGGGTCTGCTCGGCCGAGGGCTCGACGGCGTACGACGCGCTGGACGAGAAGTCCTTCGGCGCGGTCTTCACGGACGAGCACGACGACACCGCGCTGGACGAGGACCAGCTGACGGTCCCCAACCAGCTGGACTGCCTGGTGCGGTTGCAGCTCGGCGAGGTCGACGCGGTGGTCACGGACAACGCGCTGGCGGCCGGTCAGGCGGCCCAGGACCCGGCGGTGGAGCTCAAGGGCGACGGACCGTTCACCACCGAGTACTACGGCGTCGCCGCGAAGCTCGGCGCCGACGACCTGGTGGCCCGGGTCAACCACGTACTGGAGGAGTACCGCGCGGGTGGTGCGAACAGTGCCTGGATGAAGTCGTACCGCGCGTGGCTGGCGGAGGGGCTGCCCGGCATCAAGGGGCCCCCGGCGCCCGAGTACCGCAGCAACTGAACCTGTTCGGGCCTCCGGGCCCGGCGAACCGAGTGGAGAGGTGATCGATGGGCATGGCGGGAACCTTCCCCGGCTTCGCGGGGAGGCACCCTGACCCTGTCATGGGCCGGGACGAGGCGGACCGTACGCTGGCCCGGCTCGGTGCGGAACACGAGGCCATCGAGAGCTCGCTCTTCGCCCTTGAGGAACATGCCGGCCGCCGGCTCCTGGAGGGCGCCGATCTGACCGGTGTCACGAAGGAACGCTGGGCCTCCGCCGAACAGTCGATCACGCTGCTCTGGAGGTACTTCGACGCCTACGCCGGGGCGCTGGCCTCGGCCCGTGAGATACGGGCCAGACGTCGCTACCCCGGCAGGAGCGACCTGATGGCCCTGACCGACCTGCTGCGCGGCGACGGTGTGACCGTGGCGAACCAGGGAGCGGCCGGCCCGGGCGCCTCGCTCACCGGTCCGGCCCGGCTCTCCGAACGGTTCACGCTGGAGGAGCTGGTCGCCCGGATGAACGACCTGTACGCCCACGCACTGGACATGGTCCTCGCGTCGGACTCCGTCTGGTCGACGCTGCCCGCCCGGATAGACCTGCTGGCCACCGAGCTGCACCGGACCGGCTCGCTGGCACACTCCGTCGGCGTACGCCCCGGGGAGCATCCGGCGGGTGACGACCTGGAGTCGATCGCCGAGGAGCTGACCGTACTGCGGGTGCAGGTGATCTCTGATCCGTTGGCGTTCTGGCTGCCGGGCCCCGGCAGCGCCGCGCCCGGCGGAGGGCGGCCCGACACCACGCGCTACGACCGTGCGGCCCGCGCCCTGGAGGACGTGCGCCGGGAGATCGAGGCGGTGCTGGCGGTCCGGCAGGACGCCGAGCAGCGCCTGGTCCACGTGCGTGACCTGCTGTCGCGCGCGAACCGTACGCTGGCCGAGGCCCGCTCCGCGCGCGGCGAGGTGCTCGCGAAGATCGCCGCGTCGGAGGTGCCCCCCGTCAGCGGCCCGCCGACCGCGCTGCAGGAGCGGCTGGCCGTCGCCTCCGAATACCGCAGGCACGCCCAGTGGAACCGGCTGTCGCCGCTGCTGGACTCGCTGGAGCGGGAGGCCGAGGAAGAACTGCTGCGCGCCCGCGAATCGCTGACGTCCGTCACGGCACCGCTCGCGGTCCGTGCGGAGCTGCGCGGCAGGCTGGACGCGTACAAGGCGAAGGTGGCCCGGCACGGCCTGGCCGAGGATCCCCTGCTGATCGCGCGGTACGACGCGGCCCGCCGGATGCTGTGGAGCGCGCCGTGCGATCTGCGCGTCGCCGAACAGACGGTGCTGCGCTATCAGCACGCGGTCACCGAACTGCTGACACCACGCCGTCGGGGCGAGCACGACGGACAGGGGGAGACATCATGAGCAACCGGTGCCAGCGCCCCACGTGTGAGGGCGACTACGAGGACATGGGCGGCGGTGAGCTGTACTGCGGCACCTGCGGCCTGGCGCCGGTCGTGTCGCCGACGGGCATGGTGAGTTCGCCGCCCACCGGCATCGCGGGCGGCGGCAGGGCGGCCGGCGGCCGGGGAAGCGGCAGCACCTCGCAGCGGACCGGTTCACAGGCGTCCGCGCGCTCCTCCCGCTCGTCGACCTCCCGGCGGTCGGTCTCCGGGCGGCTGTCCCGCTCCCTGTCCGGAAACTCCACCTCACCCTCCGTCTCGGTGCGCTCCTCGGGCGCCTCGACGGGCGCCTCCTCCGGGCGCGGCAGGCTCGGCGCGGGTCTGGTGCTCGTCCCCGACGTACCGCGGCCCGACCCGCACGACGCGGTGATGGCGAATCCCGAGGTCCCCGAGCGGAAGCGGTTCTGCTCACGCTCCGACTGCGGGGCGCCGGTGGGCCGGGCGCGCGGCGAACGGCCTGGCCGTACCGAGGGGTTCTGCACCAAGTGCGGTCACCCCTACTCCTTCGTGCCCAAGCTGCGCGGCGGGGACGTCGTGCACGGGCAGTACGAGGTGGCGGGCTGCCTGGCGCACGGCGGGCTGGGCTGGGTCTATCTCGCGGTGGACCGCGCCGTCTCGGACCGCTGGGTGGTCCTCAAGGGCCTGCTGGACACCGGGGACCAGGACGCCATGGCGGCGGCCATCTCCGAGCGGCGCTTCCTCGCGGAGATCGAACACTCCAACATCGTCCGCATCTACAACTTCGTGGAACACCTCGACCAGCGCACCGGGTCGCTCGACGGCTACATCGTGATGGAGTACGTCGGCGGGAAGTCGCTCAAGGAGATCGCCAACGAGCGCCGCACACCGGCCGGGAAGCGTGACCCGCTGCCCGTCGAGCAGGCCTGCGCGTACGGCATCGAGGCGCTGGAGGCGCTCGGCCACCTGCACAGCCGCAATGTGCTGTACTGCGACTTCAAGGTCGACAACGCGATCCAGACCGAGGGCCAGCTCAAGCTCATCGACATGGGCGCGGTGCGCAGGATGGACGACGCCGAGTCGGCCATCTACGGCACCGTCGGCTACCAGGCGCCCGAGGTGGCGGAGGCCGGCCCGTCCGTCGCCTCCGACCTCTACACGGTCGCGCGGACGCTCGCGGTGCTGACCTTCGACTTCCAGGGGTACACGAACGTCTTCGTGGACGCGCTGCCCGATCCGGACAACATCGAGGTGTTCCGGAGGTACGAGTCGTTCTACCGGCTGCTCGTGCGGGCCACCGACCCGGACCCCGACCGCCGGTTCTCCTCGGCCGCCGAGATGGCGGAGCAGTTGACGGGTGTGCTGCGGGAGGTGGTCGCCCTGCAGACGGGGCGGCCACGCTCGGCGCTCTCGACCCTGTTCGGTGTGGAGACGCGCGTGACGGACACGGAGTTGTTCGCGGAGCTGACCGACGAGGTGTCGCGGCTCGGTGTCCGGACCGGTCCGTCCGGCGGTACGGGGCGCTTCGGGGGCCGCCGTGGGACTGCCGCCCTCCCGGCCTCTTTCCCGGCGTCCGTCCCCGTTCCGCCGGCCGCTCCGGGGACCGCTCCCTGCGCCGTGGCGCCGCAGGCCGTGGGTGCCGGCCCGCTGTACGCGCCCGACACCCATGTCCGGGGCAGTACCGGGAGCGGCGTTCCGGGCGGCGCGGGGGCGTACCCGCAGACACAGGCGGCCACCGTTCCGGCACCTCGCGCGGCGGTCCCTGGGCCGGTGGCTCCCCCGGCCGTGTACCCGGGCGCGACGCCCCTGCTGGCCGCGTTCGACGCGCGGGCGGCCTCGCTGGCCCTGCCGGTCCCCCGGGTCGACCCGAACGACCCCAACGCCGGGTTCCTCGCCGGGGTGATGACGTCGGCGGCCGCCGAGCTGATCGCCGCCCTCCACTCCGTGCCCGCCGCCTCGCTCGAGACCCGGCTGCGGGAGCTGCGCGCCCGTCTGGAGACGGGCGAACTCGGCTCCGCCATGCGGGCGCTGACGTCGGTGGAGGCGCAGCACCCGGACGACTGGCGGGTGGTCTGGTACCGCGGGATCACCTCGCTGGTGACCGGTGATCACCGGATCGCCGCGCTGTCCTTCGACGCGGTCTACGACGCCTTCCCCGGCGAGCCCGCGCCGAAGCTCGCGCTGGGCGTCTGCGCGGAGGTGCTGGGGCAGTTGGACAACGCCGCGGAGTACTACCGCCTGGTGTGGGCGACGGACCCGGGCTTCGTCAGCTCGGCGTTCGGTCTGGCCCGGGTGCAGGTCGCCGCCGGTGACCGGGCCGGGGCGGTGCGGACGCTGGAGTCCGTACCCGAGTCGTCGATCCACTACACGGCGGCCCGGGTGGCCGCGGTGCGGGCCCGGCTCCGTGGGCGGGCACCGTACGAGCCGCTGATCGACGACCTGTCCGCCGCCGCGGACCAGGTGACCGCGCTGCGGGACTACGGCCTGGACGCGGTGAGACGTGAACAGTTGTCGACCGAGGTACTGGGTACGGCACTTGACTGGGTACTCTCCGGTAGTCCCACGGCTCAGCCGTCAGCTCCGTCCTTTCCCGCAGCCGCGGGCCCGAGGACGGTACTGGGCAGTGAGCTGGACGAGCGAGGCCTCAGGTTCGGTCTCGAACGCTCGTACCGGATGCTCGCCCGGCTCGCGCAGCGGGGCGACGAGAGGATCGAACTGGTGGAGCGGGCCAACCGTTTCCGCCCCCGGACCTGGGTGTGAAGATGTCACAGATCCACCAGCAGGCCTCCTTGCCGGGGTGCCCCAGCTGCGAGGAACCGCTGGAGCAGGGCGACCTGTTCTGCGGAGCGTGCGGGTACGACCTCTCCGTGGTGCCGGCGTCGCCCGGCGACCGCCCGACGGTCGCCATCACGGTGCCCGCGCAGGGCGTGCCGGTACCTGCCGCCGCCCGCCCGGTGGAGTGGCCTCCCGCCTCCGGGACGGACAGCTCCGACCTGCCGGCGCCCACGCACCGCCCCGCCGACCTCCCTGGCGTGGACTCGGGCGGCAAGCCGCTGCCCACCGCCGACCGGACGGCGGTCCGCTTCGACGAGCCGGACGCTCCGGGGGCCGCCCCCCAGGACGTCCCGGACGCCTCGGGCGACTTCGAACTGGCCGCGCCCGACCCCCGTACCGTGGAGCACGCCACGGCCGGTGCCCCGACGGCCGGCGTCAAGGTCTGCGTGGCCTGCCGCTCGGGGCATGTGGACGACGACGGCTACTGCGAGAACTGCGGCCACGCCCAGCCCCGCGAACGCGACCACATGGAGCAGGAGCTGGGTTCGGTGGCGGCGGTCAGCGACCGGGGCCTGCGCCACCACCGCAACGAGGACGCGTTCGCGGTGTCCTGCACCGCTCTGCCGGACGGTTCCCCGGCCGTCGTCGCCATCGTGTGCGACGGCGTCTCGTCGGCGACCCGCCCCGACGAGGCGTCGGCAGCCGCGGCGGGCGCCGCCAACGAGGCGCTGCTGGAGTCCCTGCCCCGCGGCACCCATCCGCAGCAGGCGATGCACGAGGCGATCGTGGCCGCCTCCGAGTCGGTCAACGCACTGGCGCAGGTCCCCGGTCGGGCCTTGGAGCACGATCAGCACCGCCATCAGAACGCCCCCGCCTGCACCCTGGTCGGCGCGGTCATGGCGGGCGGTCTGCTGGTCGTCGGCTGGGTCGGCGACAGCCGTGTCTACTGGGTTCCCGAGGACCGCTCCAACCCGCCGGCCCGGCTCACGGAGGACGACTCCTGGGCCGCGCAGATGGTGGCGGCCGGCCTCATGAACGAGGCGGAGGCGTACGCCGACGAGCGCGCCCACGCCATCACGGGCTGGCTCGGCGCAGACGCCTACGAACTGGAGCCGCACACCGCGTCGTTCCAACCGGACCGGTCCGGCCTGGTGGTGGTGTGCACCGACGGTCTGTGGAACTACGCGGAGTCGGCGGCGGAGATGGCCGCCGCCGTGCCGCCCGAGGCGTACGGACGGCCCTTGCACGGCGCCCAGGTGCTGGTCGGTCACGCGCTCGACGGCGGGGGCCACGACAACGTAACAGTGGCGCTTCTGCCGTTCGCGGTGGCGGTCCCAGGGGCAGGATCGGCCTGAGCCGTGCCCGGTCCGCCGGCGCCCGGCCGGCGTTCCGCCCTGCGCTCACGCCGTAACGCCCCGTCCTCGAGCCGTAACGCCCCGTCCTTACGCCGTTCCCCTCCTGAGCCCGGCGCCCGCGTCCCGCGCCCTGAACTCTTCCCGCCCCATGCCGTCACCCGGCACACGCCTTCGTCCGACACACACGTTCGTCCGACATACGTGGAGCCTCAAGGAGCCGATCAGATGGCCGTCTTCTCCAAGTCCAGCGTGCCGCAGTTCACCGCCGAGGTGTATCAGAACGAGTTCCTGCCCGAGGGCGGTCGCGACGTCAACGCGATCGTCACCGTCACGTCCACGGGCGGGGGTACGACCGGCGGCGTGCCCCTGGCGGGTCGTGCCCCGGATGCCGCTGTGGTGCTGATGGTCGACTGCTCGGGCTCGATGGACTACCCGCCGGCCAAGATGCGCAACGCGCGCGACGCGACGGCGGCGGCCATCGACACCCTGCGGGACGGCACGCGGTTCGCCGTGGTCGCGGGAACGCACGTGGCCGCGGACGTGTACCCGGGCAACGGGCGGCTGGCGACCGCCGACCCGCAGACCAAGGCCCAGGCGAAGGAGGCCCTGCGCCGGCTGAGCGCGGGTGGGGGCACCGCGATCGGGACCTGGCTACGGCTGGCCGACCGGCTGCTCGGGGCCGCCGAGGTGGACATCCGGCACGGCATCCTCCTCACCGACGGGCGCAACGAGCACGAAGCGCCGGAGGACCTGCGGGCCGCTCTGGATTCCTGTGCGGGCCGGTTCACCTGTGACGCGAGAGGTGTCGGTACCGACTGGGAGGTGAAAGAGGTCACAGCGATCGCCTCCGCCCTGCTCGGCACGGCGGACATCGTCGCCGATCCGGCCGGCCTCGCCGCGGACTTCACACAGATGATGGAGAACGCGATGGGCAAGGAGGTCGCCGATGTGGCGCTGCGGCTCTGGACGCCCGTCGGTGTCGAGATCGTGTTCGTCAAGCAGGTGGCGCCCACCGTCGCCGATCTGACCGGCCGCCGCACCGAGGCGGGACCGCGCGCCGGTGACTATCCGACCGGCTCCTGGGGTGACGAGTCCCGGGACTACCACCTCTGTGTGAGGGTTCCGGAGGCCGGGATCGGCCAGGAGATGCTGGCGGCCAGGGTCTCGCTGATCCTTCCGGTGGCCTCCGACGGCGGCGCCCCGCAGACCCTCGCCCAGGGCCTCGTACGGGCCGTGTGGACGGACGACATGGTCGCGTCCACCTCGATCAACCCGCAGGTGGCGCACTACACAGGACAGGCGGAACTTGCGCAAGTCATCCAACAGGGGCTGGATGCGCGTAAATCCGGAGACTTCGACGGCGCGACGGCGAAACTGGGCCGTGCCGTCCAGCTCGCGTCGGCCTCCGGGAACGCGGATACTGCGAAACTGCTTTCGAAGGTGGTCGACGTCGTCGACGCGGCGACGGGTACTGTGCGACTGAAAGCGAGGGTCGCGGAAGCGGACGAGATGACACTCGAAACGCGCTCGACCAAGACGGTTCGCGTCAAGAAATAGCCGCCCCGGGCCACCGGACGGCGCACCGACAAGCATGGCGGCCTCCGGGCCGGACGAGGAGAGGGGGAAGCGCCGACATGCCGACCTGCCCGAACGGACACCAGTCGGGTTCCGAGGACTGGTGCGAGGTCTGCGGACATCGCATGGCCGGGACGGGCGCGCCCTCGGGCGCGGTCCCGCCGCCGCCTCCCCCGCCATCCGGTTACGGCTACCCGCAGGCGCCCGGCGCCGGGCGGCCGACCGCACAGGCCGAGCTCTGCCCGCAGTGCCGCACCCCGCGTGAGGCGAACGCGCCGTACTGCGAGGAGTGCCGCTGGAACTTCCTCACGAACACGGCTACGTCGTACACCCCGCTGGCGCCGCAGGGCGGCGCGGGCGGCCCGGCACCCGGCCTGAATCTGCCGCCCGGCTTCCAGGCGCAGCAGGGCCCCCCGCCGCAGCAGCAGAGCCCGCAGCGGGACCCGTTCGAATACCAGAGCTCCCGGCCCTCGCAGATGAACCGGCCTGCCGAGCCGCTCTCGCCCGAGCCGGCCGGGCGTCCGGGTCCGCCGCCGCCTCCGCCCTCCTTCCAGCAGGGGCCGCCGCCTCCGCCGTCGTTCCAGCAGCAGTCGCCGTCGCCGTTCGAGGCGCAGGGACAGCAGCCGGGCCGGCAGGTTCCTGGGCAGCAGGGCCCGCCGTCGCCGTTCGAGCCGCAGGGTCAGCCCGGACGGCCCCACCCCGCCCAGCAGGGGCAGAGCCCGCAGGGCCCCGGCGGGCAGGGCGGCCCGCCGTCGCCGTTCGAGCCGCAGCGGCAGGGGCCGCCGCCTCCGCCGTCGTTCCAGCAGCAGTCCGCGCCGCCCGCGCCTCAGCGGCCTCAGGCGCCGCAGACCGGCGGGGACGACGACTGGATGCTGCCGCCGCCCTCCTCGCAGCAGCAGCCTCCGAAGGCCTTCCTCCAGCAGGGCCCGCAGACGCCTCCGGCACCGCAGGCACCGCAGGCACCGCAGGCACCGCAGGCACCGCAGGCACCGCAGGCACCGCAGCAGCAGTTCCCCGGCCAGGGCCCCGTCCAGGTCGGACGGGACCAGGGGCCGGTCAGCTGGACGGCCGTCGTCGCCCCGGACCGCGACTACTTCCTGGCGATGATGCAGCGCAGCGGCCCCGAGGCGACGGGGCTCAACCTGCCCGCGTACTCCCCGGAGCAGCATCTGCCGCTCACCGGCAGCCAGATCACCATCGGCCGCCGTCGGCACAGCACCGGTGAGTCCCCCGACATCGATCTCGCCGTACCGCCGGAGGACCCGGGTGTCTCGCACCAGCACGCCGTGCTGGTGCAGCAGCCGGACGGCAGTTGGGCCGTCGTCGACCAGAACTCCACCAACGGCACCACGCTCAACGGCGCCGAGGACCCGATCCAGCCCTATGTCCCCGTCCCGCTCCAGGACGGCGACCAGGTGCATGTCGGTGCCTGGACGACGATCACGGTCCGCCGCGACTGATCCGGCGGGACCGGGAAGCGCACGGTTTCGGACCGGGGTCCTAGGACCCCGGTCCTCGGCCGGTGCGTCTGCGACCATGGACGGGTGACAGAGATTCCGCGCGACACGCTGCAGGAGCTGACCTTCTACGAGCAGGTCGGCGGCGAGAAGACCTTCCGGCGCCTGGTCCACCGCTTCTACCAGGGCGTCGCGGACGACCCGCTGCTGCGGCCGATGTACCCGGAGGCGGATCTGGGCCCCGCCGAGGAACGGTTCGCGCTGTTCCTGATGCAGTACTGGGGCGGTCCGCGTACCTACAGCGACCAGCGGGGGCATCCCCGGCTGCGCATGCGGCACGCCCCGTTCCAGGTGGACAGCGCGGCGCACGACGCCTGGCTCGGCCACATGCGGGTGGCCCTCGACGAGCTCGGGCTCCCTCCCGAGCAGGAGCGGCAGTTGTGGGACTACCTCACCTACGCCGCCGCCTCGATGATCAACACCGCCGGCTGACCGCTGCACGGAATCCGGTGCTCCGAAGCCGTATAACGGTCACGATCCCGTCAAGGTGCACCCACAGGCTGTTTCCAGGAGCCCTTGCACTCTGAAAGCATCCGGTACGCGCCGGGGGGCGTGCGGCTGCTGAGGGTACGGGGGATCAGGTGACGGGGTTCGTCCTTATGCGCGTGCGCGCGCACCGGCTCCTGCTCGCCGCCGCTGTCCCGGCCGTGCTGCTCACCACCTGTGTGCTGGCCGCGCTCACCGCGTTCTCCGGTTCCATGGGCGACGCGGCCCTGCGGCACACGCTCACCCATGGTTCCGCCGAGCAGGCCTCGCTCCTCGTATCCGCCGATGTGGACCGCGAGCAGCGCGAGGAGGCCGACGCCACGGTGCGCCGGACCGCCCGCGCCACCTTCGACGGGCTGCCGGTGACCGTACGGAAGCTGGAGAGCTCGGGTCCGTACGCGCTGCCGCGCGGCCTGCGGTCGCCCGCCGCGCGGCGCGGTGAGCCCGATCTGACGCACCTTGCCGCGCTCGACCGCAGCCGTGTCCGCCTGACTTCGGGGCGTCTGCCGGACGCCGGGGCCGGGGGCGGGAAGGAACCCGTGCAGGTGGCGCTGGAGCGCGCCGCCGCCGAGGCGTTGAAACTGAGGCCGGGCTCCCGGATCACCCTCACCGACCGGACGAACGAGGCGCCGCTGCCGGTGGAGATCACCGGTGTGTACGAGGCGTCCGACCTGGACGACGCGTACTGGCAGCTGGATCCGCTCGACGGGCGCGGCGTCCGCAAGGTCGTCTTCACCACCTACGGCCCTCTGCTGGCCGACCCCGCCGTGCTCGGTTCCGCCCGGGTCAGCGCCGGTCCGGTGTCCTGGCTGGCCACCGCCGACTTCCGTACGGTCACGACCGGCCGGACCGGGGTGCTGCGCCAGGCGTCGGCGGAAGGGCCGAAGGCGCTGTCCGCCTCCGAGGTGTTCGGGGCCGGGGCCACGGTGCGGACCTCGCTGCCGACCGTCATCGACCGGATCGAGCGGGCGCTGCTGGTGTCCCGCTCCACGATCATGATCGTGGCCGTGCAGCTGGTCCTGCTCGCCGGTTACGCGCTGCTGCTCGTGGCCAGGCTGCTGAGCAGCGAACGCGGCGGCGAGACCGAACTGCTGCGGGCCCGGGGCGGATCGCGGGGGAGGATCGCCTCACTGGCCGCGATCGAGGCGCTGCTGCTCGCGGTTCCCGCCGCCGTCGTCGCGCCGCTGCTCGCCGGTCCGCTGACCCGGCTGCTCGCGGACCGGAGCGAGCTCGGCCGGATCGGGCTGCGGCTCGACGGGGCGGTGAACGGCACCGTCTGGCTGGTGGCGGGCGCCGTCGCGCTGGTGTGCGCGCTCGCCGTGGTCGCGCCCGCGCTGACGGCGGCGACGGGAGGGCGCCGGGGTGCCCGGTCCGCGACGCTGCCCACTCCGGTGCGCGCGGGCGCCGACATCGGGCTGCTGCTCGTAGCGGGGGTGGCGTACTGGCAGCTGGACCGGCAGACCGGGGCATCCGGCAGCGGCGCGCTCAGCGGCGACCGGAAGGGCGAGCTGGGCATCGATCCGCTGCTGGTCGCCGCGCCCGCGCTGGCCCTGCTCGCGGGCACCGTGCTGACGCTGCGTCTGCTCCCGCCCGCCGCCCGGCTCGCGGAGCGCCGTGCGGCAGGTGGCCGTGGGCTGTTCACGGCCCTGGCGGGCTGGCAGTTCAGCCGCAGGCCGCTGCGGGGCGCGGGCCCGGTGCTGCTGCTGGTCCTGTCGGTCGCGACGGGCATGCTGGCCATCGGTCAGAGCGCGTCCTGGGACCGTTCGCAGAGTGACCAGGCGGACTTCGGATCGGGCGCGTCGGTGCGCATGGTGGGCACGCTGTCGGGCGACCCGGCGAAGGCCGCCGCGTACACGGATCTGCCGGGCGTACGGGAGGCGGCTCCGGCCTTCCGGACGACCGCCGATCTCTCCGGCGGCCGCACGGCCGAGGTGCTCGCCCTCGACACCGCGCACGCGGGCGAGCGGATGCTGATGCGCGAGGACCTCTCCGGAACCTCACCGCAGGAGCTGTTCGACGCGATCGCCCCGCCGAGGACCGCGCGGACCGGGGTGGTCCTGCCCGAGGGCAGTGAGCAGGTGCGGTTCGATCTGCGGATCCGAGACACCTCGGCACGCGGCGGGAAGGCCACGCCCGGTTCGACGGCCCTGGTCAGCGTGCTGCTGGAGGACCGTTACGGCATCGGGTACCGGATCGGGGCGGGCAGCGTGGCCGTCGACGGCCGCGCGCACACCGTGTCCTTCCCCGTGTCCGCCGCCGGTGAGCTGGCGGTGACCGGCTTCGAGCTGGACAGTGACGTACCCGAAGGACGCGCCGAGACCCGGCTGGTCTCCGTGACCGAGATCAGGGCGCTCACCACCGGAGGCGGCGAGCAGCCGGCCCCCGCTTCGGCCGGGGTGCGCTGGGAGGCGGGGGAGATCACGGCGGCGGCCGGGGAGGAGCAGGCCGGAAAGGCACCGGAGGCGGTGACGGACTCCGGCTCGTCACCCGCCTTCCGGTACGAGACCGGCTACACCCCCGCCGGCAGCGGCTTCTACGACGTCCCGGTCAGCACCCTCCGGATCACCGCGGCCCGTCCCGCGGCCCCCGCGCTGAAGGCGGTGGCCACCGACGCGTATCTGACCCATGCGGGGGCGAGGACCGGTCAGGAGGTCGACCTCACGCTGGCGGGCAACACGGTCCGGGTGACGCTGGTGACGTCGGTGCGGCAGCTGCCGACCACCGGCCCCGGGGCGGCCGCCGGTGCGCCCGGGGGCGCCTCGGAGGAGTCGTCCACGAAGGCGGGCGGGAGCCTGCTGCTGGACCTGAAGGCGGTGTCGGAGGTGCTCGCCCACCGGTCGGGGGCCGCCCTCGCACCCACCGAGTGGTGGCTGAGCACCGCACCCGGCGACGGCCCGGAGGTGGCGGCGGAACTGCGCGGACTGCCCGGCACCGATCCGGCGCAGGTACGGGTGCGTGACGAGGTCGCACGGGAACTGGCGGACGACCCGCTGGGGGCGGGGCCTCAGTCCGCGCTGCTGGCCGTCGCCGTGGTGGCCGCCGCACTGGCGGCGGTCGGATTCGCTGTCGGCCTCGTCGGCTCGCAGCGCGAACGGGCCGCCGAATTCGCCGTGTTGCGTGCGCTGGGCGCGCCCCGTCGCCGGCTGGCGCGGACGGCGGCCGCCGAACAGGGTGTCCTGATCACCCTGGCCCTGCTGATCGGGCTCGCCCTCGGGGCGGTGCTCACCAGGGCCGTCGTGCCACTCGTCGTACTGACCGGGCAGGCCACCAGGCCCGTGCCGGATGTACTGGTGATGCTGCCCGCAGGTCAGGTCGCGGTCCTGCTCGCCTCGGTCGCCGCACTGCCGCTGCTGATCGTCGCCGCGATCACACTGCGCCGCGCCGATCCTGCGGTGTCGCTGCGCCACCAGGGGGACAACTGACATGAAAGCCACCAAGATCCCGGCCGCCTGCGCCCCCTGGGTGCGTACGCGGCTGCGCACCGCCCCCGGTATCACGGCCGCCCTCGCCGTCCTGGTGTTCCTGACCGCCTTCCTCGCCGCCGCGTTCCCGCGTTCCGTGGACGCGTACGAGACGCGGGCGCTGCGCCATGACGTCACGGCCGCGCCGCCGGGACAGAGCGTGCTCGAGGTGGCCACCCCTCCGCCCTCGCTCACGGTGCCGCGCCCCGCGCGTGAGCAGGTCATGCGGGAGGAGCCGCGCGCCGGGATCGACCGCGCCCTGGTGAAGGCGCTGCCCGGCCCCCTGCGGGCCGATCGGCCGCTCTCCTCCTACGGCGTACACACCACGAAGCCGATCGTCGCGGAGGAGGCCTGGCTGCCCCGCCCCGACGCGATGCCTCCGCAACTGCACTACGCCGTCCCGTCGGCACTCGGCGAGCACAGCAGGCTGGCCGCGGGCCGCTGGCCCGCCGCGCGCGGCGAGGTGACCGCCGGCACCGGCGAGGTGGAGGCGGCCGTCACCGAGGAGACCGCGGCGGAGCTGAAGATGAAGCCGGGTTCCACGATCACGGTGCCCACGCAGAGCGGGAAGCCGCTGACCGTACGCGTCACGGGCCTCGTGACCCCGCTGGATCCGCAGAGCGGCTACTGGTCGGTCGATCCTCTCTACCGCGCCCCGTCGCTGATGCGGGACCCTGGTTCCCCGACGCCGGTCCTCTACTGGACGGCGACGCTGCTCCTGGCTCCCGACACCGGACCGGCGCTGCTGGACACGACGGGCGAGCCCGAGCTGTACTGGCGCCTCGCTCCGGACGCCTCCGGGCTCACCGCGGCCGACGTCCCCCGTCTGCGGGACGCCGTCGCCGCGCTGGAGAACGGCCCCGGGCTGCTGAGGCTGCGCGCTCTGGTGGGCCCCAACACGACGCTCACCACGGACCTGGACGCGATCCTCGACTCCCACACGGCGATGCGCGCCACCATCGGATCCGTCGTCACGGTCGCCGCCGTGGGCATCGGAGCGGTGGCCGCCGTCGTCCTCCTGATGACCGGCGGGCTGATCAGCGCGCGCCGCCACCAGGAGCTCGCCCTGCTGCGCTCCCGCGGCGGCTCGCTGCGCGGCATCGGGGGCCGGCTGCTCGCCGAGACCGCGGTGGCGGTGCTGCCCTCGGCGG
This sequence comes from Streptomyces sp. NPDC005794, assembly GCF_042871445.1. Lineage (NCBI taxonomy): Bacteria > Bacillati > Actinomycetota > Actinomycetes > Kitasatosporales > Streptomycetaceae > Streptomyces > Streptomyces sp. NPDC005794. Next base: position 256,643 of record NZ_JBIAIN010000004.1, read on the forward strand.
CGTTCGGGCTGCTGGCGGCCGTCCTGCTCGTCCGGGAGGCCAGGTTCCTGCCCGCCCTGGTGGCTGCCGCCGCCGTCGCGGCGCTGGTCTGCGTGGCGCTGCCGCTGCGTACGGCCCTGCAGCACCGCAGGCCGCTGCTGCACGGTGCCCGCGACGACATGGCGCGTGCCAGGCCGTCCCGGCGCCGTACGGTGGCCGAACTGACCCTGCTCGTCCTGGCGGTCGGCGCGGTCGCGGCACTGCGCCGCCGCGGTACGTCGACGGGTCCCGGCGCCGACCTGCTCGTCAGCGCCGCGCCCGTCCTGGTCGGGCTGATCGCGGCGCTCGTTCTCGTACGGCTGTATCCGCTGCCGCTGCGGCTGGCGGCCCGCCCCGTGGCACGGCTGCGCGGGGCGGTCGGCTTCCTGTCACTGGCACGCGCGGGCCGGGCCTCGTCGAGCGGCACCCTGCCCTTGCTGGCCCTGCTGATCGCCCTGACCACGGCCGCGTTCGGCGGCTCGGTGCTGGCGGGGGTCTCGGACGCGCGTGACGGTGCGGCGCTGCGGGCGGTCGGCGCGGACGCCAGGATCAGCGGGGAGGGCGGACCGGCTCCGGTCTCCGACGGCCTCATCCGTCAGGTGCGGGCGGTGGACGGCGTCGACGACGTCGCGCCCGTACACATCGAGTACGGCACCGAGGTCGCGGCTTCCGAGGACGGCGGGCCGGGCACGAGGCGCGCCACCCTCCTCGGCGTCGAACCGCAGTCGTACGCGCGCCTGGCCCGCAGCACCGGCCTGCCGGCCTTCCCCACGGCCTCGCTGAGGAGCGGTCCGGGGCAGGGCGAGGCGCTACCCGCGATCGTCTCGCCCGCGCTCGCGGAGCGGCTCGGGAAGCGGCCGCACACCGTCCGGTCGCAGGCGGGGGACATCACGGTGCGGGTCGCCGGGGTGCTTTCGCGTACCTCCGCGGTGAGCGACGCGGAGTTCCTGGTCGTCGACGTGAAGGGGCTCCCCCTGCCGGATCCCACGACCCTGCTGGTCTCCGGGTCCTCACTCGACGGGCAGCGGCTGCGGGCCACCGCACGCGACGCCGGCCCGGGGTTCGGGGTGCGGTGGCGGCCCGCCGAGCGCGCGAGGTTCGTGGATACCCCGATACAGTCCGGCGCCGAACAGATCTACGGGGCGGCTGTCGTGGCGGGCGCCGGTTACGCGCTGCTCGCCGTGCTCCTCTCCCTGCTGCAGACCGCGCCGGAGCGCACCACTCTCCTGGCCCGGCTGCGCACCATGGGGCTCACCACCCGGCAGGGGCGGCGGCTGCTCGCGTCCGAGGCGATGCCGCAGGCGCTGCTGGCCGCGTCCGGCGGGCTCCTCGTCGGCTGGGCGACCATCGCCCTGCTGGCACCCGGCATCGACCTGGGCGCGCTGGCACTGGCCGGTGGCGACCCCTCGACACCGCACACGGCTTCGCTGCGGGCCGACCTCCTGTCGCTGGCGCTCCCGGCGGTCGGCGTGGTCGTCCTCGCCGCCACCGTGGCCGGGGTCCAGGCGTGGTGGGCGAGCCGCCGTGGCTCGATCAAGGAACTCAGGGCAGGAGACACCCGGTGACATCATCGACAGAGACCACCCTGGCGGAACTCGAACAGCGGGCCGCCGCGCGCCGTGACCGGCCTTCGTACGGGCATGACGCCCTGATCGCCTGCGACCGGCTGGTGCGCGTCTTCTCCACGGACGGGGTGGAGGTCCAGGCGCTCCAGGGGCTCGATCTGCTGGTCGCCGAGGGCGAGTTGATGGCCCTGGTCGGCGCCTCCGGGAGCGGGAAGTCGACCCTGATGAACATCCTGGCGGGCCTGGACGTCCCCACGGCCGGGGCGGCCAAGGTGGCCGGCTGCGACCTGCTGACGATGGGGCAGAAGGAGCGGCTGCGCTACCGCCGCGACGTCGTCGGCTTCGTGTGGCAGCAGACCTCCCGCAATCTGCTGTCGTATCTGACCGCCGCGCAGAACATCACGCTCCCCATGCAGCTGCGCGGTCGTGGCCGGAACCGTGAACGGGCCGCGCGGGCCGAGTCGTTGCTGGCGATGCTGGAGGTCGCGGACTGCCGCGACCGGCGCCCCGCCCAGATGTCAGGCGGTCAGCAGCAGCGGGTGGCGATCGCGGTGGCCCTCGCCAACAACCCCTCGGTGCTGCTCGCCGACGAGCCGACCGGTGAGCTGGACTCGGCGACCGGCGAGCAGGTCTTCGCCGCGTTCCGCCGTGCCAACGAGGAGCTCGGCACCACGATCGTGATCGTCACCCACGACCAGACGGTGGCGGACGAGGTGCGCCGTACGGTCGCGATCCGCGACGGCCGTACGTCCTCCGAGGTGCTGCGGCACATCGAGGTGGACGCGGCGACGGGGCAGGAGTCCCAGGTGGCGCGGGAGTACGCGATGCTCGACCGGGCGGGCCGGCTGCAGCTTCCGGCCGACTACACCGAGGCGCTGGGGATGGAGCACCGGGTGCTGCTGGAGCTGGAGCGGGACCACATCGGGGTGTGGCCGGACGCACCGAGGGAATAGGCCCCGGCCGGGACTTCAGGCCGTCCCCACGGTCACGGCGAGCGCGCCGAGGCCACCGCCCGCGCCCCGCAGGGCGATCGCCCCGTACGGAGTGCGCAGCCGCAGCCAGGAACCGGCCGCGAGCAGCGCGACGGGGAAGCCGGGTGCCGGGCGCAGGAAGCCGAGGGACTGGGCGGCGTGCACGGCGCGCAGCGGAAGGTCCGTGTCCCCGACCGTCCGGGACCAGATGTCGCGGCCGATCAGGTCGCGTTCCGCCCGGGTACGCCGGTCCTCGGGCAGCGCCGCGTCGCGGGTCCGGAATTCGGCGACGGCGTCGGCGAGTCCGGTGCACAGCTCGACGGGCCCCGGCAGTCCGGGGCGCTCCTGCCAGCCGCCGCGCGGCGGCAGCAGGCCGGCCCACGGCGGTCCGGTGACGGGCGCCGGCAGTGCGCTCAGGCCGGCCGCTTCGTCGGCCCCGTCCGTGTTCAGCGCTTCGAGGAGTTCACCGGCCGAGACCGTGACGTCGAAGTCGTGGGCCTCTGACAGCCGGGCCGTGCGGATCGCGAGGACGTCGAACGACGGCGGCCGGCCGAAGACGGCCAGCGCGCCGCCGCCCGCCTGGAGGCGGACGGCGGCGGCCCGGTCGTAGTGGAGCAGCCGGCCGAGGAAGGCGGCGAGGTCCGCCGCCTCCCTCGCGTCGGCGAACCGCGGCGACCGTACGGGCACTGTCATGCGACGGCGGGCTCCTGGTCGAGGTACTCCTGCAGGAAGAGCTTCTCCTCGGCGGTGATCCGCCGGGGCCGCTCCTCGGCCAGGTTGTAGGGCACGACGACCGTCGCCGCCCGTACGTAGACCTGGTCGGGGTCCTTGACCTCGTACGCGATCGTCAGTGACGCCGCGGTTATCTTCGTGACCCAGGACTCGATGGTCACCGGCGCGTGCCGGTGGACCAGCGGGCGCACGTAGTCGATCTCGTGCCGGGCCACGACGGACCCGCCGGCGAAGGACGGCGAACCGTCCCCCGGCGCCAGCCGGAACATGAAGTCGATGCGCGCCTCCTCCAGGTAGCGGAGGAAGACCACGTTGTTCACGTGGCCGAAGGCGTCCATGTCCGACCAGCGCAGCGGGCAGCTGTAGATATGACGAGCCACGATCAGCCTCGCGTGAGCTTCTTGTACGTGGCACGGTGCGGGCGGGCCGCGTCCGCACCGAGGCGCTCGACCTTGTTCTTCTCGTACGACTCGAAGTTGCCCTCGAACCAGTACCACTTGGAGTCGCCCTCGTACGCCAGGATGTGCGTGGCGACGCGGTCCAGGAACCAGCGGTCGTGGGAGATGACCACCGCTGCTCCGGGGAACTCCAGCAGCGCGTTCTCGAGCGAGGAGAGGGTCTCGACGTCGAGGTCGTTGGTGGGCTCGTCGAGGAGCAGCAGGTTGCCGCCCTCCTTGAGCGTCAGCGCCAGGTTCAGGCGGTTGCGCTCACCACCGGAGAGGACACCGGCCGGCTTCTGCTGGTCCGGGCCCTTGAAGCCGAACGCGGAGACGTAGGCCCGCGAGGGCATCTCGACCTGGCCGACGTTGATGTAGTCCAGCTCGTCCGACACGACGGCCCAGAGGGTCTTCTTCGGGTCGATGTTGGCGCGGGACTGGTCGACGTAGGAGATCTTGACCGTGTCGCCGACCTTGATGGCGCCGGAGTCCGGCGTCTCCAGGCCCTGGATCATCTTGAACAGCGTGGTCTTGCCCGCGCCGTTCGGACCGATGATGCCGACGATGCCGTTGCGCGGCAGCGTGAAGGACAGGTCGTCGATGAGGACCTTGTCGCCGAAGGCCTTCGAGAGGTTCTCGACCTCGACGACGATGGAACCGAGCCGGGGGCCCGGCGGGATCTGGATCTCCTCGAAGTCCAGCTTCCGCATCTTGTCCGCCTCGGCCGCCATCTCCTCGTAACGGGCGAGGCGGGCCTTGGACTTGGTCTGGCGGCCCTTGGCGTTGGAGCGGACCCACTCCAGCTCTTCCTTGAGCCGCTTCTGGCGCTTCTCGTCCTTGCGGCCCTCGACCTTGAGACGGGTGGCCTTCTTCTCCAGGTACGTGGAGTAGTTGCCCTCGTAGGGCAGTGCGCGGCCACGGTCGAGCTCGAGGATCCACTCGGCGACGTTGTTCAGGAAGTACCGGTCGTGCGTGACGGCGACGACGGCGCCCGCGTACTTCGAGAGGTGCTGCTCCAGCCAGTTCACCGACTCGGCGTCGAGGTGGTTGGTGGGCTCGTCGAGGAGGAGCAGGTCCGGGGCCTCGATCAGGAGCTTGCAGAGCGCCACACGGCGCTTCTCGCCACCGGAGAGGTTGGTCACGGGCCAGTCGCCGGGCGGGCAGCCCAGGGCGTCCATGGCCTGCTCCAGCTGCGCGTCCAGGTCCCACGCGTTGGCGTGGTCCAGGTCCTCCTGGAGCTTGCCCATCTCGTCCATGAGCGCGTCGGAGTAGTCGGTCGCCATCAGCTCGGCGACCTCGTTGAAGCGCTTGAGCTTGCCCATGATCTCGGCGGCGCCGTCCTGGACGTTCTCCAGGACGGTCTTCGACTCGTCGAGCTTCGGCTCCTGCATGAGGATGCCGACGCTGAATCCGGGTGAGATGAACGCGTCACCGTTGGACGGCTGCTCCAGGCCCGCCATGATCTTCAGCACCGTGGACTTACCGGCGCCGTTGGGCCCCACGACACCGATCTTCGCGCCGGGCAGGAAGTTCAGATTGACGTCATCGAGAATCACCTTGTCGCCGTGCGCCTTGCGCGTCTTGCGCATGGTGTAGATGTACTCAGCCAAGAGAAACCGTCCGGCAGCAATAGAGGTGTGGGCAGATACACCCATCTTGCCTGACGTCCGCACCCGGACGGAAACCCGTCCGGGTGCCGGTACGGCCTCGGGGACGTGAAGAGCCCGGTACGGAGGTCCGTACCGGGCTCTTCACGACACTTCACGGCGCGCTCTGCCCGCCGCACCGGTGCTCAGTCACGCACCGCTGCCCTGCGACTTCTTCCGGCGGAGCAGGAAGACCGCGCCGCCGCCGAGGACGACGAGGGCGATGGCGACACCCGCGATGACGGGGGTGGCGCTGGAACCGCCGGTCGCCGCGAGGTCGCCCTCCGCGCCGGTGGAGCTGGTGCCGGTCTGGGCGGGCACGGGCTCGGCGCCACTCTGGGTGCTGGTGTCGTCACCCGGGGCGGGGGTGCCTGCGGTCTCGCAGTCCAGGACGCCCTTGAAGTTCTTGCTGAAGCCGCCGGGGCCCGTGATCGTGAAGTCGTACGCCTGGTCCTCGGCGACCGGGATCGTCACCGTACGGGTCTCGCCCGCCGCGATGGCGTGCTCGGTGCCGGCCAGCTCGAAGGTGAACGCCTCGTCACCCTTGTTGCTCGCCGTGATGTCCACGCCGCCCTTGGCGCAGTTCTTCCGTGCGGTGAGCGCGGGGGCCGCGCCCTTCTCGGCCCAGGTGGCGCTCGCCGTCGCGGTGACGGTGGACTCGCTGGAACCGGCGAGGATCATGGTCTGGCTCTTGGTCAGCCCGGCGAAGACCCGGCCGACGGGCACGGACGTAGTGGCCTGGACGGTCAGCGAGGCGGAGCCGTCCGCGGCGTCCTCGGGGATGTCGAAGTAGAGCCCGGTGCCGTCGGCCGCCTCCGTGACGGGCTTGCCGTCCTTGTCGGTGACCTTGACCCCGCTCGCGGCGGCGTCGGCCGGCGGGGTCACGGAGACCTGACCGGCGTCGGTACGGACGGTGACCGGGCCGACCCGCTCCCCGGCCTTGCCGGAGACCGCGGCGGGCTCCAGTGCCACGGAGGCCTTCGGCTCCGCGACGCTCTCCGCCTGCTTCTCGAGCCAGTCGGCCAGCTTCTCCGCGTGCTCGTCCTTGGCCTCGACATCGGCCTTGTCCGAGAAGCGCCAGATGGCGACCTGGGTGCCCGCGGCCGCCGTCTTCGCGGTGAGCGGCCCGGTGCCGGCCTCGCCGGCGAGCTGTGCGAGGTCGTCGACCTGCGGGTAGGAGTGCTGCAGGATCCAGCGGATCTTGCCGGCGTCCTCGTTGGCGCCGAGCGAGGTCTGGTCCCAGGGGGTCTCCAGGTACTTCGCGCGGTCCTGTGTGGGGTTGTGGATGTCGATGCAGTACGTCTTCAGCTGGCCGCCTCCGTCCACGTCCAGCTCGAACAGGCCGGCGGGAAGCTCCTGCGTCGTGCCCGCCTTGCCGTCCTCACCTCCGGTGCGCAGCACAGCGCTGTCGTAGGTCTTGAGGCCGTCCAGCACGGCCGTCGCCCCGCCCTGGTGCTGACCCGTCTCGTCCGCGACGGCGGACGTCGCACCGACGAGGGTTCCCGCGGCGACCAGTCCGGCGGTGAGTATCGCGGCGGTCGCCCTGACGAGACCGCGACCCCGCCCACTCCGGCTCCCCATGGAACCCTCCGTCGCCGCCGTGGACGACGAAATGGATGCTGAAGACACAGAAAACACAGACTTCCCCTCCGGGCGAGACCTTCACGCTGATGCGCGTGTGGGAGGTGCCTCGCCAGCAAACTCAAGTGCCGCATGAGTACGGGGGAATCGTAAGGAGCGAGCGAAGGGGAATCCCCCGTCATGCCGTCAGATAAGCATTCCGACTCGTAATCGTTACAGCCCTGTTCGGCGCGCCTCCTCCACTTCAGGACATCGATGCCAGTTCTGTGGCCGGTTTCTGACGATGCGTAGGCGCCGTCAAGGCGGGGTCACCCCTGACCACCCTCCGGAACGCGGCCGTCCCCCTGGTCAGGTCGTGTCCCACGGCCATGGCCTCGATGTCCACGGAGGTCCTCCACACCCCGTCCTTCTCCTCCTCGCGCACCTTCAGGCGGCCGTGCACGACGAGCGGCTCCCCCACCGAGACCGAGCCGGACAGATTCGCGGCGAGCGTCCGCCGTGCCCACACCGTGTAGAAGCCGGTGCGGCCGTCCGTCCAGATCTGCTGTTCCCTGTCCCACCGCCGGGGCGTCACCGCCAATCGGAATCGCGCCGTCGGCCCTGTCGCCGTCTCCCGGAAGTCCACCGCTGTCGCGGCGTTTCCCACCAGTGTCACCAAGGTCTCGTTCATTTCCCGTCCCCCGATTCCCTGCCACATTCCGTCCGCTTTCCGTCCCGCTGTCCGCCCTGCGCCGATGCGGTGCGATGACGTGCGGTCCGGTGCGTCTGTCTGATCCGTCGCGAACCATGCTGGACGGAAACCGGGAATCCCGTGCGGCCTGTGAATTACCCGCCGGTTGTGGAAAACTCCGTCACCGCCCCATACCGCTCCCGCACCTCGCGGTAGCGCGCCAGTTCCGCCGCCACCGGGTCGAGGACCCTGGCCCTGCCGCAGCCGGCCGCGGCTTCACGGAGCCGCCGTTCCGCTTCCTGCCCGTACCGGCGCGCGGGCCCCCGTGCCGCTGCCGCGCACGACCACTCGACGAGCGGTCCGCCGACCACTCCGGCCAGCATGAGCAGGGACGGAACCATCAGGCCGGGTGCGAGCACGCCCACGATCTGGCCGAGCAGCCACAGTCCGCCGAAGATCTGGAGCAAGGTCATCGAGGCCTGCGCGAGCACCGCCGCGGGCCACCACGCCGGACGCGGCGGCCTGTTGCCGCGACTGCCCGGAGCTCCGGTGACGGGCGCGCCGGGTGCACCCGCGGAATCGGCGCCACGATTCCTCCGGCCCGCCCCCGTACCCGCCCCGCCCGGGCCCACCGGGGCGGACCCCGTGTCCCCGTTCCCGCTCCGCCCACGGGGCCGGCCCCCGGCGCCCGCCTGCGCGTTCCGTGAGAGCTCGTCCAGCGCTTCCGGCAGCCCCTTCGCCCCGTTCACCGCCGCCTCGCGCACGGCCTGTGCCCACGGCGTGGGCAGCCCGTCCACCGCGTCGTCCGCCAGCTTCCGCACGGCCTGCTCCACCCGCTGCCGGGCGGTGATCTCCTCCTCCGGCGGCGCGAGCACCTGCGCCATCAGGTCGAGGCCGCCCAGCTGCCGGGTGGACTCGTACCAGCGCCACAGCCGCAGCCAGGGCGTCCCACAGGCCCGCCCCGCGTTCCTGCGCCATTCGCGTTCCGCGGCCTGCCCCGCCGCGCCCGCGCCCACGGCGTCCGCGAGCCGGTCGGCGAAATCCTCGCGGGCCCGCTCGCCGAGCCCCGGCCGCCCCTCGGCGACGTACACCGGCCGGAGCCGCGCGGCGGCCGCGTCCACGTCGGCGGACAGCCTGCGCGCCGCCGCCGTACGGGCCTGGACGAACCTGCCGAGCAACTCGCGCAGGTCCCCCACCCCGGCTCCGGTGAGCGCGGACAGGGACATGACCGTGGCGCCCGGCTCGCCGTGCTCCCCCACCGGCATGCCGTCCTCGTCGAGCAGCCGGCGCAGATCGTCCAGGACCAGATCGGCGGCCTCGCCGGGGAGCCGGTCGATCTGGTTGAGCACGACGAACGAGATCTCGGCATGCCCGGCGAGCGGCCGCAGGTAGCGTTCGTGCAGCGCCGCGTCGGCGTACTTCTCCGGGTCGACGACCCAGATCACCGCGTCGACCAGGGCCAGCACCCGGTCCACCTGCTCCCGGTGGCCGGTCGCCGCCGAGTCGTGGTCGGGCAAGTCCACCAGGACGAGGCCCTGCAGCGCCTCGTCGACGGCCGTGGTTCCCTGCACCGGCCTGCGCCGCAGCCGGCCCGGGATGGCCAGCCGGTCGAGCAGCCCGGCGGCGCCGTCGGTCCAACTGCAGGCGATCGGGGCCGAGGTGGTCGGCCTGCGCAGCCCCGTCTCGGAGATCTGAACGCCCGCCAGCGCGTTGAACAGGGTGGACTTCCCGCTGCCGGTGGCCCCCGCGACGGCGACGACCGTGTGCCGGGAGGAGAGCCGCTGGCGGGCCGACGCCTCGTCGAGCACCCGCCCCGCCTCGGCGAGCGTGTCCCCGTCGAGCCGGGCGCGGGAGAGCCCCACCAGTTCGCGGAGCGCGTCGAGCCGCGGCCGCAGGGGGCTGCCGGGCAGCCCGTACGCCTCGACCTGGAGCGCCGGATCGTCCTCCTGGGGGGCCTGCTCGTCCTCGGGGCCCTCCTGTGCCGCCTCGGCGGCACGCCGCGCGATGAGCCCGTCGTCCCAGCGCCGGCCGTCCTCCCCCCGGGCCTGCCCCGTCCCTTCGGGCTCCGGCCCCTGCCCGTGGTCCTGGCCCTGGTCAGTGACGGCAGTCATCGCTGCCACCTCTCCTTCTGCAGTACGGACAGCGCGGCGATGAGTTCGGCCTGCGGCTCGGGGGCGACTTCGAGCGCGTCCAGCGGGGCGAGCCGCCGATCGCGCTCGCCGTGCATGACCTGGTCCAAACAGTCGGTGAGCAGTGCCCCGCCCCTGTCGCGGAGCCGCAGCGCACCCTGGGCGCCGATCCGTTCGGCGAGCTGCTCGCCGGCGCCCCTCGCGCGGCGCCCGCCGAGGAGCGCGGCGGCCAGCAGCGCCGCCACCGTCTCCGCGTCGGGCGCGGCATTGCGTTCGAGCAGCCGCGCCTCTTCCTCGGCCAGTTCCTCCAGGACGCGCCGCCAGCGGCGTACGGCCATGGCGATCCGGCCCTGGATGTCCTCGGCGGGCCCCCATCCGCCGTCCTCGCGGCCGGCGTCCTCGAACCGGAAGATCCCGGCGGCGGGCTCGCGCTGCCAGGTCGCGCGGATCTGCTCGTCGGAGGCCGCGACGGCGCACTGCACGAGGGCGATCAGGCTCTCCACGAGTGCGTCCAGCAGTTCCTCCGCGGTGCTGTACAGCGGGTATCCGCGCCACCGGGTGCGGGCGCCGCCGGCGAGCACGGCACCGTTCCGGAGCCGCCGCCGCACGCGCGACAGCTCCTTCCCGTACGCCTCCACGACCACACCGGTCAGCCGCACGGCCGCGGCGTACTGTGCGGCCACCGCCCCGGCCAGCTCGGGCATCCGTACGTTGAGCGAGTCGATGACCCCGGACGCCGTACGCCCCACGGCCTGCTGACGGGCCGCCGGGTCCTGCGCCCGGTGGATGAGCCAGGCGCGCAGGGGGGCGACGGCGGTGGTGGGCAGCAGCCCCGTGCCACCGCCCGCGGACTCGGGCAGCTCGGGGATGGTGAAGCGCGGAACCTCGCCCAGACCGGCCCGGGTGAGCAGGGCGGCGTACTGCCGGGACACCTCGGCGATCACCTGGTGCGGCACCCGGTCCAGGACGGTGACCAGGGAGGCGTCGTACTCCTTGGCGGTGCGCAGCAGATGCCACGGCACGGCGTCCGCGTACCGGGACGCCGTGGTCACCATGACCCACACATCCGCGGCGCAGATGAGTTCGGCGGCCAGGACCCGGTTCCGTACGACCAGCGAGTCGATGTCGGGGGCGTCCAGGAGCGCGAGCCCCCGGGGCAGGGTCGCCGCGGTCTCCACGCGCAGCACGGTGTCGTCGCCCCCCTCGGCCCCGAGGTGGTCGAGCCCGTCCGGGTCCGGGACCTGCCCCGGGGGCAGCCACACCCGGGTCAGCTGCGGCAGCACCCGTACCCCGGCGAACCAGTGGTGGTCGTCCGGGTGGCAGACGAGTACGGGCGTCCGCGTGGTCGGGCGCAGCACACCGGCCTCACTGACCCGGCACCCCACCAGCGAATTGACGAGCGTCGACTTGCCCGCGCCGGTGGATCCCCCGATCACGGCGAGCAGCGGTGCCTCGGGATCCTTCAGACGGGGTACGAGGTAGTCGTCGAGCTGGGCGAGCAGTTCGGTCCGCGTCTGCCGGGCCCGCGGGGCACCCGGCAGCGGAAGTGGAAGACGCACGGCAGCGACACGGTCGCGCAGGGCGGAAAGTGCGTCGATGAGCTGGGGCCGTACATCCATGGTTACCACATGCGAAGAATGCCCAATTTTGACGCCTTTTTGAAGCGTATAGGGCCCCTCTGCGCGGCGGATCCACCCCGGGGGACAGAGGGGATGAGTAGGGCGCAGGCATAACGAGTACACAACACCCGGGGCGTGAGACGCCAAAAGCGATGCATGAATCGCACCTACCTGCGATTATCGGTTCGCTTCACTGAACCTCCACATCGTGCCACGCAGGTGAAGCAACCAGGACGAGGTGATCTGAGCCCTATCCTTGTCCCGGCAAGGTCGCGGATGGCTTGAACCAGGCCCTCCGGGGCACCAGGCCGACACCCGGCCCCCGTAGCTCAGTGGATAGAGCAGGCGCCTTCTAAGCGCTTGGCCGCAGGTTCGAGTCCTGCCGGGGGCGCACGTTTACACAGGTCAGAGCCTGCTTTTAGCCCTCCGCGAGCGATCTCGCGGAGGGCTTCTCGGCGCCCGCGAGGTTGTTTTGCCTGGATATACACCCTCGATTCGGGGTGCTGGGTCCCACATACATCCCCCAGCTGGGGCAGCAACTCACGGCCAGCCGCGGCGGTCCATGAAGCGATACTCACCCGTCGCCGCCTGCTCCAGCGGTTTGACCGCGAAGCCGGGCAGGTGCGCAAGCGCTTCGTCGTACGCGGCGAGGCGCTCGGCGGCGACCACGAGGGGAAGCCGGTACGCCAACGCTTCCGGCGCGAGACCCGCGCCGCCGCACGCCTCGACCACACCGGCATCGCCACCGTCTACGACCTCGGCGAGGAGCAGGGCACACGGTTCCTGGTCATGCAATATGTGACCGGCATCGGCCTCGAAGACCGGATCGCCGAACAGGAGCAGCTGGGCATCGAAGAAGCAGCTGCGATCGGGGGGCAGATTGCCTCCGTCCTCGGCTCCGCGCACGCCCACGACGTCGCCCACCGCGACCTCAAGGGCCGTAACGTCATCATCCGCACCGACGGCGTGGTCACAATCCTCGAGCCCGGCACGCCAGGCTCACCACCACGGGCGAGCGACCGGGCAGCCTGGAGTGCATGGCACCCGAACAGATTTTGGGCAAACCGGTCGACCAGCGCACCGACCTGTACGCGCTCGGCTGCCTGCTCCACAAGATGCTCACCGGCGAACCCGTCTTCGAGCACCGCTCGGAACTCATGCTCCCCGAAACCCTCGTACTCGAACTTCTCGCCAAGGCACCGGATGACCGCCCACCCCACGCCGACGAGGTCTGGCGACGACTCGCCTCCTGGCCCCCGGAGCGCGGCGACCCGGCGACCGCACTCACCCCCTTGGGCCGAGGTAGGTCTGCTGCGTTCCTTCCGACACCCGATGGGACCGGAAGGGCGCCCGGTCCGCTCCTGGGCAGGGTCTCAACGACCAGGCCGACCGGTGTGACGCATGCGTCCGCCGCACATCTGCCGCACGAGGGAACTCCTTCTCTGCAGGGCACGGGGCGTGCATTCCGAAATTCCCCGACGGTCGCCGCGCCAATGCCTGCACCACCTCAGCGGGGAATTCGCAGCTCCCAGTTCGTAGCGCTGCGCCAGAGGCACCCCTGGTCCACGGCGGCGCGCCGCTGGCCCAGCGACGAGCCACAACAGGCAGAGAAGCGGTCGCAACGAGGGAGTGCTCTGGGCGCAACCACTTGACTTGATGACAGAATCATCATGTCATGTAGGCATGCTCTACGCGCCTCCCTCCCTGAACGCCGACGACCGGCGGGCCCTCGACGAGATCGAGAGCATGCGCCACTCCCTGCGCCACATGCTCCGAGCCACCCCACGCTGGACCCGCCAGCTGCGCCGTAATCTCACCGCCCGCGCGATCGCCGGATCGAACACCATCGAGGGGTACGCGGCGACGGTCGACGACGTGGAAGCCCTCTTGTCAGGCGAGGAGCCCCTGGAGACCGGAGAGAAGACGCGTGCCGAGCTGGAGGGCTACCAGCGCGGCATGACCTACATCCAGGCCCTCGCCGACGCGGGAGACGACTTCCGGTACGACGCCGGCCTGCTCAACGGCCTGCACTTCATGCTGCAAGGCCACCACCTCGACAAACGCCCCGGCCGCTGGCGCGACGGACCTGTCTACGTCACCAGCCCCGACGACCCCCTCGTCCCCGCCTACACCGCACCGGACCAGGCGGACGTTCCCGCTCTGATGGCGGACTTCATCGACTGGCTCAACGAGGGCGACCTCGACGCACCCGTCCACGTCCGCGCTTCCATGGCTCACCTCAACCTCGTCAAGATTCATCCCTGGAAGGACGGCAACGGACGCATGTCCCGCGCCCTGTCCACCCTCGTTTTCTCTCGCGAGGCTCTGATGCCGCCCGAGTTCTCCTCCATCGAGGAGTGGCTCGGCCGGGGACAGAACACGTACGCCTATTACCAGATCCTGGAGGACGTCGGCGGCCCGCACTGGAGTCCGAAGCGCGACACTCGGCCCTGGATCCGGTTCTGTCTGACCGCCCACCATCGCCAGGCCCAGCAGGCCCAGCGGCGCTTCGACGTCATGTCGCGGGCATGGACCCGCCTGGTCGAAGGCGTCGAGGCCGCCGGATTGGACGAGCGGGTGGTCTACGCCCTGCTGCCCGCGTTCTCGGACGCGAAGGTGCGCCGCACCGTCTACCAGCAGGACGCCGACCTCAGCGACCAGCAAGCCATCCGCGACATCCGGGAGCTCGTCGCCCGCGGCTGGCTCGTCGCCCACGGCAAGGCCCGGGCCCGCTACTACGCACCCGGTCCCCTCATGGACCCGGTCCGGGAAGAGGTCCGCCAGTCCATGGAGCCGTACACGGATCCCTACCGACGTACGCAATGACCGTGCGCACTCCTGGCGCCACTGATGTGCGCTACGCCGCCGCGGCTTCCAGCGCCGAAAGGCTTTGCGCCGGCTCGATGCGGGCCTCCAGTTCCTTGGTCCGGCCGACGATGCGGCGGGCGTAGGTGGCGTCAGGTGCCGGCCCGTCGTGCCATGGGAGCGGGGCGAGAGCATCCGGATCATCCGGTGGTGGCTGGAGGCTGTACCCGTCGGGACAGGCCGGACCAGCAGTGCTTCCTCAAGGGTCAGTGGGGTCCGGTCGCGGGTCAGCCGAGCCGTTCGAGCAGGGCGGGCACGTCCGCGAACGAGTCCACCACGTGGTCCGGCGTGCCCTCTGCCGCCGCGTGGGTCTCCGTCCGGTACTTACCGGTCCTGACCAGCACGCCGGTGATGCCGTGACGCTGGGCGGCCAGCACGTCCGTGTCGATGTCGTCGCCGACCATCAGCGTCCGCCCCGGGCCGGCACCGAGGTGGGCCAGCGCTGCGGCGAAGAACGCCCCGGCCGGCTTGCCGGTGACGACGGCCTCGGTGCGCGCCGCGCGCTCCAGGCCGAGGAGGAAGGCCCCGGTGTCGAGGTCGAGTCCTCCGGCGGTACGCCAGTACAGGTTGCGGTGCATGGCGACGAGGACCGCGCCCTGCTGGACGAGGCGGAAGGCGCGATTGAGTGCCGTGTACGTGAAGGCGTCGCCCGCGCCGCCGAGTACGACGACGTCGGGTACGGCGCCTTCGGCGTCCTCCTCGACGAGGGTCACCCCGGACAGGTCGTCCCGTACGTCACCGGTGTTGATCAGCAGGCAGCGGGCGCCGGGGTGGTTCTCGCGCAGATGGGCGGCGGTGACGGCGGGCGCGGTGAGGATGTCGTCGGGGCCGACGGGAAAGCCCGAATCCGCGAGCCGCTCGGCGATCCGGGCGCGCGTCCGCGACGTGGTGTTGGTGACCAGAGCCAGCGGGACGTCGGCGGCCCGGAGCCGCTCCAGGGCCTCGACGGCGCCGGGCAGCGGCTCCCAGGACACCGTGAGCACGCCGTCGATGTCGATCAGGACCGCGCCGGTTCGCTCCATACAACCGACCGTCCCCGACTTGCCGAACCGGCGCAAATGGGATTGTTTCGAAGGTGGGCGCGCGTGTGTGTTCCGCTCTTCCCCTCTGTTGGAGGTGAACCCCCGTGCTGTTCACCGACCGCACGGATGCCGGGCGGCGGCTCGCCGTCGCGGTGCGTCACCTGGAGCGGCGCGATCCCGTCGTCCTGGGCCTGCCGCGTGGCGGGGTTCCGGTGGCGTACGAGGTGGCGCAGGCCCTCGGCGCCCCGCTCGATGTGATCGTGGTCCGCAAACTCGGTGTGCCGTACCACCCGGAGCTGGGGTTCGGCGCCATCGGTGAGGGCGGGGTCCGGGTCATCAGCGACGAGATCGTCCGCCACGCCGGGCTCCGCGAGAAGGACCTCGCCTCCGTCGAGCGTGCCGAAGCCGCGGAGCTCGGGCGGCGGGCGCGGGCGTACCGGGAGGGCCGGCCACGTCTGCCGCTGAAGGGGCGCGCGGTGGTCGTCGTGGACGACGGGATCGCCACCGGAGCGACCGCGCGGGCCGCCTGCCAGGTGGTACGGGCGCAGGGCGCCGCCCATGTCGTGCTGGCCGTGCCCGTGGCGTCGCCCGATGTCGCGGCCAGGCTGGGCGAGGACGTCGACGAGGTGGTGTGCCTCTCCACTCCGCACCTGTTCTCCGCCGTGGGTGAGTGGTACCGGGACTTCTCCCAGACCTCCGACGACGAGGTCGTCTCGCTGCTGGCACGGGCTTCCGGAGGCCGCACCACCGCCGAGGAGGTCGTGGTGGACGCGGGCGGGGTCCCGCTCCCCGGGGATCTCGCGCTTCCAGGGGACGCCGAGGCGGTCGTCGTGTTCGCCCACGGCTCGGGCAGCAGCCGCCACAGCCCGCGCAACCGCTCGGTGGCCACGGCGCTGAACCGCGCCGGTCTGGGCACTCTGCTCTTCGACCTGCTCACCCCCGGGGAGGAGGTCTACCGCGCCAACGTCTTCGACATCGGCCTGCTGGCCGGGCGGCTGGCGGACACCACCAGCTGGCTGCGGCGCCGTGTCTCCCTCCCGGTCGGTTCCTTCGGGGCGAGCACGGGAGCGGCGGCGGCGCTGCGGGCCGCCGCCGGGACGGACTCGGGTGTCGGCGCCGTGGTCTCGCGCGGCGGGCGCCCCGATCTGGCCGGGGCGGACCTGTCCGCCGTGCGTGCGCCCACCCTGCTCATCGTGGGTGGCGCCGACACCACGGTGATCGACCTCAACCGGCAGGCCCAGTCCGCGCTGGAGTGCGAGAACCGGCTGGAGATCGTCCCGGGCGCGACGCACCTGTTCGAGGAGCCGGGCGCCCTGGACCGGGTCGCGGACCTGGCCCAGGACTGGTTCCTCACGCATCTGGTGCGGCCGGCCGGCTGACGCCCCCCGGTGGCCCTCCCTCAGCGGCGGGCCACCGCCCTTCCGTACGGGACGAGCCGCACCGGTCCCACCAGTCCGTACTTCTGCCGCTGGGCCACGCCGAAGACCGGTGCGTTCGACACCCGCAGCCGGTTGAGGAGGCTGGTGGCGACCTCCACCTCGATGGTGTTGGTGCCGCTGCGGAGATACGGGCCCACGTCGACGGTCGTGGTCACCTGGTCGGCGGGCGGCAGATGGCGCCCGTTGACGGTGACCCGGTAGGTGTCGAAGACCTCGCCCAGCTCCAGCGTCGCGCCGTGGCCGCCGGTCCAGGGCCGGCCGAGGCGGACGGTGGTGCGGTAGCGGCCGATGCCGGAGGAGTCGGCGAGATCCGGGATCTCCGTCCAGGGGACGAGCCCGTCGAGCTCGACGGTGCGGCGGGTCTTCTCGGTGGTGGAGGCGGTGGCGCCGGGGGTCCAGTCCTCGGCCGACAGGGTCCAGCGGGTCAGCGGGATCGCCGCGGGTACGTCGTCGATGCGCGCCCGGACCGTACGGCCGTCGCCGAGGGTCGTGGCGTACGTCCCCGGGCGGGTGTCCCGGATCTCGATCTTGCCGTCGGCCGCGCGGCGCACCTCGGCGGCCTCGGTCGCGGTGGCGTACCACTGCGGGGCGGGGCCGCTGGCCCAGCGGCCGGGGCCGGCGGTCGCGATGATCGTGGTGGCGCCGGGTTCGAGGGTGATGCGGAGCCGGAGGCGCCCGTCGGGCAGCCGCGTGTACGCCGCGAGCGGCTCGATCGTGCCGGTCCACGCGTCGAGGCGGTACGGCACGACCTCGCGGTGGCGGGTGGTGAGGGTGACGTCGTGGCTGATGCGGGTGCCGGTGGAGTTCTTCTTGCTGACGGCGTCGTTGGCGAAGAAGTAGTAGTCGGCGTCGGCGTCGGCGCGGTGGTTGTGGAGCAGCATCGAGGACTCGGCGTACTCGACGTCGCGGGTGAGGCCGAGCGCGGCGATGCCCTGCGGGACGTCGGGGCGGTCGGGGACGTTGCTCACGGTGGGCTGGGCGAGGAGCTCGCGGATCAGCGCGAGGAGCCGGTCGTTGTCGCCTGTGCGGGGCATGCCGGGCACGTGGCCGTCGCTCCAGTCGCCGATGACGATGATCGGCAGGCCCTCGCGGGCGTAGCCGAGGAGCTTCTCGGCGACATCGGTCTGGAGGGTGTGCTCACGGTTGATCATGATGTCGCCGTCGACGAGCAGCGCCTTGTACGCCGGTCCTTCGGGGGCCAGCCTGCCGTTCTTCACCACGGCGCTCGGGAGGCTCAGCAGGCGGGGGCTGAGGAAGAGGTGGGTCCAGCCGACGGGGACGCCGTCGGCGGTGAACCAGGACGCGCCGAGTCCGGAGCCGGCGTAGCCCTTCTGCCACAGGACGCCGACGTCGACCTTGTTGACCCCGGTCTGGAGCACCTGCTGGGTACGGCTCAGATAGCCCGCGATGTCGGGGGCGTGGCCCCAGGTGGGCTGGCGCGGGCCCCATGCCTCGCCGTAGCCGGTACCGCCGTTGTACGGGGAGAAGGCGGCGAAGCCGGGCCAGGCGGCGCCGGGTGCGGAGGCGTACGCGAAGCCGTGGAAGACGGCCTGGTTGACGCCGGCGGCGTACTGGATGACGAGCTTCTTGAGCGTGGCGTCCCAGGTGGTGGCGTAGGCGCCGCCCGCGGTGCCGCCGGCCTCGTTGGAGAGGATGAGCTTGCCGCCCATGTCCCGGCCGCCGGCCAGGGTGCGGAAGTCGTCGAGGTTCTTGAAGCCGAGCGACTCGCCCTCGGAGATGTCCAGGAGGGCCGCCTTGTACATGGCGTCGGTCTGGAGTCCGTACGGCTGGATGCGCAGTTGCAGTCCGAGGCCGTGGGCCCACTTCTGCACCGGAAGCAGGTGGTTCTCGACGTACAGCTCGGTGACGACCTCCATGAAGTCCCGCCGGATCGCCTTGTTGGTGGCGGCGTCGAAGGAGAAGACGTACTTCTCCTTCGTCTGGAGGAGCGCGGGGAGGTACGGAGCGGGGGCGTAGCCCATGCGGCGTTCGAACTCGGCCTCGATGCCGGGGGTCCAGAGCGTGGCGTGGGTCTCCATTTCGAGGGAGTCCTCGAAGAGCGCGCCGCCGTTCTCCTTCAGCAGGGCGCGCATGCGGGAGGTGAGGATGTGCTCCTCCCAGTAGTCGATGACCGCGCGGGTGCCCGCCGCGCTGAAGTGGTCGACGACGTAGCTGAGCGGTGCGGTGTGGGCGGGGCCCTCGGGGCGCTGGCCGGAGCCGCGCAGCCAGCAGGCGATGACGAGCCAGGTGCCGTCGTCGGGGGCCGTCCACTCCAGGGTTCCGGCAGCCGCCGCACGGGAGGTGAGGTCGGTGACGGTGTCGAGGTCGAGCTGCACCTGGGCGGCGGTGGGCGAGGTGCCGGCGGTGACCCGGGCGGCCAGGGCCCGGTGGAGTGTGCGGGTGGTAACGCCGGAGCTCGGGGCGGTGACGGGCTCGGGCAGCGGGCCGGAGAACGCGGTGCCCGCCGTCACGACCGTGACGCCGTGCGCGAGTTCCTTGACCGCGCCCGGACTGTCGGGCGTGATGCCGGGGACGGCGGCGGGCCAGGCCGGGCCGAGGGTGAGGTCGACGACGATGTCGCGCTTGCGGGCCCGTCGGAGGGCGGTTTCGACGGCGTCGGTCCAGGCGCGGGTGCCCCAGCCGTGACGCACCGGGTCGATGGGTTCGGAGACGCTGTGGGTGACGGCGGCGATCTCGACCCCGCCGAATCCGGCGGCCGCGATCTGGTCGATCTCCCGCTCGATCTCGTCGGCGTCGACGAGGGCGTCCGGCCACCACCAGCGGAACTTGGGGCGTACGGGAGCGGCGGGGGACGCGAAGCTGCGGGCGAAGGCGCCCTTGGCGGCGGGCCCGGCGGCCGGGGACGCGGCCACCGCCGTGGCTCCGGAGAGGGGCAGTGCGGCGAGCGCACCCGCCGCCGCGGCCATCCTGAGGACGGCCCGTCGCCCGAGGCCGGTGTGCGGGCCTGCCCCGCCGTCCGCTTCGGCGTTCGTCACCGCGTCACTCACGGCCGTCTCGCCGGGGCCCGGTCTGTTCTGCATCTCGCCACCCTGCTGGTTCGCCCGTGTCGGCACGCATACCGCCGTGCAGACACACATAGAGGTTTGAACGATTCAATATCTCGGCTGGAACATATGCGGCCACCACGCCGACCACAAGAGGTGTGCACAACCTTCTCCTTCGCGGACACCACCAGCTCGGCCACCCAGCCAGCCAACAGTGCACATATACACGGGTGAAGTGGGACGTAATTCCCAGCCAGCCACTTCCGGCGGGAAGTCTTGACGCTGTCGGCGGCAGCACTTAGCTTGCCACCGGACGTCGTAAAACGTTTCAACTCATCTTCGGGGAAGCCTCGTTCACAGCCGACCGGTCCTCGGCGTCCGGCGCCGCCCCCCGCCGGAAGGAGCCCGGTCCTTGACTGCCTCGCCTCCCCCTCATCCGCACCGCCCGCCGCCCCCTACCCGCCGCCAGGTGCTGACCGCGACAGCGGCGACCACGGCGGTTCTGGCGCTGTCCGGCGGCGCAGCCACAGCCGCGCCGCGCGCGACCGCCCCCGGAGCGACCGCCGTTCGTCCGGCGCTCGCGCCCCTGCCCCTGGGCGACGTCCGGCTGCTCGACAGCCCGTTCCGCGAGAACATGCGGCGGACCTGCGCCTATCTGCTCTTCGTCGACCCGGACCGGCTACTGCACACCTTCCGCCTCAACGTGGGGATCGCCTCGGACGCCGAGCCCTGCGGCGGCTGG
Source organism: Streptomyces sp. NPDC005794 (assembly GCF_042871445.1). Taxonomy (NCBI): domain Bacteria; kingdom Bacillati; phylum Actinomycetota; class Actinomycetes; order Kitasatosporales; family Streptomycetaceae; genus Streptomyces; species Streptomyces sp. NPDC005794. The sequence goes on from NZ_JBIAIN010000004.1 coordinate 277,084, forward strand.
GAAGCGCCGGACGTCCAGTTGCGCGGCCACACCACCGGCCATCTGCTGTCCGCCCTGGCCCAGGCGCACGCCCACACCGGCGAGGAGGCGTACGCCGCCAAGGGGCGCCACCTCGTGGCCGCGCTCGCCGAGTGCCAGAGGGCGGCGCCCGCCGCCGGGTACCGGCCCGGCTATCTCTCCGCCTTCCCCGAGGAGGTCTTCGACCAGCTCGAAGCGGGCGGGAAGCCGTGGGCCCCGTACTACACGCTGCACAAGGTGATGGCCGGGCTGCTCGACCAGTACCTCCTCTGCGGCGACGCCCAGGCCCTGGACGTGCTGCGCGCCATGGCCGGCTGGGTCGACGGCCGGACCGCGCCCCTCGCGTACGACCGGATGCAGACGCTGCTGAAGGTCGAGTTCGGTGGCATGAACGAGGTGCTGACCAATCTCTTCCTGGCGACCGGCGACCCGGCGCACCTGGTGACGGCCCGGCGCTTCGACCACGAGGAGCTGTACGGGCCGCTGGCGGCCGGCCGGGACGAGCTGGCGGGCCGGCACGCCAACACAGAGATAGCCAAGATCGTCGGGGCGGCCCGGAGTTACGAGGCGACGGGAGAGCGCCGCTACCGCGACATCGCCGCCTACTTCTGGAAGACCGTCGTCGACGACCACTCGTACGCCATCGGAGGCAACTCCAACCAGGAGCTCTTCGGGCCGCCGGGCGAGATCGTCAGCCGGCTGTCCGCGGACACCTGCGAGAACTGCAACAGCTACAACATGCTCAAGCTCGGACGGCAGCTGTTCCTGCACGACCCGGACACGGCCGCCTACATGGACCACTACGAGTGGACCCTGGTCAACCAGCTCCTCGCCGAGCAGGACCCGGACTCCGCACACGGCTTCGTCACCTATTACACGGGCCTCTGGGCCGGGTCACGCAGGCAGCCCAAGGGCGGGCTCGGGTCCGCGCCCGGCAGCTACAGCAGCGACTACGACAACTTCTCCTGCGACCACGGCACGGGCCTGGAGACCCACACGAAGTTCGCCGACTCCGTCTACTTCCGGTCGGCCGACAGCAGCGGACCGAGCGCGGCGCTGTACGTCAATCTCTACATTCCGTCCGAAGTGCGCTGGCGCGAACGGGAGGTGACACTGCGTCAGTCCACGCCCGGTCCGGCCGGAGATCTCACCCGGCTCACGGTCACCGAGGGCGGCGGCAGATTCGCGCTGCGGCTGCGGATACCTTGCTGGCTGGCCCACGGGCACGGCCGGTCCGCCTCCGTACGCGTCAACGGGCGCCCGGTGGGCGGGGATCCGGCCGAGCCGGGCACCTACTTCACGATCCGCCGCACCTGGAAGCGCGGCGACACCGTGGAGCTCCACCTGCCGCGCGAACCCGTCTGGCGTCCCGCCCCGGACAACCCGCAGGTCCAGTCGGTCTCCTACGGGCCCCATGTGCTGGCGGGCGCCCACGGTGACACCGCGCTCGCGACCGTTCCGCTCGTACGGCCCGGCTCGCTGCGGCCGGCCACCGGTCCGTCCGGCCGGGCCGGTGAGTTCACCGCGCTCGCCGACGGGCAGCGGATACGCCTGCTGCCCTTCCACCGCGTCCACCACCAGAACTACTCGGTGTACTGGGCCGTCGCACCCGGCCCGTCCCGTCCGCACGAGGTCGTGCGCCACACCCTGGACGAGGGCTCGGGCACCACGTCCGCCGACCGGACCGGCTCCTTCCCGCCCGCGCTGCTCGCAGCCGGCGCCACCTGGACCGACCAGGGGCCGGACGGCCACGACGCCGTCGCGCTGGACGGAACCGGCGGTCACGTCGTCCTGCCCCCGTCCGTGCCGTCCGGGCTCGACGCGCTCACCGTGAGCGTCCGCGTCCGCCTGGACAGCCTCGCGAACTCGGCCCGGATCTTCGATCTCGGGTACCACAAGGGCACCTACCTCTTCCTCACCCCGCGCACCGGGGCCGGCACGGCACGCGCCGCGCTGAAGATCTCCGGCATGGAGGGCGAGGACGTCGTCGACGCGTCCGGCCCGCTGCCCACCGGCCGCTGGATCCACGTCGCGCTGACCGTCGGCGCCGGCACCGCGGTGCTGTACGTCGACGGGGTGGAGGCCGGCCGCAACGCGGCGATGACCCAGAGCCCGCTGCTCCTCGGCGCCTCGACCCGCAACTACCTGGGCCGTTCGCAGAACTCCACGCACCCGGCCCTGCACGGCGCGGTCGCCGACTTCCGACTGCACAACCGGGCCCTGACAGCGGCGCAGGTCGCCGCACTCTGAAACGCCCCCACCTCTCGTCCACGGATACACGGAGCTCCCGCATGCCTGAATTCCCCCTGTCCAGACGTACGTTTGTGGCCGCCGCCGGGGTGGCGGGCACGGCCCTCGCCGTCGGCTCGCCCGGCACCGCGTCCGCCGCACCGGGGCAGTCCCCCACGGCGGCCCCGGCCTCCGGCTACTCCCCCGCGCGCTTCACCGACCCGCCGCGCGACAGCCGCCCCGCCGTCTACTGGTACTGGAACGGCGCGGTCACCCCCGAACTGGTCGACACCCAGCTCGCCGACCTCCGCTCCAAGGGGATGTTCGAGGTGATCATCTTCCCCTTCGACAACGCCGAGATGCAGCCCGAGTTCTTCACCGAGGGCTGGTTCGACATCGTCGAGCACGTCCTGCGGGTCGCGGAACGCACCGGCATGCGGGTCTGGATCTTCAACGACGACCACTTCCCCAGTGGCCGGGCCGGCGAGTACATCGTGAAGGGCGGCACGGTCGGCTCACGCACCTACGAGCCCCGCCCCGACCTGCGGCTCAAGGCCCTGTGGCGTTCCACCACCGTCGTCGAGGGCCCTGTCCGCGCGGACCTCCTCAGCACCACCGGCGTCGGCACGGAGACCGGCCGTCTGGTGGCCGACGCGGACGTGCTCGGCGGTTCCGCCGTGCTGCGGGCCGGTGCCGGCTGGACCGATGTCACGGTCACCGCGAGCGCCAAGGGCGATCACTCCTCCTCCGCCGCCCTCGTCGTACGGGCGAACGCGGACGGTTCGGACGGCTACGTCGTCGAGTTCGACCGGACCGGTGTCGTCACCGTGTCCCGGCTGACCGGCGGCGAGACCGCCGAACTCGCCAGGACCACACGCACCGACGGCTTCAACAGCACGAAGTTCCACACCCTCGTGGTGAAGGTGTCCGGGTCCGCGCTCTCCGTCACCCTCGACGGCAAGGACAAGGTCACCGTCACCGACGCGGCGTACGGATCCGGCAGCGCCGGGGTCCGCGCCACCGGCACCCAGCGCTCGCTGTGGGACAGCCTCACCGTCACCGACGTGTCGGGCACCTCCCTGTACGAGCAGGACTTCACCGACCCGTCCTCGCCGCGTGACTTCCCGGCCCGTCCGGGCGTCACGGGCGAGCCCGTCGCCGCGGCCGCCCGTCCGGTCGGCGCCACCGGCACCGGCTCGCTGACCGATCTGACGTCCGAGCTCCGTGCGGGCGACGGCTGGCAGGTCCCCGCCGGCCGCTGGCAGATCGACCTCTTCGGCGGTGCACCGCTCATCGACGACAGCCAGGGCTACAGCCGCAGTTACGTCGATCTGCTCGCCGACGAGCCGGTCGAGATGCTGCTGGACATCGTGCCGGGTGAGTACCACCGCCGTTTCGGCCGGTACTTCGGCACGGTCGTCCCCGGCTTCTGGGACGACGAGCCGTTCTTCGCCTCCGCCGAGGCCCACTTCAGGCGGCTGCCCTGGTCCCCGGCCCTGGAGGACGCGCTGCGCGCCGTGGGCACCGAGCCGGGTCTCGCGTACGCCTGCGCCTTCGACGACCTGGGCCGCAGCGGCCGGATCGAGCGGGGGCGCTTCTGGCAGGCGGTCTCCGACCGTTTCGCCGCGGCGTTCGAGAAGCAGGCCCGCTGGTACGAGCAGCGGAAGACCGTCCTGATCACCAATCCGCTGTACGACGAGACCTCGCCCTCCAAGCGGATCTGGTCGACCGGCGACCTCCACAAGGTCAACCAGTGGGCGCAGATCCCCGGCGGGGACGTCATCACCGCCGAGTACGAGGCCGGCGGTTCGACGATGACGCCCCGCAACCCGGCTTCCTCCGGCCACCAGATGGGCCGTGAGCGGGTGCTGCTGGAGGCCTTCGGCAACATGGGCTGGGCCGTCGCCCCGGACTTCGTACGCGCCCTGCTGGGCGCGCACGCCGCCCGGGGCGTCAACCTCACCGTGCTGCACGCCCTGTGGACGGACGAGACCCGGGTGTTCTTCCCGCCGCCGTTCGGGCCGCGTTCACCGTGGTGGTGGGCGATGGAGCCGATCTCCGACTGGATCGGGCGCGTGATGGAGCTGGCCCGGGGGACCTCGGCGGCCCGCACGGCGCTGGTGCAGCCGCAGCGGGCGGCCGAGCAGTTCACGGGCACCGGGCGGCAGGGTGAGGTCGACGGCGCGTTCAACGGCGCCGCCGAGGCGCTGGAGCAGGCCCAGGTGGACTTCGACCTCGTGCACGAGGGGGCGCTCTCGGGTGACCGGGGGCTGCTCGCGCACGGGTCGGTGCGCGACGGCCGACTGGTGGTCGGCGCGGCCCGCTACGATCTGGCCGTCCTTCCGGTGACCCCCGCCCTCACCGCGGCGACCGTACGGAAGCTGGCCGAGTTCGTCCGCGCCGGCGGCACCGTCGTCGCCGTGGGCGAGCTTCCCCTGGAGGACGCGAACGGCCAGGACCGTTCCCTGCAGCGGGCGTTCGGCGGGCTGTTCGGCGACAGCGTGCCGAGCCGTCGCCGCTCCGGGAAGGGCGAGGCCGTGCGGGTGACGGACACCGGCGGGCTGCGGGACGCGGCGTACGCCGCCGGGGTGGCCGCCGCCGTCCTGGAACCGGCCGCACCGGCGCTGCGGGTCCTGCGCACCGTGCGCGGCAAGGACACCGCCTTCCTCATCAACAACGAGAGCGGGGAGACGGTCGAGACCGTGGCCGCGCTGCCGGCCGCCGGGGTGCCGGAGCTGTGGGACCCGGTCACCGGGTCCGCCCGTCCTGCGCCCGTGTACCGCACGGGCCGGTGGGGGACGTCGCAGGACGCGGCAGCCGGCGTACGGGTGCCCCTGCGCCTCGCGCCGTACGAGACCCAGGCCGTGGTGCTGCGCCACGGAGCACGGTCCGGGCCTCATCTCACCGATGCGGCGCTCCCCGTGGAGGCCGTCACCCGGCACGGCCGTGAGCTGCGGGTCACCGCGGTCGCCGACGCACCCGGCCGGTACGCCGTGGCGGGTACCGACGGTGCGCACAGCTACCGCGGCACCGTCGTGGTCACCGATCCGCTCACCCCGGTCCCGCTGGACGGCGACTGGACGCTGCGGCTGGCCCGTGAGGGCGCCGAGCCGGTGACCCGGCCGCTCGGCAGCTGGACGGATCTGGCACCGCTGTTCTCCGGCAGCGGCACGTACTCCACCGCGTTCACCCTGGACCGGGCGGCGCTGCGGGACCGGGGGTTCCGGCTCGCCCTCGGTGTCGTACGGGAGGTCGCCGCGGTCACGCTCAACGGCACGGAACTGCCGCCGCTGCTGTGGAGCCCCTACACCGCCGACGTCACCGAGCTGCTGCGGCCGGGCCGCAACACGCTCTCCGTGAAGGTCTCCAACACCCTGTCCAACGAGCGGAACAAGCCCATCCCGTCGGGGCTCCTCGGTCCCGTCGTCCTCCGCCCCTACCGCCGTGCGACGGCCGCGCTCCCCCGCGTCTGATCCGCCCCTCCGCCACGTACAAGGAGCACCCGCGTGCCCAGATCCAGACCTCTCACCTCCCGCGCCCTGCGCCGCCCCGCACTGCTCGCCGCCAGTGGGCTCACCGCCCTGGTGACCGTCCTGCCGACGGCCGTCACGGCCGACGCGGTCGCCCCGGCCGTCCTCTCGGCGACCGGACTGCGCACCCAGCGCCTCGCCCAGGCGCTCGGCATCGACGACACGACCCCGTCACTGAGCTGGCGCACCACCGCCCGCGCCCGGTCCACCGTCCAGTCCGCCTACCGGATCCAGGCGGCCACCTCGCTGGAGAAGCTGCGTCGGGGGCGGGCGGACCTGTGGGACTCCGGCAAGGTCGAGTCCGCCGTGCCGGAGGCGACGTACGCCGGTGAGGAGCTCGGTTCGCGCACCCGTGTCCACTGGCGGGTGATGCTCTGGTCCGGCGGCTCCGGGCGTGACTCGGGCTGGAGCGAGGCGGCCGTCTTCGAGACGGGACTGACGCGGCAGCGGGACTGGGCGGGCGCGGACTGGATCACCCACCAGGACTGGGCGCTGAGCGGGCGCACCGTCACCCCGGTGGTGGTGAAGGTGGAGCGCACCACCGCGCGGTACGTCCGGCTGGACGTGACGAAGCTCGGGCTGCCGCTCGCCGACACCTTCCCGGAGCAGGCGTGGCGGGTGCAGCTCGGTGAGATCGACGTGCGGGACTCGACGACGGGCGCCTCCGGGCTGGCGAAGGGCTCGGCGGTCACCGCCTCCGAGACGAACACCCTCCGCAAGACGTGGGAGCCCGCCCTCGCCGTGGACGGGCTGCCCAACAGCGCCCTGCAGACGGCCGCCGGCTATGCGAGCGCCGCGCACTCCGGACCTGACGTCTCCGGACAACCCGTCGTCCTCACCCTCGACATGAAGTCCGCGAAGACGTTCGACGAGGTGGCCCTGTATCCGCGCGCCGACGTCCTGACCGAGGACGGCACGGTGCCGAACTTCCCGGTCGACTACACCGTCTCCGCCTCGGACGCCCCGGACGCGGGCTTCACACGGATCGCCGGGGTCACCGGGCAGCGCCCGCCGGAGCCCTATCTGCCTGCCGGACTGCCGCTGTTCGCGAAGGACTTCGCGCTGGAGCAGAAGGTGCGCAGCGCCAGGCTGTACGTGTCCGGCCTCGGGATCCACGAGACGACACTCAACGGCGAACCGGTCGGTGACGCCGTGCTCGAACCGGCGAACACCGACTACCGGGACCGGGTGCAGTACGCCACGTACGACGTGACGAAGCAGCTCGGCAAGGGGGCCAACACGCTCGCGGTGGCCCTCGGCAACGGCATGTCGAACGTGGTCTCCACCGCCGACCGCTACCGCAAGCTGTACGGCAACATCAGCGACCCGAAGCTGATCGCCCGGCTGGAGATCACCCTGGCCGACGGTTCGGTGCGCACGGTCCGCAGCGGCGACGACTGGCGCACCACGCTCGGCGCGACGACGTCGTCCAACTGGTACGGCGGCGAGGACTACGACGCGCGCCGCGAGATCCCGCACTGGGACGAGCCACGCGGGTCGCGCGCGGGCTGGCAGCACGCCGCCGAGGTGGCCGCGCCTGGCACCCCGGAGCGGCCCGCCGTCCTCAGCGCGCGGGAGACCGAGCCGGTCCGGGTGGTCGAGACCCTGAAGGGCAAGGAGGTCGAGGGCGCGGCGGGGAGCCGGGTCTTCGACCTGGGCCGGAACATCGCGGGCTGGCCCGAGATCACGGTGCGGGCGCCGAAGGGCACCGCGGTGCGGATCTACCCGGCCGAGTCGCTGAAGGACGGCCACGCCTTCCAGTCGATCAGCAATGTGGGCGGCCCCCTGTGGGACAGCTACACGACGGGCGGTGCCACGTCCGAGACCTGGCACCCGTCCTTCAGTTATCACGGCTTCCGCTACCTGGAGTTGAGAGGACTGCCCGAGGGCGCCACCGTCTCGGTGCGCGGGAAGGTCCTCCGGGCGGACAACGCCTCGGCCGGGGACTTCACCAGCTCCGACGAGCTGATCAACGGCATCCACTCGATCATCCGGCGGTCGATCGAGGGCAACATGATGAGCGTCCTCACCGACTGCCCCAGCCGGGAGAAGCTCGGCTGGCTGGAGCAGAACCAGCTCGTCTTTCCCGCCCTGGCCGGCAACTTCGACATGCAGGCCTACCTGCGCAAGATCATGCGCGACATGAGTGACGCGCAGACCGAGGACGGCCTGGTCCCGAGCACGGTCCCGGAGTACACCAGCCTCCCCGGCAGTTACCGCAACGACTCCAACTGGGGCGGGGCGGTCGTGCTCGTCCCGTGGCAGATGTACACGACGTACGGCGACCAGGACACGCTGTCCACGTACTACCCGCAGATGAAGGCCTACGCCGCGTTCCTGGAGGGGCAGGTCGAGGACGGCATCCTCGACTACGGCCTGGGCGACTGGTTCACCCCGGACCGCACGTTCCCGCGCGCCGTGGCCGGTACGTACGGCTACTGGCGGGTCGTCGACGCGCTCAGCCGGATCTCCGGTGTCCTGGGCGACGAGGAGGCGGCGGCGCGGTACCGGGCGGAGGCGGACGCGAGCGCGAAGGCGGTCTCCGACGCGTACTACGACCCGGCGTCCGGCACGTTCGGCGGCGGTGGGCAGGGCGCCGAGGCGCTGGCCCTGGACATGGGCGCCTATCCGGCCGGTGAGCGGGAGCGGCTGCTGGGCCACCTGGTGGGCAGAATCGAGACGGCGGGCGACCATCTGCTGCTGGGTGAGATCTCGCTCCCTGCCGTCTTCCGGGTGCTGTCGGAGTCCGGCCGTGACGACGTGGTGCACAGGATCGCCACGCGGACGACGAGTCCGAGCTACGGCTACCAGGTACGGGCGGGAAACACCACGCTCGGCGAGAGCTGGGACGGCGGCCCGGGGCAGTCGCAGAACCACTTCATGCTGGGCGCCATCGACTCCTGGTTCACCGGCCGGGTGGCGGGCATCGAGCAGGCGGAGGGCTCGGTGGGCTACCGCAGGCTGCTGGTGGATCCGGCGGTCGTGGGTGACCTCACGTCCGCGTCGGGGTCGTACACGACGCCGTACGGCAAGGCGACGACGTCCTGGCAGCGGGACGGCGAGCGCTACCGCCTGCGGGTGACCGTGCCGGCGGGTTCGACGGCCGAGGTCCACGTCCCGGTCAGCTCCGGACGTCCCGGCGCCACGGCCGGGGCACGGCCGCTGCGCACGGAGAACGGCGAGGCGGTGTACGAGGTGGGCTCGGGCGACTGGACGTTCACGTCGACGTACACGGGCGCGGCCACCGGGTCCTGAACGCTGATCACAGCCCTGGCGTGGGGGCGCGCTCCGGAACACCGGGGGGCGCCCCCACGTCGTGCGGGTGCGCCCTCGCGTCACCGCAGGGCGCCCTATCCTTTCCTCTCCGGAACGGTCCAGGGGCGGAGGGGGCGCGGCGCTGCTGTCGGCGGTCACCGAGGCGGCCCCGGACGGGCGGCGCCGACTGCTCACGTCCGCGCACGCCGGGGCGACGCTGCGCCTCCACCGGCGCGGGGGCCGGCGCCAGGTCCCGGTGCCGGTCCCCGGCAGGGCGGGGCTCGTGGTCTTTCTCGGACGGGACCGTCCGTCCTGACCATCCGGCGAGAACGCCTGGCGCGCACATGTGAGTTGAGCGATGCCTGACCGTTATGTGAATCGATTCAAGCGCCTGGAAGATAGTGGGCCGCCCCGAAGGCTGTCAAGGTCGCCCCTCCATTCCCCCCATTCGGGTCGCACATCGCCCCCCTTCCTGGAACTTCTCGCCATCAACCCATTGACTGCGCCCGCAATCCCCGTTTAGCTTCCGAGCAACCTCATTGAAACCTTTCACGGCGCGTGGAGCGGAACAGTCCCACCGCTGAGGAGCATCCATGAACCAGTCCGCCCCGGGCCCGGCCCCGGTCCTGGCCCTGAAGGGCGTGAGCAAGTCCTTCGGTGCCGTACGGGCCCTGCAGGACGTCTCCCTGCAGTTGTTCCCCGGCGAGGCCCACGCACTCGCGGGTGAGAACGGCGCAGGCAAGTCGACCCTGATCAAGGCCCTCGCCGGAGTGCACCGCCCGGACGGCGGCGAGGTGCTCCTCGACGGCGAGCCCGTCGTCTTCCACGGCCCGGCGGACGCGCGTGACGCCGGCATCGCCGTCATCTACCAGGAGCCGACGCTCTTCCCCGACCTGTCCATCGCCGAGAACATCTTCATGGGCCGGCAGCCCCGGCGGTCCCTCGGCCGCATCGACCGCAAGGCCGTGCACGAGACCACCACCGGGCTGATGCGGAGGCTCGGGGTCGATCTGGCGCCGGACCGGCCCGCCCGTGGACTGTCGATCGCCGACCAGCAGATCGTCGAGATCGCCAAGGCACTCTCCTTCGACGCCCGCGTCCTGATCATGGACGAGCCGACGGCCGCCCTGACCGGCAGCGAGACCGCCCGGCTCTTCTCCGTCGTCCGTACGCTGCGCTCCGAGGGTGCGGCGGTGCTGTTCATCTCGCACCGCCTGGACGAGATCTTCGAACTGTGCCAGCGGGTCACGACCCTGCGCGACGGCCGGTGGATCTCCTCCGAGCCGCTGGAGGACCTCACCGAGGACGACCTGGTGAGCAGGATGGTCGGCCGTGACCTCGACGACCTCTACCCCAAGCAGGACGCCGAGGTCGGCGACGTCGCCCTGTCGGTGCACCGGCTGACCCGCGAGGGCGTCTTCCGTGACGTGTCCTTCGACGTCCGCCGCGGCGAGATCGTCGCGCTCGCCGGGCTCGTCGGCGCCGGACGCACGGAGGTCGCGCAGGCGGTCTTCGGTGTCGACCGCGCCGACGCGGGCGAGGTGAAGGTGGCGGGCACGGTGCTGCGCCCCGGTTCGCCGACCGCCGCGATGGACGCCGGACTCGCGCTCGTACCCGAGGACCGGCGCCAGCGCGGACTGGTCATGGATATGTCGATCGAGCGCAACATCGGCCTCACCGGCCTGGACGAGGTCCGCAAGCGCGGGCTCGTCAGCCGGGCCCTGGAGCACGACCGGGCCGCCGACTGGGCGGTGCGTCTCCAGCTCAAGTACAACCGGCTCGCCGACACCGTGGGGGTGCTGTCCGGCGGCAACCAGCAGAAGGTCGTGCTGGCCAAGTGGCTGGCGACCGGCCCCACCGTACTGATCGTCGACGAACCGACGCGCGGGATCGACGTCGGCACCAAGGCGGAGGTCCACCGGCTGCTCTCCTCGCTCGCCGCGGAGGGCCTCGCCGTCCTGATGATCTCCTCCGACCTCCCCGAGGTCATCGGCATGGCGGACCGGGTGCTCGTGATGCACGAGGGCCGGCTCGTCGCCGAGATCCCGCGCGCGAGCGCCACCGAGGAGTCGGTCATGGCCGCGGCCACCGGACGTAACGAGAGGGCAGCGGCATGACCACCACCATCGAGAGCCCCCCGGACACCGCGAAAGCGCCGGAGCGCAGTGCCACCTCGCTCGTGGACGCGGTCTTCCGGGCACGCGAGATCTCCATCGCGGGCGCGCTGGTCCTGCTGATCCTCGGCACCTACCTGGCCAACCCGCGCTTCCTGTCCGACCAGGGCATCAAGGACCTGCTGCTCAACGCGTCGATCCTGGTGCTGCTCGCGGTCGGCCAGTCCGCCGTCGTGATCACCCGCAACATCGACCTGTCCGTCGGCTCCGTCGTCGGCCTGTCGGCCTTCGCCTGCGGCAAGTTCGTCGCGGGCAGCGACCACGGTGTGCTGACCGTGATGCTGCTCGGCATCGCCATCGGTGTCGTCTGCGGCCTGGTCTCCGGCGCCCTCGTCAGCTTCGGCAAGGTACCGGCGCTCGTGGTGACCCTGGGCATGCTCTACATCATCCAGGGCATCGACTACTGGTGGGCGCAGGGCGAGCAGATCAGCGCCTCCGACGTGCCGGAGGCGGTTCTGGGCCTCGGCAGCGGCAGCGTGCTGGGCATTCCGTACCTGCCGCTGATCGCACTCGTCCTGCTCGCGGCGACGGCGTACTTCATGCGCAGCTACCGCTCGGGGCGCGAGCTGTACGCCATCGGGTCGAGCCCCGAGGCCGCCCGTCTCGCCGGCATCCCGATCCGCCGCCGGGTGCTCGCCGCGTACGCCTTCTCCGGGGCCGTCGCCGGTTTCGCCGGGGCCCTGTGGCTGGCCCGCTTCGGCACCGTCGTCGCGGACAACGCGCACGGCTGGGAGCTGACCGTCGTCAGCGCCGTCGTCGTCGGCGGTGTCGCGATCACCGGCGGCACCGGCACCGTATGGGGCGCCGCGCTCGGCGCCCTGCTGCTCACCACCATCGGCAGCGTCCTGGTGGTGCTCAAGGTGGACTCCTTCTGGCAGGGCGCCATCACCGGCGCGCTCCTCCTGCTGGCCATCAGCGTCGACCGGATCGTGAACCTGCGGATGACCGCCGCACTGAGGAAGAGGAACGCCCGTCATGACCACGGCGCCTGACACCACGACGGCTCCCACGCCGCGGGCCGGAACGAAACCCTCTCTCGTGCGCAGTCTGGCGCTGCGCTGGGACACCGCGGTCGGTGTCCTGCTGGTGGCGGTCCTCGTCGTCGGGCTCGGGACCACGGAGGGCTTCGGTTCAGCTGAGAACCTCGCGTTCGCCTTCAACGACATCGCCGAGGTCGCCATCATCGCCCTGCCGATGACCCTCCTGGTCGTCGCCGGGCAGGTCGACCTGTCGGTCGCCTCCATGCTGGGCCTGGGCAGCGCGCTGACCGGGGCGCTGTGGGAGGCGGGCTGGGCCTTCGAAACGATCGTGCCGGTGGTCCTCCTGGTGGGGATCGCCGGAGGCCTCCTCAACGGCTGGCTGGTCACCAAGGTGGGGCTGCCGTCCCTGGCCGTCACCATCGGCACCCTGGCGCTCTACCGGGGTCTGGCCTCAGTGGCGCTCGGCAGCGACGCGGTGACGGACTTCCCGCAGGTCTACGCCGACTGGGCCGTCGACACCACGACCGTCCCCGGCACCTTCCTCACCTACCCGGTGCTGCTCTTCATCATCCTGGCCGCGATCACCGCGGTGGTGCTGCACGCCACCGGGCTGGGCCGCTCGCTCTTCGCGATCGGCGCCCAGGAGGAGGCCGCGTACTTCGCCGGCATCCGGGTCAAGCGGATCAAGCTGCTGCTCTTCGTCGTCACCGGCCTGTTCTCCGCCTTCGCGGGGGTGATCTTCACCCTCCGGTACGGAAGTGCCCGCGCGGACAACGGACTCGGCTTCGAGATGCTCGTCATCGCGTCGGTCCTGCTCGGCGGCATCGACTTCGACGGCGGGAAGGGCACGCTCTTCGGCGCGGTCGCCGGTGTCCTGCTGATCGGCGTGCTGAAGAACCTGCTCACGCTCAACGACATCGCCAACGAGGTGCAGGTCATCGTGACCGGGCTGCTGCTCGTGGCGTCCGTCCTGACTCCACGGATCATCGCCACGGTCGTCGAACGACGGCACCGGCGGGCCGCGAACACCCCGGAACCGCAGTCGTGACCCACCCCCTTCCCCCTACCTCTTCGCTCCCTCTTCGAAAGGCACACGCCGCCATGATGCTCCGCAATGCCGCTGGGCGCCGCGCCGTCGCGACCGCAGCCACCGCCGTCTCCCTCGCCCTCGCCCTCACCGCCTGTTCCGGCACCACGAAGGACAGCAAGGACAGCGGCGGGAGCGCGAAGGCCGGCAACAGCTCCGCGAAGGCCGACCCGGACGCGCCGCTGAAGAAGGGCCTGAAGATCGCCTTCCTGCCCAAGCAGATCAACAACCCGTACGAGAAGATCGTCGACGAGGCGGGCATCGAGGCGGCGAAGGAGTACGGCGGCACGGGCAAGGAGGTCGGCCCGTCCGACGCGAACGCGTCCTCGCAGGTCTCCTACATCAACACCCTGATCCAGCAGCGCCAGGACGCCATCCTCGTCTCGGCGAACGACCCCAACGCGGTGTGCGGCCCGCTCAAGCAGGCCATGAAGAAGAACATCAAGGTCGTCGCGTACGACTCGGACACGGCGAAGGACTGCCGTCAGCTCTTCATCAACCAGGCGAGCTCCGAGGAGATCGGCCGCAGCCTGGTCCAGCGCCTCGGCGAGCAGCTCGGCCACAACGGCAAGATCGCGATCCTGTCGGCCACCCAGAACGCCACGAACCAGAACACCTGGATCGACTACATGAAGGAAGAGCTGAAGCTCCCCGCGTACAAGGACATGGAGCTGGTCAAGGTCGCCTACGGCGACGACGCGGACCAGAAGTCCTTCCAGCAGACCCAGGGCCTCATGCAGGCCTACCCCGACCTCAAGGGCATCATCTCGCCCACCACGGTCGGCATCGCCGCCGCGGCCCGCTACCTGAGCGACTCCTCGTACAAGGGCAAGGTCGTGCTCAACGGGCTCGGCACCCCGAACCAGATGCGCAAGTACGTCAAGGACGGCACCGTCGAGCAGTTCTCTCTCTGGAACCCGGAGGAGCTCGGCTACCTCGGCTCGTACGCGGCCGCGGCGCTGGCGTCGGGGCAGATCACCGGTGCGGAGGGCGAGAAGTTCAAGGCGGGCAAGCTCGGCGAGTACACCATCGGCAAGGACGGCGAGATCATCCTCGGCGAGCCGACCGTATTCGACTCGAAGAACATCGACACGTTCAACTTCTGATCGGGGGCCCGGACTCCATGCAGCGCGTCTGTTTTCTGCTGAAGGTCCGTGAGGACCGCAAGGACGAGTACCGCGAGCGCCACGCGGCGGTCTGGCCGGAGATGCTGGCCGCGCTGTCCGAGGCGGGCTGGCACAACTACTCGCTGTTCCTGCGCGAGGACGGCCTGCTGGTCGGCTATCTGGAGACGGAGGACTTCGACGCGGCCCGGGAAGCGATGGCGGCGACGGACGTCAACGCCCGGTGGCAGCGCGAGATGGGCGAGTTCTTCGAGCAGTCGGAGGCCGCCGACGAGGCCATGATCCCGCTGACCGAGGTGTTCCACCTGGCCTGAGACGTCTCGGCCCGATGCCCGCCCTGACTGTCACCCGACAGCCGGGGCGGACGTCTGTCACGACCTGGCGAGAGCCCCCCGCACGTCCGGGTACTCCACCTCGTCGACGAGGTCGTAGCCGAGCGCGGTCAGCCGGGCCGCGACGTCCTTGGGGCTCCGGCCCGTCAGGCTCGCGCTGCGCAGCACCTTCTCCAGGCGGACCCCGTCCCGGTACGAGCGGTCGACGGTGGCCAGCAGCCGGATGTCCGCCTCGTCGGCGGCCTCGGGCAGCTTCGCGTCCTCGTGCAACCGGTGGCCGAGCTCCGCCAGCCTGGCGGCGACCGACGCCGGGCCGCGCCCCGTGGCGAGGGACCCGCGCAGGACGTGCTCGACCCGCAGCCCGGCGACGGTGTCCGTCCTCAGCCAGGGCCGGCGGCCGTCGAGGTTCTCGCTGAGGAGGACCAGGTCGTCGTCGTCCGGGGAGTCGGGCACCGAACCGTCCGGCATGCCGAGCCCCAGCGCCTTCAGCCGGTCCACGACGTCCTGAGGGCTCCGCCCCGTCTCCCTGGCGACGGCGAGGACGTGGCCCAGGGTCGGCCACATGGACCGGCCGAGCCAGCGGACCGCACCGGTGTCGCCGGTCCTGAGCAGCCGCTCGTCGTCGGCTTCGGGGGTGTACGGCAGCCGGAGGCCGAGGGAGGCCAGCCGCGTGGCGGCGGCGTGCGGGCTGCAGGACAGACGCCGGGACGCGTCCAGCACCTGGGCGGCGGACACCTCGTCATTCCAGCGGAGCCAGGTCCCCTCCCCCCTGGCGTCGGCGCGGATCAGGATGACGTCACGGGGGTCCGGGGTCTCGGGGAGCGGCCCGTCTCCGCCCGTCCGGTAGCCGAGAGCCGTCAGCCTGCGCGCGACGTCGGCGGGGCCGCGCCGGGCCTGCTCCGCCGTTTCGAGGAGCTGGCGCAGGGAGACGGGCTCGGACACGTCGATCCATGAATGCGTGAACGAGGAGACGTTCCCCCTCCTGGTCAGCGCGGCGTCGTCGAGGGCGACCGCCTCGGGCAGCGGTACACCCGCGTCCTGGATGTCGGCGTACCCCAGCGCGGTCAGCCGGGCGACCACCTCGGCGGGGCTCCGGCCCAGCCGGGCGGCCGCGTGCAGCACGTGTCCGTACGGGACCCGCCTGCCGGGTTCCAGTGGGCGCGCGCCGTCCAGGTCACGGCTGGCGATCCGGCGGTCGTCCGGGTCCTCGGGCGTGGGGACGTCGGTCATCGGGCGGGCCTTCCGTCTGCGGTGGGGTGGTGTGCGGGGCGGGCGGCTGGTGCGGGGCAGGTCATTCGGCGACCGCCACGTACCGGCGCGTCTCGTCGTCGACGTCGGTGTCCTCCTCCTGACGGCCGTCGAGGTTCACGCGCACCCCTTGCGGCTCCAGCTCCGTCCAGATCCGCAGCATCATGTCCCGGCTCAGGAAGTGGTGCGAGAGATCGAGCTCCCGCAGGTGGGCCAGCGACTGCCCGGCCAGGAGCGCCTCGGCGCCCTCGTCGCCGAGGGTGCCCATCGACAGGCTCAGCGAGGTGAGCCGGCGTACCACCGGCGCGGTGGCCAGGGCCGCCGCCAACTCGTCCTGCACCGTGCTGTTCTGCAGCCCCAGGTGGCGCAGGGCGGGCTTGCCGACGCCGGTGAGAAGCGGGGCCAGGTGCTCGGCCGTGGTGCCGCCGCCGTAGTAGTCGTCACCGAGCCACAGCTCCAGCCGCTCCAGGGAGGGCAGCGAGGCGGCGGCGATCTGCGCCGCCGCCTCAGGGGGCAGCCCACCGGACTCGACGCGCAGCACCCGCAGCGCCGCGTGGCCCGTCACGGGGAACTGCAGGCCGTCACCGCCCCGCAGGGCCAGCTCCCGCAGACCGGGGAACGCCTCCAGGAGTTCGGTGAGGTCCTCCAGTTCGATCATGGAGATCATCGCCTCCTCGTCCTCCAGATCGCCGAGGAACAGCGCCTCCAGCCCCGAGAACGTCTCGCGCAGACCGATCAGTTCGTGCAGGTCGCTCCCGCCGTCGCTGTCGTACCAGGGGCTGCCGAGGATCAGGGCACGTATCTTCCCCAGGTCGACGGATTCGGTGAACCGCCTCCAGTAGGAATCGGAGCGCTCGTCGCTGGAATACGGGTCGCAGTGCAGCCGCCAGGCCACGGCGTCCGCGTCGGGCAGGTCCACGGGGTTCGCGTAGGCCGGGAAGGTGAAGGCGGGCAGTCCGTGGAACTGCTCGACGTGGTGGACATGGTGGACATAGGACAAGGCGGTGCTCCTGACAGTCCGTTCGATGGCTGTCCGACGTGTTCTACCAGCC
Organism: Streptomyces sp. NPDC005794; assembly: GCF_042871445.1. Classification (NCBI taxonomy): domain Bacteria; kingdom Bacillati; phylum Actinomycetota; class Actinomycetes; order Kitasatosporales; family Streptomycetaceae; genus Streptomyces; species Streptomyces sp. NPDC005794. Next base: position 294,113 of record NZ_JBIAIN010000004.1, read on the forward strand.
GCCACCGACAACACGGGCCTCCAGAAGCGGATCGAGGCCCGCAGAGGACGATCGCCTACACGTCGGTCTGCGCAACTGAGCGCAACATGACCGAGAACACGGGAAAGTCGGCGAATGGCCGCTGGTCTCCGCGCTATGAGTGCCGGGCTGCTGCCGCCCGGTCACGGAAACGTCGCGGACACGTGGGCATGCTTCAAGCAGACGGACGTCCCGTCTCCTCTCACAGCCTCCGCGCCGGCGGCGCGACCGACCTCGGCATGAACAGCGCCACCGAGAAGGGCCTCGAGAACGCCGGCCGCTGGGCCAAGGGGTCACCGATCCCGCGGACCGTGTACGTACGCCCCGCCCAAGGAGACCGAGCGCGACCTCTTCGCGAAGGTGCCAAGCCACGACAGCGCGCCCGCCACGTCGGTGCCGGGCGGCTGACTATCACACTGAGTGGCTACCGAGAGGCCCAGTCGTCCTCGACGATCGCGTGCACCACCGAGTCGCGCCACTTTCCGGCTCTCTCGATGTGTTGCCGGATGATGCCCTCCTCCACCATGCCCGCCTTCGCCATGGTCCTTGCCGACGCCTCGTTCAGAGGCGATCGTGCTCCCCAGATGCGGTGAAGCTTCAGGTCCTCGAAGCCGAGCCCGAGGAGGAGGCGTACCGATTCGACGCCGTACCCGGATCCCCAGACCTTGGCGTTCAGCGCGAAGCCGAAGGTGGCGCCGCGGGGCTGGTGTGGGTCGGTGGCTATGCGGCCGAACCCGATCAGGTCGTCGCTGTGCCTCTCGACGATTGCGAGGGCGTACTCACTGCGAGGTGACGCGCCGGCCGAGGCGACGGAGCGAGCGACGATCTGCCCCACCTGTGCTCGCGTCCGTGGCTCGAACGACATGTGCTTCGTCGTCTCGCGGTCTCCGTAGATCGCGAGAATAGCGTCTACGTCATCGATGGTGAGTTCGCGAAGTTCCAGGCGCTCGCTGGAACGGCTGATCGGGTACATGCAGGGACTGTATCCCGGGCCTACCGAGGCAGAGCAGGGCGAGACGGCTCATACATGCCGATCTCGGTGCGCAGGTCGCCTGCCAGTGCTGTGGTGCCCATCGAGTTACGGCCGAGCGCACTCCTCACCCGCTCGGCGGACCTGACGATCCCGTTGTTCCTCAGGCCCGGGGCCAGGTCGAGGACAGGACGAATCGCCGCTGCCGCACCGTCCAGGTCCTCGGCGTACAGCCGGACGAGAGCCAGGTTGCACTGTGAGCCGGCGAGATCGCCGAAGGCCCAGTGCGACTGCTCGCGATCGCTGAAGCCACGCACTGCCTCCTCCGCCCGCGCTGCGAGTTGGGTGTCGCCGTGGCCGAGAAGCACCTCCGACTCGACCACGTAGTAGAGCTGCTCCAGCTCCGGGTAGGTAAGCAGGCCTCCCAGCGCGTCCAGGTCATCGGGCACCACCAGTTCGCGAAGCGACTCCGCCCTCTGGTTGGCTGCCCGCACGGCCCCTTCGTCGCCGAGGAGCGCTGCGGCGCGGGCCTCGAGCCCGGGAAGCCACACGCTGACCGTGCCCCTCTGGTCGGGAGCATAGGTCGACCCCTGCCGGGCGTAGTGCAAGGCGTCGTCGGGCCGGCCCGCCCAGTAGGAGATGAGGGACTTGAGCCCGTCAACCACGGCCATCAGACCGGTGTGTTCGGCCTCCTTCGCGCAGAACGCGGCGACGCGGGCCTGCTGCAGGGCGACCTTGGACTCACCCATGTCGTGGGAGCCCTTCGCCATCAGAAAGGTGAGCACCGTAGCCATGAAGTGCAGTTCCCTGAGCTGGGAGGGGCGAGCTCGTCCGCCTTCGAGGATCCGGAATGTGTCTTCCTGTGCGTTGGCCAGGTCCTCCCAGATCTCCGACAAAGGGATGCGGGGGTACAGCTCCACAATCCGGGCGACCTCGTCCTGAAGGAAACCGAGAGCTTCGTCGCCTACCTGGTCGCGTTCCGCACCCAGAGCGAAATCCATTGCGCGTCGTGCTGCCATTACGCCCGTCCTTTTCATCTCGTGCATGGCCAAGCCGGTTTCGGCCGGACTTTCTGCGCGTGACGTGCCGAACAGCGGGGAGAGCTCCGGCACCGTACCGTCCGGGACTTCGGTCCACAGCTGGTCGATGCTGTAGCCCAGGAGGCGTACCAACACCCTCCGGGCCTCCCGTTGGGGTCTGCGGGTGCCGTAGTACCAGCCCTCGAAGGTTGCCTTCGCCGGAGTGAGAGTCGCGATGGCGGGGTTCTCTTCGAACGCCGCCAGCTCACGCGCAGCCTTCTTGAAGTAGGGCAGAAACGCTGCGAGGTCGCGGAGCTCACGCTGGTCGAGCAGGTACCGGAGCAGCGTTGGCATGGTCTCCCTCATCTCCTGCACGTTTTGCATGTCACTGGCGTCGACGGTAGAGCCCCGCCCTCAACAAGTTGCCCCGAAACCAACATGCTCAGCGGCACCGAGGTAACTCCGAGGAAAGTACGAGGTTCGACGTCAACCTGCGTGCGCGCTCCGAGGGAGAGACGGGACTAGGTCTGGAAGGCGGGCGTCGCCAGGCTCGTACTTGCCCTTGCTGACAGTGCCGGTACGAACCATTCGCGTAACCAGGGAGTCCCTGTGTCCATCGAAACCGCACGGCCGCCAGCGCACCCGGACGGTGCGGCGGATCACCGCTTACCTCTCGGTAGCCGGCCGACGCATTCGTCGGATCCCTTGCCGAGCTCCCCGGTCGATCGCGAGTGGAGCAGGGTGTTCCCGCTCGAACCCGGTGCAGCACAACTGGCGCGTTTACACGCCCGGACCCGGCTGACGATGCTCCGGCAACAGGGTGGCTGTGGGCCGGTCATTGAGGACCCCGAGGCCGGGTGGCTCTACTGGCTGGTCCCGCCCGGGTCCTGTACCCGCTGGGAGCCCCATGAGTACGCCGTGTGCCTCGGTGGCCCTCACACGATCACCCTGCCGGCCCTGAACCGCTCCGCACCCCCGGGCCCGTACTGGCTCCGCCCCTCGGCGAGCGACCGCCTTGTGCCGCTCGACCCGCTCCGGCAGGCCCTTGCCCTGTGCCGGCCCGAATCGACACCCCATGCCGCGCTCGCTGAACTGCTCGGCCTCACCCTCTGACTCCGCGCCGGGGCGGACTCCGACCCGCTTCGACACCAGGGCCTGCATTGAGCTACATCGGAGGATGCTGTGCTGGAGACCGTCCCCGACCACGAGACCGCCGACGACCGGCCGTACTACGCCCGCAAGACACCCCGTCGACGGTCAAGTCCCAACGGCAGGCTGACCGCACTGCGCTGCGGCTTTCTCGAGAACGTCCTCTCCGCCATAGCGAAGAGCCGTCCCATCAAGGTCTGTACGTACGTGCTGGCCACACCAGGGACCGACGTCGACGGCACGCACGCGCGCCTCGGCAAGTACGCCGCCGAGCGGGGGTGGCGCGTGCACGGGGAGCACTTCACCGACCAGCTCATCGGCGGCTCGACGCAGACCGACGTACAGCCGGAGTTCGACAAGGCCTGCTCGCTCGCCGGCGGGGGCTTCCTCGACGGCATCCTCTCGACCGGCCGGGAAGCCATGCCCGTCGGCGACGACACGTACGAGAACTGCTTGCGCTGGCTGAACGACCACTACGCCTTCATCGCCTACCCGAAGCCGACTTCCGAGGGAACACCGTGGACAGACCGGTAGCGCCGTACGTGATCTCGTGGACGGGCGAGAGCACGACGTCCGCGGACGTAGTGATCACCCCGGCCGGCGTCGCCTACCCCGACCCGGCACAGGACACACCGAAACGCGACCTGGACAACGTGCTGTGGGAGCTGTGCGGCGGAACGGCGACCGGGCAGCCCCGTACGCCGCCGAACTCCACCCCACGCGCCGGAACGCCGCGACGGAAGGCCTTCTCTGCGCCGTGCGCAAGAAGCCGGCCGCACGCGTCCGACACGGCATGACGTGGGTTCTTCCTCTTCCGGACGGCGACCCGACACGCACACGGTGGGACGGCGTCCGTCCCGAGGAAGGCGCCCTCGTCCTGGCTGCGGCAGAGATCGCGGTGGAGCGGCGGCGGGTTCCATCGCCCCGCTGAGCACGCCCTGTCAGCCGACTTCGCCCTCGCCCCCGTCGCCGGGCGGTTCGTCGCCGGCACCGTTCGTGATGCGGTCGGCCTGCTCGATCGCCGTGGCGAGCTTCTCCACCGAGCTGTCCTCGGTGGAGGCGGCCAGCTTCCGTGCGCGGTCGGCGAGTTCGCCGAGTGCGGGTGTGCCGGGCAGGTCTCCGCCGCGCAGCGTGTCCGCGAAGTACGCCGCCACCGCGGTGACCTGGAGCCGCGGCGACGCGCCGTCCCAGAGCTTCCCGTCGATCGCGCCGGTCTCCACCGACCCGGTCTCCTCGCGCGCCTTCCGCGTCTTCGGGTCCTGCCAGCGCACCGTCGCCGTCGCCACGCGGCCGGAGGCGCCCTCACGGAGCCGTACGGCGTAGAGCGCGGTCACGGTGTGGCCGGGGCCCACCTCGCCGCCGTCGACGCTGTCGTCCCGGAAGTCGTCGTCGGCGACCTTGCGGTTCTCGTAGCCGATGAGCCGGAACTGCTTGACGGTCTCGCGGTCGAAGGCCACCTGGGCCTTGGCGTCGCGGGCCCGGAGTTCGACATGGGCGGGCAACTGGTCGACGAAGACCTTCCTGGCCTGGGTCTCGTCGGCGATGTAGGTGGTGTTGCCGTCGCCCTTGTTGGTGAGCTGTTCCATCAGCGCGTCGCCGTAGTCGCTGCCGACCCCGACGCCGAACAGGGTGACGCCGTACTCCTCGCGTGCGTCGCCGATGCGTTCCAGGATCGCGTCGGCGTCGGTCTCGCCGGTGTTGGCGAGCGCGTCGGAGAGCAGGACGACCCGGTTGGTGGCGCCCTTGCGGTGTCCCTCGACCGCTTCCTCGTAGCCCCGCTCGATGCCGGCGGCCACATTCGTGGAGTCGGCCGGTTCCATCTCCTCGATGGCGTCCCGGACCTTGGTGCGGTTGCCCTGGAGGCGGGTCATCGGCAGCCGGGTCTCGGCCTCGCCGCTGAAGGTGACCAGGGATACGGAGTCGTCGTCGCGCAGTTCGTCGGCGAGGATGCCGAGCGAGGTCTTCGCCAGGTCGAGACGGCCGGGTTCGGACATCGACCCGGAGATGTCGATGACGAAGGTCAGTGCGGCGGGCGGGCGTTCAGCGGTGTCCGAGGCCGCCTTGGTGGCCAGCCCGACCCGTACGAGCGACCAGTCGGAGGCTGCTGCCCCGGGGCGGGCGCCGTCGACGCTCACGGCGAACCCGTTGCCCTTCGGCCGCTCGTAGCCCTGGCGGAAGCTGTTGACGAATTCCTCCGGGCGCACCGTGTCGGCGGTGGGCAGCTGCCCGTCGCCGAGGGTGCGGCGCGCGTATCCGTAGCTGGCGGTGTCCACGTCGAGGGCGAAGGTCGACAGGTAGTCGGGGGCCGCGCTCTCCCGCGCCGTTCCGTCCTCGGCCTGACTCGCCCCGGCCTCCTCCGGCCCCGGCGCGGCGGAGGGCTGCCTGCCCCCCGCCGGCCCGCGGTTCTCGGCGACGCCGCGGTCGGCGGACGTCTCGGTGGTCGTACCCCCCGCGCCGCAGCCGGTGATCAGGATCCCGCCCGCCAGCAGGAGCGCGAGCGCTCCGCGATGTGTCCGTGCCCTGCGTTCCACGTGTACCCCCACGTCGTCGACAACTGTGAATGTGACGTACGAGGTGGCCGGGCGGAGTCGTCAGAAGCGTTGCGGAACCGTCTCGATGGCGCAACAGCAGGCGGCTGCGGGGCGGAACGTCAAGGTCAGGACACGATGTCCTTACGACTGAACCCCCGGAAGGCGAGCGCGAACAGGATCAGGGCATAGGTCACCGATACGGCTGCTCCCTTCACCATCCCGCCCCAGGCGAGTTCGGGCTGGAGCGCGTCGGCCCACGCGAACTGCCAGTGCGCGGGCAGGAACTCGCGCCAGGTACCGAGTGCGGTGACCGCGTCCAGGACATTGCCCACGATGGTCAGTCCGACCGCGCCGCCCACCGCGCCGAGCGGTGCGTCCGTCTTCGTCGACAGCCAGAACGCCAGCCCGGCGGTGACGAGCTGGGAGACGAAGACGAAGGCGACGACGAGCGCGAGGCGCGGCACGGTGTCCGAGGTGCTGAGCTCGCCCCCCGTGGGCAGCCGCAGCGGCCCCCAGCCGTACGCCGCGGCTCCCGCGCCCAGGGCGACGAGCGGCAGGATCACCATCGCGGCGAGGCTGAAGCCGAGCGCCACGACGAGCTTGCTCCACAGCAGCCTGGCCCGGGGCACGGGCGCCGCGAGCAGGTAGCGCAGCGAGGACCAGCTCGCCTCGGAGGCGACCGTGTCCCCGCAGAACAGGGCCACGGGAACGACCAGCAGGAAGCCGGCGGAGACGAAGAGGCAGGTCGCCGCGAAGTTCGCGGCGGACTCCGTCGCGACGTCCATGAGGTTGATCCGCGAACCGCCTCCGCCCCCGCCTCCCTCACCGCCGCCGGGGGTGCCGCCGACCGCGAAGGCGATGATCAGGACGAACGGCAGGGCCGCCAGCACCCCGAACATGAGCAGGGTGCGCCGCCTGCGCAGCTGCCTCATCGCCTCCACGCGCAGCGGCAGGGTCCGGCGGGCGTGGTATCCGGGGGCTTCGGCGAGGGCCTGGATCTCTGGTGCGGAGCTCATGCGGATCCTTGGGAGATGAGGGTGAGGAACGCGTCCTCCAGGCGGCGGTGCGGCCCGACTCCCGTCACCGGCACGTCGAGACGCACCAGTTCGGAGACCAGCCGCTCGGCTGTGGTGCCGTCGAGACGGACCAGCAGGCCGTGGCCGTCGTCCAGCCGGACGGCGGAGCCGATGCCAGGAAGGGCGGCCACCTTGTCCACGAGCGGCTCGGTCACCTCGTCGGCCGTGGTGACGAGCAGCGTGTCGCCGGAGCCGGTGATCTCGGCGACCGGGCCGGCCTGGACGAGCCGGCCGCGGTCCATGACCACCAGGTGGGTGCAGGACTGTTCGACCTCGGAGAGGAGGTGGCTGGAGACGATCACGGTGCGGCCTCCGGCCGCGTACCGGATCATCACGTCCCGCATCTCGCGGATCTGGGGCGGGTCGAGGCCGTTGGTCGGTTCGTCGAGGATGAGGAGGTCCGGCATGCCGAGCATGGCCTGGGCGATGGCGAGACGCTGCCGCATGCCCTGGGAGTAGGTGCGCACCGCGCGGGCCAGGGCGTCGCCGAGTCCGGCGATCTCCAGGGCCTCCTCGATGTGGGCGTCCTCGGTGGGCCGCCCGGTGGCCTGCCAGTACAGCTCCAGGTTGGAGCGGCCCGACAGGTGCGGGAGGAAGCCGGCGCCTTCGACGAAGGACCCCACGCGGGACAGCACGGGCGCACCGGGGCGGATCGCGTGCCCGAAGACGCGGATCTCTCCGGCGTCGGGGGTGATGAGCCCCATCAGCATGCGCAGGGTGGTGGTCTTGCCCGCGCCGTTCGGTCCGAGGAGGCCGAGGACCTGCCCCTTCTCGACCTGGAAGCCAAGATCGCGTACGGCGTACCGGTCGGCGGACTTGGCGTACTTCTTGGACAGCCCGGTGATCTGCAGCGGTACGCCGGTCAGCGCCGGGTCCGGGGCGGGGGTCGCGGTGCGCCGGCGTGCGGTGAGCAGGAGGGCGGCGGCGATGACGAGCGCGGCCGCCGGGAGGCCCCAGGTCCACCAGGGCATCGTGGTCGCGGCGGTCTTCACGGCGGGGGCCGTGGGGACGGTCAGCGCCCCGTCGAGGGAGACGGTGTACGTCGCGGGCTCGGCGGGTGAGGCGTAGGCGAGGTCCGTCGCGGAGAGGACGAGACGGAGGCTGTGCCCGGCGTCCACCTCGTGGTCGACGGCGGGCAGGGTCAGCTCGACCGGCTTGCCCTGCTCCTCGGGGGTGATCCGGTAGGGGGAGACGAGCTGCGAGGGCAGCACCTGCTGCTTCCCGTCCGGCGAGACGTCGTAGACCTTGCCGAAGAGCACCGCGTCGCCCTGGTCCGCCTTCACGTGCACACGGACGGTGGGCGATCCGGTGACGTGTACGGCGCTCTTCAGCGGGGCGGAGTCGAAGCGCGCGTACTGCCCGGGGAAGTCGAGGGAGAACCCGACGCCGAGCGAGGACAGCTGGGAGAGCCCGCCGCCGACGCCGGGGACGGCGGAGATGGAGGGCGGGTTCGCTCCGGCGGGGTTGCGGAAGGTCTGGGCGCCCTGCCCACCGGCCGCGGCGGACGGCAGCCCGGCCCCGGTCAGGGGGATCTTCCGTCCGCCGCTGGTCAGCCCGGGGTAGGTGGCGCTGCTCGCGCCGCGCTTCAGGGCCGCGCCGTCGGTGGAGTCGACGCCGCCGGTGCGGGTCACACGGAACCCGGGCCCGGTGTCGGCGCCCTTGTCGTCCTTCAGGTACCGGTCGAACCAGGCACCGACCCGGCCTTCGACGCGATCCCCCTCGTCGTCCCCTCCGTCGTGCCCGCCGGCGATCCAGTCGACGGACACGGGCGCGCCGTTGGCCTTGATGGCCTTGGCCATGGCGTCGGCCTGGCCGAGCGGGAAGAGCGAGTCGCTCTGGCCCTGGAGGATGAGCGCGGGTACGTCGATCCGGTCGGCGACAGCCTCGGGGGAACGTTCCGTCAGGAGCCGGCGGGCGGCGGCGTCCGGCTTGCCGCTGACGGCGACCCGCTCGTACATCTCGCACAGCTGCTTCTCGAACTTCTCGCAGCCGCCGCCGGAGCTGACGAAGATTCCGGCCCAGAGTTTCTTGAACACCCCGTCCGGGAAGAGCGCGTCGGCGAGGTTCCAGTAGCTGATCACCGGTGCGATGGCGTCGACCCGCTCGTCGTACCCGGCGGCGAGCAGTGACACGGCGCCGCCGTACGAGGCGCCGGTGACACCCACGCGCGGGTCACCCTTCGCGTCGAGCTCGACCTCGGGCCGCTCCGCCAGCCAGTCGATGAGCCCGGACACGTCCTTGACCTCGCCGTCGGGGGCGTTGAGCGTGATCTCGCCGCTCGTCCTGCCGAAGCCCCGGGCGGACCACGTCATGACGGCGTACCCGTCGGCGGCCAGCTTCTCGGCCTGGGCACGCACCTCGTTCTTGCTGCCGCCGAAGCCGTGCCCGATGAGGACGGCGGGCCGGCGCTGCGTGCCACCGGACGTGAAGTACGAGGTGTCGACCGATACCCCGTTCATCTTCATCATCCGGTCGTGCCGGTGCACGGGCGGTTCACTGTCGTCGGCAACGGCGGTCCAGGTCCCGGCGCCCACGAGCACGGCGAGGGCGGCGACGACCGCGGCCCACCGGCCTGGGGTACGGGGCAGCCGGTGCCGCCACCGGGAAGTCGGTTTCTCCATGACTCGACCCTAAACGGGACGCGCGGTGCACCAGGATGCCGTCAGGGGGAAGTCCGCAGCCTCCCTGAGAGGTACGGCACGGCCCACCCGTACTACGGATGCGGTACGCCGCCGTCACGAAAGGTTCATACGTGAACATCCGCCCCGCCACCACCACCGCGGAGCTCCTCGCCGCCGCGCATCTCTACGACGCCGAGCCCCGCCCCGAGTGGGCGGCCCGCTTCCTGGCGGCCGACGGCCATCTGATGCTGATCGCGTACGTGGACGGCGTCCCCGCCGGATTCGTCTCAGGCATCGAGATGCTGCACCCGGACAAGGGCACGGAGATGTGTCTGTACGAACTCTCCGTCGACGGGCCGTATCGCCGCCGAGGTGTCGGCCGGGCGCTGACGGAGGCCCTCGCGGCCGAGGCGCGGGAGCGCGGCTGCTACGGCATGTGGGTCGGTGTCGAGCGTGACAACGAGGCGGCGCTCGCCACGTATCGCTCGGCGGGGGCGGCGGACGACGGGGGGTTCGCGATGCTGACCTGGGAGTTCGGCGACGCGTCCTGAGCACGTCCCGGTGTGCCGGGCCCCGACGCGCACGGGCCGACCCTCAGGTGACGGCCATGTGTACGGGTGCTCACACACCACGAGGGTCCCGCATGTGAGCAAAGTAACCGGTGGGCAACGGCGCGCTCACCCGCCCGCAAGGGAACGGGCGGAGCCTGCTCACATGACAGACACCGCAAAAGATCCCATTCAGGCTGCCCCCACGCTCTTCGAGAGCATCGGCGGAGCGGACGCGGTCGAAGCCGTGGTCGACATCTTCTACGGACGTGTCCTCGCGGATCCCGAGCTCAGCGGATATTTCGAGGGCCGGGACATGGAACGACTCAAGCGGCACCAACGCCTCTTCGTGGGACAGGCGTTGGGTTCCAAGGCGCCGTATCCAGGACGGACGATGCAGCGCGCGCACGAGGGGCTGGCCATCACGAGCGAGGCGTTCGACCGCGTCGTCGGCCACCTGGCCGCTGCGCTGAAGGAAGCGGGCCTGGACGACGCCACCATCGGCACGATCGCGCAGACCCTGCTGCCGCTGAAGCCCGACATCGTCACCGCCTGACAGCGGATGCCCGCGTACCGAAGCCCGCGTGGGTGATCCCTGACCGCACCTCGCGCGGGCGTCACCCCTGACGTTCGTCGTATGCGGTCCCTGCCGTTCGGCCAGGGCGCCCGGCCTGCTGCCGCTCGTACGTTCGCGGCATGAAGAACCCACATTCCCGGGCCGCACGCCCGCTCCGGGCTGCAGCCCTTCTGGCTGCGGCCGCCGGCGCCGTCGCACTCCTGTCACCTGGTGGGCTCGGCCGGGCCGAACCGACCGAGGTGACCCAGGGGGTCTCCGTGTCCGTGTACCGGTCGTTGACGGCGACGGTCGCGGACGCGCCCAGTTGGCTGGCCCACCTCCTGGAACCGGTCACCGAGCTCACCCTGGTCGTCCTGGGCTTGATGCTGCTCCTGCTCTGCTGGACGGCGGTACGCCGCACGGACGCGCGCCTGGCTGCCGGAACCGTCCTGACCGGCGTCGGCACGGTGACGGCGTACGCAGTCAGCGAGGCGCTGAAACTGGTGGTCGACGAGGAACGCCCGTGCCGGGCCGTGCCCGGTGCCGAAGCGTTCGCCGCGTGTCCGGAGGCCGGCGACTGGTCGTTCCCCAGCAACCACGCCACTCTGGCCGCCGCACTGGCGACGGGGCTGGCGCTCCGGCGGCCCCGACTGGCCGCCGTGACCGTGCCGTTGGCCGTGGCGGCAGCACTGCTGCGGGTCCTGACAGGGGTCCACTACCCGCACGACGTGCTGGCCGGCTCACTGCTCGGCGCGGCCGTGGTGGCGGCGTTCGTGATCGTCGCCCAACGGCCGGTGGAGCACGTCGCGTCAGCCGTTCTCCACCGTATGCGGGGGCACGACGCCCGCCTCGTGGGCCACGACGGCGGCAGCGGCACGGTTGTCCACCCCGAGGCGGGACAGGACGGAGCTGACGTGCGCCTTGACCGTTCCCTCCACCACATGGAGTCGCCGGGCGATCTGCCCGTTGGACAGTCCGCTCCCGAGGAACGACAGCACCTCGCGTTCCCTGGGCGTCAGTCCGGCGACCCTCTCCCGGGCGGCGGCCCGGCGCCCGGCCTGGGTGCCGGCTCCGCCCGACGCGAGGTGCGCGACCACGCGCGCGGCGACCTTCGGTGACAGATAGGCGGCGCCGTCGGCCACCGCCCGTACGCCCGCGAGGAGTTCCTCGGGCTCTCCCGACTTGATCAGGAAGCCGGCGGCCCCGCAGCCGAGCGCCCGGAGGATGTAGTCGTCCTCACCGAACGTCGTGAGCATGATGACGCCGGTGGCGGGAACGGTCCGGCGGATCTCCGCCGCGGCGTCGATGCCGTTGGTCCTCGGCATCCGTACGTCGAGGACCGCCACGTCGGGGCGGTGGAGCCGCACGAGCTCCACCGCCTCGTGTCCGTCGCCGGCCTCGGCGACGATCTCGATGTCCGGGTCGGTGGACAGCACGGCCCGCACGCCCGCCCGGATCATCGGCTCGTCGTCGGCGATCAGCACCCGGGTCATCGCGCGCTCACGCGGCGAGGGCGTCGAGGGAGACCAGCGTGTCCTCGCGGAAGCAGAGCCGGTAGGCGTCCCCGGACCGGCTGTCGAAGCGGTCGGCCGTCATCGCGTAGTACTCGCACGTCACCCCTCGTCCCTCGGGCCGCTCTCCACCGTCCGGCCGGTGGACCGACTGGCGGTCCGGCAGCACCCGCCGCACCTCCGCACGATCCTGCCCCACCCGCAGCCGGGCGTAGTCACCCGGATCGAGTGTCGACCGTGCCGCTGACACCATGTCCCACCCCGTCACCACGGCACCCAGCACCGCTCCCGCACCCAGCGGGACCAGGAGCGCGGTGGCCAGGGTGTGGCGCGCGCGCCGGCGTGCCGTACGGAACTCGGCCGGAGCTCCGCCCTCGGGGCCACCGGCCCGGGCCGGTGCTGGACGGTCCGGCAGCCGTGCCGGAAGGCGATGCGGCAACCGGGCGGACACGGCGAAGCCGCCGTCGTCCCGGGGCCCGTGCTCGAAGGTGCCACCGGCGAGCCGGACCCGCTCGTCGAGCCCGATGAGCCCCCGGCCTCCCTCCCTCGGCGGCCGTCCGGCGGCCTTCGCGGCACCGTTGACGACGGCCACCTCGGTCTCGGTCTCCGTGTGCCTGACCTGGACCGTCGTCGCCGCACGGGGGGCGTGCCTGGCCACATTGGTCAGTGCTTCCTGCACGACCCGGTGCACGGCCCGCCCGACGACGGGAGGAAGCCCGTCCGCCTCCCCGTCCACCCGCAGTTCGACCCTCAGCCCGGACTCGGCCGCATCGCCGACCAGTTCGGAAAGCTCCCGCCCGTGCGGCCGCAACGGCGGCCCCTCCGTGTTCTCACTCAGCACGCCGATCACTTCGCCCAGGCGCTCGACCGCCGTGGCAGCCCTTGCCCTGATGTCCTGGGCGGCGCGCCGCTGCTGTTCGTCGAGACCGGGTGCGAGCTTGAGGGCGCCCGCCGACAGGGCGATCAGGCTGAGGTCGTGGCCGAGCACGTCGTGCATGTCCTGCGCGATCCGGGCCCGTTCCGCCAGCCGGGCCTGTTCGGCGACCAGCCGCCTTTCCCGCTCCAGCCGTTCGGCCTTCTCCCAGCCGGCCCGGACCAGCTCCTGGTACTGCCGCCAGAACCGCCCCGCGAACCAGGGCAGCAGAACGCCCAGAACCATCACCCCCACGAACCGGGTACCGAGGGCGAGCAAGGACGGCACCAGTGAGGCGGCCACCACTCCGGCGGCGAGCACGGCGGCCAGCGAGCAGACGGCCGCCCCGGTACGCCCGGGGCCCCGCCCCGCCAGGAACGCGGCGACCACGGTCGGCACGGCCCACCACGGACTCACCAGGCTGAGCCCGCCGGACACGGCCACAGCGGCAGGCACCACGACAGCCGCCACGCGCGCCCGGTCGTACACCCCACCGGAACCGGGACCCCGCCGGTCGTCCTCAGCCGGTCCGCCACACTCCTCGGCCACGCTCCGGTGCGGAATCGGGTTCAGGTTCAGGTTCGGGTTCACCGGCCCGACGGTACGGAATCCGAAGGCCGTCCGGCACTGCCGAAAGTCAGGGTCGTGTCCGGGAGGCCGGGGGCACCGGGCGAGGAGCACGGAGTTCGAGCGGTGTCTCCACGGGCAGCAGGGCGGCGGCCTTCTCCCGTTCCCCCGACCGGACGGCCGCGTGCACCTCACGGGCCAGCGGCGTGACATCGCGGACGGACACCATCCACTCGTCCGCGTACCGCCGGGCGGCTTCCCCGGAGAGCCCCAGCTGGAGGGACCGGTACGGCAGAGGGTTCAGGTCCAGATCGCGCTCGGGGTCCCACTGGACGCGTGCGGGAGCCGATCGCAGCGCCCGCTTCCACGCGCTCTGATCCTGGTGCACCTCGCCCACGTAGTGCGAGAGTTCGGCGTTCTCCAGCGCCCATGCGAAGCCCTCGCGGCTGATCTCGACGGCGAGCACCGTCTCCTGACCCTCTTTCGTGCCCCAGCCGCAGCGGTACATCATCCACAGGAAGCTCGGCTTGATCCACGTCATGCGGTCGCGCTTCCAGACGGGCGGGAAGCGCCCGTCGCGGGCGGCGGGCAGTCCGATCGCGGGCGGATAGGCCTGATACACAGTGACGGTGGAGTCGGTGTGCTGCGCGCGGATCTCGTAACGAGGCGGGTGGGTCTGGTGGGTCTGGTCATTCATACGCCCCAGAATGCGGGACCCCGGCGATCACAGCACATGAAATTCGCTCCGTGGTACGGCCCGCCTCGGCCTCACCGTTGAACGCGGACCACGCATCGGCCCCGCACATGAGCGTCGGGCCGTGGGGCCCCTTGCTGTCACGGAGACCCGGACCCGTTTCCGGTCAGGTGGGAGTTCACGGTCTTCGGAAACAGGGGCTACACCGTCACGCACAGCCTGGAGAACCCCGCCGTCGGTGTCCGGCCCGCTGTATGACATCGCCACCGACCGTATACGGAAGGCTTTCTCGTGACCCGCACCACCCCGCCCCGTCCCCTCGACGTGGAAGCGGCTTTCCCTGCCCTTGCAGCCCACCGGCGCACGACCACACGGCTGCACCCACGTCACGGCGTTCCCGGGGTGCAGGAAAGTTCGGTGGCGGGCCCGCTGCTGTGGCCTGCCGACGAACCGTGGCCGGTGTGCACGGCCGTGCACCCGAAGGGCACGGGCCACCTCCTCTCCGATGTGCGCCGGCGCCGCCGGATCCAGGAGGATGCCCGGGAGAGGGAGTACACCGAGGAGGAACAGCACCTGCTCGACGGTATGACCCAGGGCAATCACCTTCCCGATCTCCATGACGACGCCCCGCTGCCGATGCTGGCCGTTGCACAGCTGTACGCACAAGAGATTCCCGATCTCGTGGGCCCCGAGGACCACGACCTGCTGCAGGTCTTCTGGTGCCCGTTCGAGGTGCACGGCGCCGACCGCACCATCGACGTCGTACTGAAATGGCGACGGTCCACCGACGTCGGCGCCGTACTCATGCCACAGCCCGAACCGCCGGTGGTCGGCCGCGAGGAATGCGTGCCGAACATGTGCGTCGTACACCCTGAGCGCGTCGTGGAGCACGAGTATCTCGGCCTCCTGGAGGAGGAACTCCAGGCGGCGATCGACGAGTGGGAGGAGGCGCGCCTCGACGAGGACGATGCGGACGAATACAGCTCCGCTCCACCAGCAAGCTACGCGACGTATGAAGAGTACGAAGAGGCGATGGCCGCAGCCGAAGCTGCCGAGCCCGAGGAGATCAACTACATGAGCGATCTGTCGATCGCCCCTGGCTGGAAGGTCGGCGGCTTTGCTTCCTGGCACCTGACCGACCCCGCTCCGGTCGACTGCGAGGTGTGCGGGGCAGCGATGCCGCCCCTGCTCACCGTGGACATGTGGGAGTGTGACGGGGCCTCACGGAGCTGGCTGCCGATCGAGGACCGGGACTCCGGCCACGACCCACACGTGACCAACCCGACTGATGTCTACCTCGGCCGTGGCCTGATGCGCGTGCACACCTGCCCCGTTGATCCCGCCCACCCGCACCGCCTGAGCTTCCAGTGACTACTCCGGGCGCCGTTCCGGCACCGGCCGCACTGCGGGCCAGCGGTCGAGGACCGCGCGGCGCAGGTCCGCCGCGAGAGCGCCGAGGCCCTGTAGGGCCCCGTGAGGTGTGGCCATGTCCGCGACCACGCCCAGCCGGTGGGCGAGGCGTTGGCGGGCGGTCGCCGTGCCCCAGGTCCAGTCCTCGGCCGGGACGCGGGCCAAGTGGTCGGTGGCGCCTCGGTGGGCGCGTTGTACCAGGGCGTCGCCCCTGATCAGCCAGCCCGCGCAGGCGTCGGCGAGGCCGGTGTCCGGGAGCGGGGTGCCGGTCTCGGTGTGCCAGGCCGTGCGGTAGGCGGTCTCCGCCCGCTCCAGCAGAGGGCCCGCCGCCCTCGTGACGCACCAGCAGGTCGGGAAGCCGATGCGGAGATAGGCGAGTTCCATCAGGTTGCTGCCCAGGGACGCCTGCTCGAAGTCGATGAACCTGACGCCGTCCGGGGTGTGCAGATCGTTGCCGGGGCATGGGTCGCCGTGGAGCAGTGCGGTCCCTTCCGCCCGGCCGAGGCGGTCCACGAGGGCATGGAGCTCGTCCCGTACCCCCGGTGTCGCGGAGACCCCGAGGCTCTCGGCCAGGGTGAGGAACGAGGTGACGTCGGCCCCGGTCGGGCCCTGCCAGCGGGGCAGGGTTCCCGCGTCGCCGGGGCCGGCGGTGGCGTGCAGCCTCGCCAGGGCCGCCGCGTAGTCGACGATCCAGTCGGCGGACGGCCGCCGCTCGTCGAGGTGTTCGAGGACGAGGACCCGCTCGACGGGGTCGGTGCCGAGGAGCGCGGGAACGACCGGGGAGCCGGAAGCCCTCGACGCGATGGTCAGGGCGGCGACCTCGCGCTCGTACCGCTCGTCGGCCTCGGGGCCCGCCACCAGCTGTTTCAGTACGGCCGACCGCCCGGCGAGCTCGATGCGCCAGACCCGTGAACGGGGGCTGCTCCCGAGCTCGGCCGGGCGTACGGGCGGGCCGAGCCGGTCCCTCAGTACCTCGGCGAACGGGAGCTGCGATGCCGACACCATGCGCTCAGTCTTTCAGCCCGAGGCCGACCGTGCACGCACCGGCGGAAGTGCGACCGGCTTGATGCTTCTACAACTCCGCCTGGTCAACGGAGAGTTGAGGGAGTGAATACGCCGAAGCGCCATCCGGCCAGAGAGCCCACTGAACTTCACGTGCGTGGAGCGGAAACTCAGTGGTTGCGGGGGAAGCCGAGGTCCACGCCCGCCGGGGCGTCGGCCGGGTCGGGCCAGCGGGTGGTGACGACCTTGCCCCGGGTGTAGAAGTGCACGCCGTCGTTGCCGTAGATGTGGTGGTCGCCGAAGAGGGAGTCCTTCCAGCCACCGAAGGAGTGGTAGCCGACGGGCACCGGGATCGGGACGTTGACGCCGACCATGCCGGCCTCGATCTCCAGCTGGAAGCGGCGGGCCGCCCCGCCGTCACGGGTGAAGATCGCGGTGCCGTTACCGAAGGGCGAGGCGTTCATGAGGGCGACGCCGTCCTCGTACGTCTCGACGCGCAGGACGCACAGGACGGGGCCGAAGATCTCGTCGCGGTAGGCGTCGGAGTCCGTGGAGACGTTGTCCAGGAGGGACAGGCCGATCCAGTGGCCGTCCTCGAAGCCGTCAACGGTGTGCCCGGTGCCGTCGAGGACGACGTCGGCGCCCTGTGCGGCGGCCCCGGTGACGTAGGAGGCGACCTTGTCGCGGTGGGCGGCGGTGATCAGCGGGCCCATCTCGGAGGCGGGGTCCGTACCGGGGCCGATCGTGATCTTCTCGGCGCGCTCGCGGATCTTCGCGACCAGCTCGTCCGCGACGGAACGCACGGCGACCACCGCGGAGATGGCCATGCAGCGCTCACCCGCGGAGCCGTACGCGGCGGAGACGGCTGCGTCGGCGGCGGCGTCCAGGTCGGCGTCGGGGAGGACCAGCATGTGGTTCTTGGCGCCGCCGAGCGCCTGGACACGCTTGCCGTGGGCGGAGGCCGTGGCGTGGATGTACCGGGCGACGGGGGTGGAGCCGACGAAGGAGACGGCGGCGACGTCGGGGTGGGCGAGGAGCCCGTCCACGGCGACCTTGTCACCGTGCAGGACGTTCAGCACCCCGTCGGGCAGCCCGGCCTCCGCGGCGAGCTCGGCCAGCAGGTTGGCGGCCGACGGGTCCTTCTCGCTCGGCTTGAGGACGAAGGTGTTGCCGCAGGCGATGGCCAGCGGGAACATCCACATCGGCACCATGGCGGGGAAGTTGAACGGCGTGATGCCGGCGACGACGCCGAGCGGCTGCCGGATCGAGGAGACGTCGACCCGGCTGGAGACCTGGGTCGACAGCTCGCCCTTGAGCTGGGTGGTGATGCCGCAGGCCAGCTCGACGATCTCCAGGCCGCGGGCGACCTCACCCAGCGCGTCGGAGTGCACCTTGCCGTGCTCGGCGGTGATCAGCGCGGCGATCTCGTCGCGGTGGGAGTCCAGCAGGGCACGGTAGCGGAAGAGGACGGCGGTCCGGGCGGAGAGCGAGGAGGTGCCCCACGTCTCGTACGCGGTCTTCGCGGCGGACACCGCGGCGTCGACCTCCTCGGTGGAGGCGAGCGCCACCTGGGTCGTGACGGCGCCGGTCGCCGGGTCGGTGACCGGACCGTGATGGCCCGACGTGCCCTCGACGCTCTTGCCACCGATCCAGTGGTTGACGGTCTTCATGAGCGTGCTCCTTCACAGGTGGCGGCGTCGGGCTGCGATCTGCCGGTCGTACTCTTTCCTGGCCTCGACCGCCGACGGGCGGGTCGCGGTTTCGGCTACGGGAACATCCCACCACGCCTGTGCCGGGGGAGGCCCCGACACTGTGTCTGCCGTTTCGGTCTCGACGTAGACACAAGTGGGACGGTCCGCGCCGCGCGCCTCGGCGAGGGCCTGGCGCAGCTCCCCGACGGTCCCGGCGCGCAGCACCCGCATGCCGAGGGAGGCCGCGTTGGCGGCGAGGTCGACGGGCAGCGGGCCGCCGGTGAACGCCCCCTCGGCGGTGCGGTGGCGGTAGGCGGTGCCGAAGCGTTCGGCGCCGACGGACGCGGAGAGACCGCCGATGGACGCGTAGCCGTGGTTCTGCAGGATGACGAGCTTGACGGGCAGGCCCTCCTGTACGGCGGTGACGATCTCGGTGGGGTTCATCAGGTACGTACCGTCGCCGACCAGGGCCCAGACGGGCCGGTCCGGTGCCGCGAGCTGGACGCCGAGGGCGGCGGGGATCTCGTATCCCATGCAGGAGTAGCCGTATTCGACGTGGTACTGGCGGGGGGAGCGGGTCCGCCACAGCTTGTGGAGGTCGCCGGGGAGGGAGCCCGCCGCGTTGATCAGGATGTCGTCCTCGGTGACCAGCTCGTCCAGCAGCCCGAGGACCTGTGCCTGGGTGGGCCGGGCGTCGGGGTCCTCGGCGGCGAAGGCCGCGTCGACGCGCTGCTCCCAGCGGTCCTTGGCATCGGTGTACGCGCTCTCGTAGGCGGGGTCGACGCGGTGTCCCCGGGCGCCGAGTGCCTCGCCGAGCGCTTCGATCGCGGTCCGGGCGTCCGCGACGAGGGGGAGGGCGGCGAGCTTGTGGGCGTCGAACCCGGTGATGTTCAGGTTGAGGAAGCGGACCGCGGGGTCGGCGAAGAGGGTGCCGGACGCGGTGGTGAAGTCGGTGTAGCGGGTGCCGATGCCGATGACCAGGTCGGCCTCGCGGGCGAGCCCGTCGGCCGTGGCGGTGCCGGTGTGGCCGATGCCGCCCACATCGGCGGGGTGGTCGTGGCGCAGGGAGCCCTTGCCGGCCTGGGTGGAGGCGACGGGGATGCGGGTGGCGGCGGCGAACGCGGCGAGGGTCTCCTCGGCGCCGCTGTGGTGGACACCGCCGCCCGCGATGATCAGGGGGCGGCGCGCCGAGCGCACCGCTCGGACGGCCTGCTCCAGCTCGTGAGGATCGGGGGCCGGCCTGCGTACGTTCCAGACGCGCGTCGCGAAGAACTCGGCCGGCCAGTCGTACGCCTCGGCCTGCACGTCCTGCGGCAGCGCGAGCGTGACGGCGCCGGTGTCCGCCGGGTCGGCGAGGGTCCGCATGGCCTGGAGGGCCGCCGGGATCAGTGCCTCGGGGCGGGTGATCCGGTCGAAGTAGCGGGAGACGGGGCGCAGGCAGTCGTTGACGGACACGTCGCCGGTGTGCGGCACTTCGAGCTGCTGGAGCACGGGGTCGGCGGGTCGGGTCGCGAAGGTGTCGCCGGGCAGGAGCAGCACGGGCAGGTGGTTGACGGTGGCGAGCGCGGCGCCGGTGACGAGGTTGGTGGCGCCGGGGCCGATGGAGGTGGTGACGGCGTGGGCGGAGAGCCGGCCCGACTGACGGGCGTACCCGACGGCGGCGTGCACCATGGCCTGTTCGCTGCGGCCCTGGAGGTACGGCATCGCGGGGCCGGATTCGACGAGCGCCTGTCCGATGCCGGCGACGTTGCCGTGGCCGAAGATGCCCCAGGTGACGTTGATCAGACGGTGGCGCCGGCCGTCGCGCTCGGTGTACTGGCGGGCGAGGAAGGCGATGAGGGCCTGGGCGGTGGTGAGCCTGCGGGTCGGCTTCGAGGCGGTGCGGGGCGTGCTGTGTGGTGTGGTCACCGGGCGGCCTCCACGTCGTGGAGCGGCAGTCGGGGGTCGACGGGCTCCGTGGGCCAGGTGTCGCGGATCCAGCGGTGGTCCGGGTGGTCGCGGATCAGCCACTCACGCTGCTCGCCCGGACCGGCCATCACGTTCAGGTAGTACAGGGTGCGGCCGGGCGGGGCGATGGACGGCCCGTGCCAGCCGTCGGGGATGAGGACGGCGTCCCCCGTGGCGACTTCGGCGAGGACGTCCGTGCCTCCGGGGCGGGACGGCGACACCCGGTGGTAGCCGAGGCCGTCGCCCTCGACCTCGAAGTAGTAGATCTCCTCCAGCACGGACTCGGCGCCGGGGTGGTGCTCGTCGTGCTTGTGCGGCGGGTAGGAGGACCAGTTGCCGCCGGGGGTGAGGACCTCGACGGCGATGAGCCGGTCGCAGTCGAAGGTGTCGGCGGCGGCGAAGTTGTGCACCTGACGCGAGCAGGCACCGGCACCGCGGAGCTCTACCGGTACCTCCGGCGCGGGGCCGTAGCGAGCGGGGAGTCGTCGCTCGCACTTCGCTCCTGCCAGGGCGAAGCGGCCTCCTGCGCCGGAGGCGATCTGGGCGAGGGCGTCGCGTGGGACATAGGCGAAATCGGTCACTGCACCGAACACGTCTGTCCTGCCCAGCAGTTCAAAGATCTCACCTGCCGCCTGCACCGTACAGGCACCGGACAACGGAAGGATGATCCATTCGCTCTCCCCGGTTACCAGCGTATGAACACCACCTGGCTCCAGCTCCAGGACGCGCAGGCTCGACCGCTCCCACCCGGCGCGCTCCGGGCCGATGTCGAGGGCGTAGGGGCCTTGTGCGGACTCGCCGGCCCTGAGGTGGTACCTCTGCTGCTCGTCGGTCGTCTTCATGGCTCATCCCTACCCGTCGTCCCGCTCGTTCACAGAAGACCCGGCGCCAGACGTTCACAACAGCCCCACAGCCGTGTCGACCGCGCCGGCCACGTCCCCGTCGGCGGGGTAGAGCAGCGAACGCCCCACCACCAGCCCCTGGACGGTCGGCAGCCGCAGTGCGCCGCGCCATTTCTCGTACGCCGTGTCCGGATCTCCGGTGACCTCGCCGCCGAGCAGGACGGCGGGGAGGGTCGAGGCCCGCATCACCCGGTCCATGTCGCCGGGGTCGTCGGTGACGGGGACCTTGAGCCAGGTGTACGCGGACGTCCCGCCGAGGCCTGAGGCGATGGCGATGGAGGTGGTGACGGCGGCGGCTCCCAGGTCGGTGCGGAGCCCGTCGCGGGTGCGGTGGCAGAGGAACGGCTCGATGAAGACCGGCAGTCGGAGGGCGGCCATCTCGTCCACCGTGCGCGCGGCGGTGTGCAGGGTGTCCAGGGAGCCCGGGTCGTCGTGGTCGATCCTCAGCAGGAGTTTCCCCGCGTCGTAGCCGTGGCGGAAGAGGTCGGCGGGGCGGTGGCCGGTGAAGCGGTCGTCGAGCTCGAAGGCGGCTCCGGCGAGGCCGCCACGGTTCATGGATCCGAGGACGACCTTGCCCTCCAGGGCGCCGAGGAGCAGCAGGTCCTCCAGCACGTCGGCGCCCGCGAGCACCCCGTCGACGCCGGGGCGGGCCAGGGCCAGACACAGGCGTTCCAGCAGGTCGAAGCGGTCGGCCATGGCCAGGTCGTCGTCGCCGACGGCGAGGGCGCCACGGGCCGGGTGATCCGCCGCGATGATCATCAGTCGGCCGGAGGCACCGACGAGGGGGCGCCTGCGGCGGGCGGCGGCGGCCTCGGCGACGGCCTCGGGGCGGTGGGTACGGAGCCGGACGAGATCGGAGACTCCGGCCGCGGCGGGCGGGGTCATGGCGTGGCTCCCGTGACTCCGGTGACTTCTACGGCCTCCACGGCTTCTACGGCTGCACCGACGACGCCGTCGGCCAGGGCCCGTTCGACCTCGTGCGGGAACGGCATCGCGGACGAACAGGCGAGGCGCGAGGCGACGATGGCCCCGGCGGCGTTGGCGTAGCGCATGACGCGTTCCGTGTCCCAGCCGGCGAGGAGCCCGTGGCAGAGGGCACCGCCGAAGGCGTCCCCGGCGCCCAGCCCGTTCACGACGTCGACGGGGAGGGGCGGGATCTCGGCGGTGGTGCCGTCACGGTGGGCGGCGAGGACACCCGCCGGCCCCTGTTTGACGACGGCGAGTTCGGGCCCGGCGGCGAGCAGGGCGCGGGCGGCCGCATGCGGCTCGCGTTCGCCGGTGGCGATCGCGCACTCGTCGAGGTTGCCCACGGCGACGGTGGCGTGGGTGAGCGCCTCGCGGTAGTGGGCGCGGGCTGCTTCGACGTTCCCGTCCTGCCCGTCACCCCAGAACATGGGGCGCCAGTCCAGGTCGAAGACGGTGACGCGCGGCTGCCCAGGCGTGTCCGGTGCCGCACCACGGGCCCGGAGTGCGGTCAGGGTCGCGGTGCGGCTGGGTTCGGCGCACAGTCCGGTGCCGGTCATCCAGAAGACCCGGGCGGTCCGCACCGCGTCCAGGTCGAGCTCGCCGCTGCGGATCTCCAGGTCGGGTGCCTTGGGCTGCCGGTAGAAGTAGAGCGGGAAGTGGTCCGGCGGGAAGATCTCGCAGAAGGTGACCGGGGTCGGATACTCCGCCACGGCGCTCACCCACCGGTCGTCCACCCCGAACTCCTCCAGCGCCCGGTGGAGGTAGTCACCGAAGGCGTCCCTGCCGGTCCTGGTGATCACAGCCGTACGCCGTCCCAGCCGGGCGGCGGCCACCGCCACGTTGGACGGCGAGCCGCCGAGGAACTTCCCGAACGTCTCGACCTCGGCCAGCGGTACGCCGGTCTGCAGCGGGTAGATGTCCACCCCGATCCGCCCCATGGTGATCACGTCGTACGGCTCAGGCATACGCATCCCTTCGACCCGGTACTCCGGCCCGGCATCTCGTCCCGGGAGTCGGCCACGGCCGGGCGGCCGCTCCCAGGTCTAGCCCTCACCAGGAACCCTGTCAACACTTTGTCCGGACATTCGGACGAACTCTTGACACGTCTCCCGGAGGACTGGAGGGTGGGCGATATGACCTCCTCCGTACCCTCTCCGGCCCGCATCCGCATCGGTTCGGCACCCGATTCGTGGGGAGTGTGGTTCCCCGAAGACCCGCAGCAGGTGCCCTGGGAGCGGTTCCTCGACGAGGTGTCCGAGGCGGGCTACGAGTGGATCGAGCTCGGCCCGTACGGCTACCTGCCGACCGACCCCGCCCAGCTCGCGGACGAGACCGCCCGCCGGAATCTCGCCGTCTCCGCGGGAACCGTCTTCACCGGATTGCACCACGGCCCGGCGGTCTGGGACCGGACCTGGGAGCATGTCGCGGGCATCGCGGCACTCACCCGGGCGATGGGCGCCGGGTATCTGGTGGTCATCCCCTCGTTCTGGCGGGACGACAAGACGGGCGAGGTGCTGGAGGACCGCACGCTCACCCCCGCGCAGTGGCGTGACCTCACCACCCAGACGGAACGCCTGGCCCGCGAGGTCCGGGACCGCTACGGGCTGCGGATCGTGGTGCACCCGCACGCCGACACGCATATCGACAGCGAGGAGAACGTCAACCGCTTCCTCGACGCCACCGACCCCGGCCTGGTCTCCCTCTGCCTCGACACCGGCCACTACGCGTACTGCGGCGGGGACAGCGTGAAGCTCATCAGGACCTACGGCGAACGGATCGGCTATCTGCATCTCAAGCAGGTCGACCCGGCGGTGCTCGCCGATGTCGTGGCGAACGAGGTGCCGTTCGGTCCAGCCGTGGCGCGCGGCGTGATGTGCGAGCCGCCGGGCGGAGTGCCCGCATTGGAACCCGTACTGGACGCCGCGCGCGCCCTGGGTACCGACCTGTTCGCCATTGTCGAGCAGGACATGTATCCCTGCCCGCCCGACAAGCCGTTGCCGATCGCACGCCGCACCCGGGAGTTCCTCCGCATCTGCGGGCCCGCGCGGCCGTCCTCCTGAGTCGCACCCCACTCTTCCCGTCACGGCAGTCACTCCTCCGTCACGTATGTCCGCGTTCCGCCGAACCCGCGTCACGGGTTCGAGACGCACCCTGCCCCGCCCGGGACGCCCTCGTTCACCGGAACGGAGACACAGGGACGTACAGAGAGGGTCGTACTCATGACGGACAGAACACTCTGGTCGTACAAGGACATCGCGGCGCACATCCGGGTCCAGCCGGACACGGTCCGTTCGTACCGCAAACGCGGACTGCTCCCGCCTCCCGACGAGGTCCGGAACGGGAGGCCCCGCTGGTGTGCGGACACCGTCCTCGCGTGGATCGCGTCCCGGCCGGGCAACCGGGGGCGCTGACGCGGATGGCTCGGCCCGGCCGGCCGGTCCGACCGCTCAGGCCTCCTTCGCCGGTTCGATGATCGTGACACCCGCTCCGGGGGCGGTGCCCATCGCGGCGAGCGCCACCGGGGCGGCGTCCAGGGTGATGGTGGAGGTCACCAGCAGGTCCGGCCGCAGGGTGCCGGCCTGGACCATGTCCATCATCGGCGGGTAGTCGTGAGCGGCCATGCCGTGACTGCCGAGGATCTCCAGCTCCAGACCGATCACCCGCGCCATGGGAACGACGGGGTCACCGGCGGCCGACGGCAGCAGTCCGACCTGGACATGACGCCCCTGCCGCCGCAGGCTCCGCACCGAGGCGGCGCAGGTGACCGGGGAGCCCAGCGCGTCGAGTGACAGATGCGCACCTCCTCCGGTCAGTTCACGTACGGCCTCGTCCGCACCGGCCGGGTGCGCCGAGGCGTCGACGCACGCGGACGCGCCGAACGCCCGCGCCAGTTCCAGGGCCTGCCTCGAGACGTCGACCGCGACGACCCGGGCTCCGCAGGCCACCGCGATCATCACGGCCGACAGCCCGACCCCGCCGCAGCCGTGCACGGCGACCCACTCCCCCGGCGCCACCCGCCCCCGCCCCACGACGGCCCGGAAGGCCGTGGCGAACCGGCACCCGAGTCCGGCCGCCGTGGCCGACGACAGCCCTTCGGGCACGGCGACGAGATTGACGTCGGCCTGTTCCAGCGCCACGTATTCGGCGAAGGAACCCCAGTGGGTGAAGCCCGGCTGGGTCTGCCGTTCACATACCTGCTGGGCGCCCGCCGCGCAGGCGGAGCACCGGCCGCAGGCGCAGACGAAGGGCACGGTGACCCGGTCGCCGGCGCGCCAGTTGTGCACGCCGGGGCCCACCTCCTCGACCACTCCGGCCAGTTCGTGCCCGGGTACGTGCGGGAGGACGATGTCCGCGTCGTGGCCCATCCAGCCGTGCCAGTCGCTCCGGCACAGGCCCGTGGCCTCGACCCGGACCACGACTCCCCCGGCCGAGGGGGCGGGATCCGGAAGGTCCCGGACCTGGGCCTCCCGCCCGAACTCCTCGAACACCACTGCCCGCATCGGCCCCGCCTCCCGTGATCCGTCTCGCACGGCCCGACTCGCACGGTCCGACTGCTGTCATCCAGCTCGCGCCCGCCCCGGCTCACACCGTCCGCCGATCCGGCGAATCTACGCCCCGGCTGTGATCTTGTCCCGCGCATGGACGTCGGCTCCGGCCGCCTCCTCGGAGTCCCGGCGCCCCGCCGGAACTCCCGGGGGACCGGGCCGCCCGCACCGCCGAGATGTCCTTCGTCCTCTTCACGGCTGGCCTCGGTCTGGTCATGGCACACGAGGGGGCCGAACGGGAGGTCTGCATCAGGGAGTTGAAGATGGTGCCGCACCGCTGCCTGGAGCCCCTGACGCGTGACGTACCCGATGGGGTGACGACAGGCGGCCACTCATACCCCCTAGGGGTATAGTGGGATACGAGTAGGCGCACCGGGCTTCCCGGCACCCACTCGCGTCACATCCGCCACATCCATATACGCCCGCGAAGAGGAGAACGTCATGACCGCCGAGACCGACACACCCCGGACCACCGGCTCCTGCTGCTCGTCCACCGGCTCCTGCCACGACGGGGCGGCTGACGTCCAGGTGGGCGGCGTCACCACGGTGTACGAGGTGAAGGGCATGACCTGCGGCCACTGCGAAGGAGCGGTTTCCGAGGAGATCTCCGGGATCGAGGGGGTCACCTCGGTGAAGGCCGAGGCCGCCACCGGCCGGGTGACCGTCGCCTCCACGGCCCCGCTCACCGACGACGCCGTACGCGCCGCCGTCGACGAGGCGGGCTACGAGCTCGTGGGCCGCGCCTGACCCCACCGATGAGGATCGAAGCGGGCGTCCTCACGCTCGTTCATGAAGATCTCAAGGTGAACCTTGCCGCCATCCGCCCGTCGAGGCGTACGCTGTGACCCATCAGAAGCAACCCCCTCCAGGGCCTCGGCCACGACGTGACCATCGCCTCCCACCCCGTTCAGGCTGATCAGCGCCATGATCGCGGGGGCGGCAACGGCGTTCTCGCCGACCTTCGCCGTAGCCGGACGACCTGAGGCCGCACCCCTTCACATAATTTCCACAAAGAGACTTAGATCACACCGATTTGAGGGTAACCATCTGATGGGTTGGTGAGTCTAAGAGTGCGATGCCAAGGATGTCTTGGGGGACGTCCGATGGAGTGTCTTGGGGGACACTCCTGGCACGTGTTGGCCGGGGCACGTCCACCGGGGAGCTTTGAGCGGCCCTCCCGCGTGCGTACGTACCCCGGCAGCCGCACAGCAGGACCGAACTGAATACGCACCACCGGAAACCAAGGGAGTTCAGGCTCCCGCGCAAACGCCCGGCCGGATCCCGTGGGGGGAATCCGCTCCGGGATATGGGAAGCGCCCTGTCCGTCGACCCGTGGGGGGATTGGCGGCAGGGCGCTTTTCGCGTTCCGGGCCGCGCGCCCGGGGGACAGGCGGTCGAGGGACATGCGGTGAACGTCTCCTGCTCCGGCGACGCGGTGGACGGAAAACCCGTCGTCGTCATGATGACGGGGCTGGGTGACGACCTGACCAAGATGGCCGACTTCCAGGAGACCGTGAGCAAGGAGAACCGGGTCTGCTCCTTCGACCGCCTCGGCCAGGGCGCGAGCGACAAGCCGACCGGTCCTCAGACCGTTGCCGACAGCGGGAAGATCCTCACCGGCGTGCTCGACCAGGTCGCCGGCGACGGTCCTGTCGTCCTGGCCGGACACTCGCTGGGCGGGCTGCTCGCCGCGCGGTACGCCCCCGACCATCAGGACCAGGTCAGGGGCCTGGTCCTGATGGACGCCACATCGCCGACCACGACCGCCGACATCTCGAAGGTGATTCCCGAGTCGGCCGCCGCCCCGGCCGACGAGCTGCGGGCGCAGACACTCGCGGTGAACAAGGGACAGAACGCGGAGATGCTGCTCCTCCCCGACGGGAAGGTTGCTTCCGCCGGGGACATCCCGGTGGAAGTCATCCAGCACGGTGTCCGCTACCTCGGCGAGGTGCCCACGTACGGGGACGGCCTGGAGAAGGTGTGGACCGAGGGCCAGCACAAGTGGCTCGGCGTCTCCACCAACGCCAAGCTCAGCACCGCCGACAAGAGCGCCCACGAGATCTACGTCGACCGGCCCGACCTCGCCCTCAAGGCCATCCAGCGCGTCACCGCCCAGGCCGCGGGCTGACGGCCGCCCCACTCCGGGCTCCGACGGGACGGCCCACCGGCCGCCCCCGGAACGCCGAATCGCCCCGTACACCGTGCTCGATGATCGAGCACGGTACGCGGGGCGAAGGCAGTGGGCTCAGAGGCCCGGTACGTCAGCGGATCCGGGAAGGCCGAACCAGCGGGTGGTCGGGCTTCAGCGACCCTCGGCCGGAACGAAGTCGCGCAGGACCTCGCCGGTGTAGATCTGGCGCGGGCGGCCGATGCGCGATCCCGGCTCCTTGATCATCTCGTGCCACTGGGCGATCCAGCCGGGAAGCCGGCCGAGCGCGAACAGCACGGTGAACATCTCGGTCGGGAAGCCCATGGCGCGGTAGATCAGGCCCGTGTAGAAGTCCACGTTGGGGTAGAGGTTGCGCGAGACGAAGTACTCGTCGGAGAGCGCGTGCTCCTCCAGCTTGAGCGCGATGTCGAGCAGCTCGTCGGACTTGCCGAGCGACGACAGCACGTCGTGGGCGGCGGCCTTGATGATCTTGGCGCGCGGGTCGAAGGACTTGTACACCCGGTGGCCGAAGCCCATCAGGCGGACACCGTCCTCCTTGTTCTTCACCTTCTGGATGAAGCTGTCGACGTCGCCGCCGTTGGCCTGGATGCCCTCGAGCATCTCCAGCACCGACTGGTTGGCGCCACCGTGCAGCGGGCCCCACAGGGCCGAGATGCCGGCGGAGATCGAGGCGAACATGTTCGCCTGCGAGGAGCCGACCAGACGCACGGTGGACGTCGAACAGTTCTGCTCGTGGTCCGCGTGCAGGATGAGCAGCTTCTCCAGCGCCGCGACGACGACCGGGTCCGGCACGTACTCCTGGGCCGGCACGGAGAAGGTCATGCGCAGGAAGTTCTCGACGTAACCGAGGTCGTTGCGCGGGTAGACGAACGGGTGACCGATCGACTTCTTGTACGCGTACGCCGCGATCGTCGGGAGCTTGGCCAGCAGCCGGATCGTCGAGAGGTGGCGCTGCTCCTCGTCGAACGGGTTGTGGCTGTCCTGGTAGAACGTGGACAGCGCGCTGACGACCGAGGACAGCATGGCCATCGGGTGGGCGTCGCGCGGGAAGCCGTCGAAGAACCGCTTGACGTCCTCGTGCAGCAGCGTGTGCTGGGTGATCTCGTTCTTGAAGGCCGACAGCTCGTCGACCTTGGGAAGGTCACCGTTGATCAGCGTGTAGGCGACCTCGAGGAACGTCGAGCTCTCCGCGAGCTGCTCGATCGGGTATCCGCGGTACCGCAGGATGCCCTGCTCGCCGTCGAGGTAGGTGATGGCGGATTTATACGCGGCTGTGTTGCCGTATCCGCTGTCCAGCGTGACCAGGCCCGTATTGGCCCGGAGCTTCCCGATATCGAAGCCCTTGTCGCCGACGGTGCTGTCGATCACCGGGTAGGTGTACTCGTCATCGCCGTACCGCAGTACTACAGCGTTGTTGGTGTGCTCGCTCACGTCATCCCTCACCGACGTAGTGCCTCTTCTTCGAGGTGCCCTGACTGTCTCCACCCTCCCCCATTTGGCGCAGGAGAGTGCACTCGGGGTCGTCCATTGGACCTACCGACGGCACTGAGTGCCGCCAACTTTCTCATCCTGCCCCCTGAGATCCGGTTCCGGAAGGGCTCAGTGATGTTTCCCACCGTTTTGATCGATCATTTTTTCGGTGAAGTCTTCGACGGACCCGCCTCGTAGCCGGAAATCCAGCGCCGTACAGCGCCTGCCTGCGGAAACAGTGCGGACTGCCTGGCCGATGGCCTTGCGTGAGCCGACCAGCACGACCAGTTTCTTGGCCCTGGTCACCGCGGTGTAGAGCAGGTTCCTCTGGAGCATCATCCAGGCGCTGGTGGTGACCGGGATGACGACCGCCGGGTACTCACTGCCCTGCGAACGATGGATGGTCATCGCGTAGGCATGGGCCAGTTCGTCCAGTTCGTCGAATTCGTACGGGATCTCCTCGTCCTCATCCGTGAGGACCGTCAGCTTCTGCTCGTCCACGTCGAGAGCGGTGACCACGCCGACCGTGCCGTTGAAGACCCCGTTCTCCCCTTTCTCGTAGTTGTTCCGGATCTGGGTCACCTTGTCGCCGACCCGGAAGACCCGGCCGCCGAACCGCTTCTCCGGCAGGTCGGGGCGACTCGGGGTGATGGCCTGCTGGAGCAGCCCGTTGAGGTGGCCGGCACCTGCCGGACCACGGTGCATCGGGGCGAGGACCTGCACGTCACGGCGGGGATTCAGGCCGAACTTGGCGGGAATGCGACGGGCCGCCACATCGACGGCGAGCACCCCGGCGTCCTCCGTCTCGTCCTCCACGAACAGGAAGAAGTCGTCCAGCCCCTGGGTCAGCGGCGGCACTCCGGAGTTGATCCGGTGGGCGTTGGTGACGACGCCGGACTGCTGGGCCTGCCGGAAGATGGTGGTCAGCCGGACCGCCGGGACCGGACCGCCCTCGGCGAGCAGATCCCGCAGCACCTCCCCGGCGCCGACCGAGGGCAGCTGGTCCACGTCCCCGACCAGCAGCAGATGGGCACCGGGTGCCACCGCCTTGACCAGTTTGTTGGCGAGGAGCAGATCGAGCATCGACGCCTCGTCGACGACGACCAGGTCGGCGTCCAGCGGCCGGTCACGGTCGTACGCCGCGTCTCCGCCGGGCTTCAGCTCCAGCAGCCGGTGCACGGTGGACGCCTCGGCTCCGGTCAGCTCCGAGAGCCGCTTCGCGGCCCGCCCGGTGGGGGCGGCCAGCACCACCTTCGCGTTCCTCGCGCGGGCCAGCTCGACCACCGAACGGACGGTGAACGACTTCCCGCAGCCGGGGCCACCGGTGAGGACGGCGACCTTCCTGCTCAGCGCGAGCCGGACGGCCGCCTCCTGCTCGGGGGCCAGCGTCGCCCCCGTACGCCGCGCGAGCCAGGCCAGCGCCTTGTCCCAGTCGACGTCCTGGAAGGCCGGCATCCGGTCCTCCGGCGTACGCAGCAGACGCTGCACCTGCGCGGCGAGCGAGATCTCGGCCCGGTGGAAGGGGACCAGATACACGGCGGTGACCGGCTGCCCGTCCTCGGGGCCCGGCACCTTCTCCCGTACGACGCCTTCCGGATCCTCCGCGAGCTCGGCCAGGCAGTCGATGACGAGCCCGGTGTCGACCTGGAGCAGCTTCACCCCGTCGGCGATCAGCCGCTCCTCCGGGAGGAAGCAGTGCCCCTGGTCGGTGGACTGGGACAAGGCGTACTGCAGCCCGGCCTTGACCCGCTCCGGGCTGTCGTGCGGAATCCCGACGGCCTGGGCGATCCGGTCGGCGGTGAGGAATCCGATGCCCCAGACGTCGGCGGCCAGCCGGTAGGGCTGGTTCTTCACGACCGAGATCGAGGCGTCCTCGTACTTCTTGTAGATGCGGACGGCGATGGAGGTGGAGACGCCGACGCTCTGGAGGAAGACCATGACCTCCTTGATCGCCTTCTGTTCCTCCCAGGCCGCGGCGATCATCTTCGTCCGCTTCGGCCCGAGCCCGGGCACCTCCACCAGCCGCTCGGGCTGCTGCTCGATGATGTCCAGGGTGTCGACACCGAAGTGGGTGGTGATCCGGTCGGCCATGACCGGCCCGATGCCCTTGATCAGACCGGAGCCGAGGTAGCGGCGGATGCCCTGGATGGTGGCCGGGAGGATCGTCGTGTAGTTCTCGACGGTGAACTGCTTGCCGAACTGCGGGTGGGAGCCCCAACGGCCCTCCATACGCAGCGACTCGCCGGGCTGCGCGCCGAGCAGCGAGCCGACGACGGTGAGCAGGTCGCCCGCCCCTCTCCCGGTGTCGACGCGGGCGACGGTGTAGCCGTTCTCCTCGTTGGCGTAGGTGATCCGTTCCAGGACCCCTTCGAGGACAGCCATGTTCGGCACGGTGGACATGGCTCCGACGGTATCGGGCGGGTCCGACAGCCCGCGCCGGGGCTACGGCACCGGTGATCTGCCGGGGCATTTGCTCCGCTCAGCTGCCGATGCGCGGCACCTCCTGGCATCCGTCGCTCAGGCCGGGACCGACGAGATCGGGTATCGCTCTCTGGTCGATCACATCGACGAAGTGAGTCAGGCCTGAAGCGGACGCAGGTCAGCGTCGGCTCGGGCCGCCTCAGGCGTCAAGCACGTGGGCGACTGCCAGAGCGATGCGGTCGATCCAGTTGATCGCATCCGTGACATCGTGCTCGTTGATGGGGCGCCGCTGCTTGAGGTCCCCGTCCACCAGGTCGGCGTCATGGGCGATCTTGTTGCGCCGGTCCGTGATGGTGACGTACTGGGCCTTCAGCGTCTTCTCCGTGTAGGCGGTGCGGTTGCCCTGCCACGTGTTGATCTGGGTGGCCGCGCCCTGCCAGATGTTCTTGTCGGTGACCAGCTTCAGGACTTCGGAGATCTTGCGCGGGTTCTGCAGTGAGGCGCTGCCCCACCTCTCCTTGACGTGCTCGACAACCGCCTCCGCCAAGGTGACATCCCCTCGCTGCACGGCCTCGACCTGACGCAGGGGGATTTCGTAGTTCTGGAGTTGCAGTGGCATGTCGGTGCCGTCCTTGGCCGCCAGATCAGCGACGCGCCGGAACAGCTCCTCGTGGAACCAGTGGTCGATCGCGGCCACAGACTGCACCCAGGCAGCCCGGTAGAAGTCGCCCACATCGATGGCCGCAGGCTTGAAGGGCGCCAGATTCCGCCCGGCGTCCACCATCTTGCGGGCGTAGGCGATGTTGGTGGTGAACGCCTCGAACTGGCTGGTGTCCGGCCTCGGAATGGCCATGGGTGGAGCCCCCGTACTGTCACATGTGCACTGCCCTGCGTGAACAGCCTTGGCGACGGTCCGGGAGCACGTCAAGCGGCTTGCGGGATCACTGATTACCGATGTCCGGATCTCGCCTTGCGGGCCCTTTACTGTCTGGATCGAGGCTGTTCAGGTCCGGCCGCGCACCTCGACACTCAGCGACCTGGAGAACCTCCCGCAGAGACTCGCTGAGGGGTTCGGGCTTGACAGCCGGCCCGTTTGGAAGAGGAGTCGGTGGCAATGGACCAGAATGCGCGCACGCCACGGGAGAAGTACGGGGAGGAACTAAAACTGCGGCGGTTGGCGGCGGGGCTGACGCAAGAGGCACTGGGCGAACAGGTCGTCTGTTCACCCACCCTCATCAGCCACTACGAGGCGGGTCGACGGCTACCGAAACCGGATGATGCGCAGCGGATCGACATGGCGCCGAAGTCTGACGGCTTCTTTGTCAGGTGCTGGAGGATCTGGATTCCAAGTACGCCGACTACTTCGCAGCAGTGGTGGAGCTGGAGCGCGAAGCTTCAGAGATCCGGCAGTACGGGGCCCAACTCGTCCCGGGGTTGCTTCAGACCAGCGCTTACGCTCGCGCAGTGTTCCAGTCAGCACGCACGAACTTCACTGACGAGGACCTTGACGCCGCCGTGACGATCCGTTCGGAGCGAAGCAAGCTGCTGCGGACGCCCCAAGGACCCGTCGCATGGACGTTGCTCGACGAGGCAGCGCTCAGACGACGCGTCGGTGGGCCTCAGGTGATGGCCGAACAACTGCACACGATCGCAGACATGGCTGAACGCGGGCGTCTCCGCCTGCATGTGCTGACCTTTGATGCCGGGGCACACGCGCTGCTCGAAGGAATGCTCTATCTGCTCAACTTCGCCGACACAGCTCCAGTTGCCTACGTGGAAGGTCTGTACACGGGCAACCTGCTCGACGATCCGGCACTGGTTGAGGCCTGTCACACGGACTACGCTCTCGCCCTGGGTGATGCGGCCTCGCATCTGGACTCAGTAGCACTGGTCAGGGCCATAGCGGAGGAACACAAACATGCACGGTGCTGAGCACAGCTTCACCGGCTGGTACAAGTCAAGCTACAGCGGTGCCAACCAAGGCGAGTGCCTGGAAGTCGCCGCAGGCCACCCCGACATCCCCGTGCGCGACAGCAAGGCTCCACACGGGCCCGTCATCACCTTCTCCGCCCCCCGCTGGACCACCTTCGTCGCCGCCGTCGTGGACGGTCAGTTCGACGCCTGAGTGCTCTCGGAGCTCGGGTCCCGAAGCTTGGGAGTCAAGGCCCGGAACAAGGCAGCCCACTCTTTCGTGGGTACGAGGACGGGTCCGGGCCCGACGCTTGAGCTTCGGGATTCAGGGGCCGGGACACGAGCCCCGAGGTTCGAGCGGTGCTTGTCTCCGGGAGGGAAAGAAGGGGTTGGAAAAACCACCCCGACCTCCCGTACCTGTCACGGCCAGCAAGTATGACTAAATGTGACCAACTTGCAGCGTGGCGTCATGACTGCTTACGGTGCCCTCAACGAATCGACCCCGACGCGGTGTTGACGCACCGGCCGGGGTCTCACCCCAGGATCGAAGGAAC
Organism: Streptomyces sp. NPDC005794; assembly: GCF_042871445.1. Taxonomy (NCBI): domain Bacteria; kingdom Bacillati; phylum Actinomycetota; class Actinomycetes; order Kitasatosporales; family Streptomycetaceae; genus Streptomyces; species Streptomyces sp. NPDC005794. The sequence continues at coordinate 328,275 of NZ_JBIAIN010000004.1, forward strand.
CGATCTCGTGGCTACCAAGAACCTTAGTCCCGCCTCGCCTGCGCCCGCAGCTTCGCGTCCGTACGCCAAGGCTCACCCCGGCTACGGCAAGCGCACCACACCCGAACAACAGCCGCCCCGCGCCGATGACTTCGCGCTGCTGCCGGAGCGGGAGCGGTACGTCGCCGGGTACGTCGACCGGCTGCCCGAGGGCGGGGCCGTGGACGTCAAGTCGCTGGCCAAGTCACTGCCCCTGTACGGCCAGATGGCGGTCGGCAGCGCACTGCGTGCCCTGGGCGTGGCCGGTCACCTGCGGCGCGTACGGTGCCGGGTCGTCGGCGAAGGCGGTCAGAGCCGGTGGGTCACCCGTACTTTCTGGTCCCGTACCGCGCACGACAGCGAGTGGTGGGACATCTTCACCCGAACCGGCACCGTCGGCCATCAAGCCGCTTCGGTGGCCCGGCCGGATGAATACGAACAGGTAGAGCCTTCGCAGCCCTCCCCCGCATCGCCCCCGCGTCCCGTACCCGCGCAGCAAACAGCCCCTGCGGAGAGCCCAGGCGGCCACTCGCCCGCCTACCTCGCCCTCGCCCAACTCGGCCGCACCGACCCCCGGCTGGCCCTGTCCGCCGCCGACTGCGCAGTACTCGAAGGGCTGGCCGCCGCATGGCTGGGACGCGGTGTGAACACGGACTACCTCGCCCACGCCCTCACCGCCGGTCTTCCCGCCCAGGTCGGCTCACCGGTCGCCTTCGTACGCCGTCGGCTCACCGACAAGATCCCGCCGCCCCTCCCTGATGCGACTTCGACGGCCGCCCACGAGGCACGCGTTCACCGCATCATGATGGAGTGCACCGAATGCGGCGTACCCGGACCGCCGGAAGCCCTCCCTGACGGCCTCTGCCGCCCCTGCCGGGCACCCTCCCCGGCCACCGCACAGGCCTCGTCCGCCGAGGCGCCCGTAGAACGGGACGTACACGCGCTCGTCGGCAGCCTCCGCAACCTGATGAAGGCCCCCTGACCGAGGGCACCGGCCGGCCCGCTGTGCTCAGGCCCGCGAAAGGAATGCCTCGCGCAGAGCCGGGTCACGCAGCAGGTCTAGGGTCTCTTCCTCGCCGTCGAAGAGCAGGGCGGCGGCCGGGTGGTCCGACTGGTGAAACATCCCGACCAGCACGTCGGCGAGAGGCCGATTCCACGCGACTCGGACGACTTCGGCCGCCTTGTCGTGCTGTCCCCGGTCCGTGGCGATGCGCCACAGCTCGACGGACTGCTTGGCGGTGCCGTAAGCCGTTCGGCGCCCATCGACAAGGACACCACGTGAGTTGAGTCCGAACACATCTATGCACGCCGCACCCTGAGGCGTAAGCGCCTTGTACGTGCACAGCGGCAGGACCAGCCGAAGGTGGGCAAGAGGGTCCTCAAGCGTGGGATCGAGTAACAGCGGGCTGCCGTCCTCGGCACGCGGGAATCTGCTCCGCTTCTGGTTGCTGTTGCAGTACGCGCAGGCAAGCAAGTGGTTGAGCCACTCGAAGGTGCGCACCGGAGCGAGGCTCTTCGGCTCGAAGTGGTCGATGTCCGTGCCCTGGCTGTCACCGCAGTACATACAGCGCTGATGGCCGGGGGCCATGTCCGCGAGGACGGCGAGAAGGCCGTCGCGGACGCGCCGTCGCACGGTGGAGTGCGACCACAGGCGTGCCGCCGTGCCCTTCCGGTCCACCTCGGCAGTCTGCTCCACTTCCCGCGTGTACACCTTCAGCTGCGCCGCCGTGTCCACGGGCAGGGCGGCTCGTTCCAGGCGGATCACTCCGTCCCGTTCCTCTCGCCATCCTCGATCTCTTCGGCGATGCGGTGGAGGTGGGCGGACATCTCGTGGACACGCGCTGCAGGGGAACTGGAAAGCACACCCTTCAGTTCCTTGTATCGCTCGGCTGTCTCCGGCTCCACGTTCCCCTCATACACCCTCGACTCCAGCGCCATGAACTCGGCGCGGACTTGTTCAGCCTGCTCGGAGTACGGAGTGTCCAGCCCGAAGAGCTCAGAGAGCACCGCGTCGTCTCCGCTGCCGTAGACGACCCTCTCGTACAGGTCCTCCGATACGACCTCGGGCCCCGCGTCCTCCGCCGAGCCGGGCAGACGGATCAGCCCGCCTGGGTCGGCGGCCTGGCAGATATACGGGCTGTGAGTTGTGACGATGAACTGGATGTTAGGGAAGTGTGAGGTAAGCCAGGGGCCAATGCGGCGCTGCCAGGAAACGTGGAGGTGCGCGTCGATCTCGTCGATGATCACGACACCAGGGACGCGGAGTGAAGGCCGGTCCTCGTCCGCACTGAACGCCTCGTCACCGAAGGAGTCGTGGATCTGCTTCAACAGGTCTACCACCAGCGCGGCCACCGTACGAAAACCGTCGCTCATCTCCCGCAGCGGGAACCGGTGACCGTCGCGCGTGACCCACAGGCCCTCGGAGTCGACTCCCTCCACCCGGTAGCCGTCAGGGAGCAGTCCATCCCCCAGGACGGAGAGAGCCGCCCTCTTGAGTCCGGCGGCACCTTCTCGGCCTTCGAGTGCGCGTAGGTGCTGCTCGATCAGCCAGGCGACGCCCTCGGCCAGGGAGGCGTCCTCGTGGAACAGGCTCGCCTGCCGCGCCACGGGGCCCGAGGCCAGCATCAGCCGCTGCACCTCGCCCGAGCCCCCGGCCATACGACGGAACGGCCCATAGGCGGCACAGAACCAGCCCACCGGATTGTCGGCCCAGGGGCCGCGCTGGGCGGGGGTGGCGCTCGTGGTGTTGGGGTTCTCCCTGATCTCTTCAAGCGCCGGCTGAGCACTCTTGCGACCGCCCACACCATCGGCCGGGGCTGTCCACCGCAAGCCCGCCCAGACATTGGCCTTGGTTCGCCCGGACGCGGTGAACTTGTCGAAAGCCGGATCTCTGACGATCTTCGCGTGCGCTACGCCGACGGCCTCGCCGCTCGACAACCAGTTCTCGAACCCCTGCACCAATCCGCGTGCCGCCAGCGGCCCGCTCAGGGCTAGGGCAAGCGCACGAAGCAGCGTCGTCTTTCCCGAGCTGTTGCGTCCGGCGAGCACGGTCCATCCGGCGTGCGAGCCGTCCGGGCGAGTGAGTCTGAGATCCACGGTGCGCGGACCATAAAACGGTTTGATGTTGCTGACGATCACGCGGGAGACGTACATGGCTGACGGTTCCGTCCGGTATGGGAGGGGCGGCTATTCCAGTTCCGCGTCGGCCGGGACCTCGCCACCCAACGCCTCGGCGATCGCAGCGAACTCGCTGAGCGCTGCCTGGAGGTCCTGGACGATCTCGGCGGCGATCACCTCGGGCGGAAGCAGACTGTCGGCGTCTTCGAGCGCCGGGTCCTTCATCCAGGTGAGGTCGAGGTTCACCTTGTCGCGGGCGACCAGCTCGTCGTACGTGTACGCCTTGAAACGGCCGCCTTCCTCGGCGGAGGTGTCCACCCGGTCGGCAGGCTTCTCCCCGTATGCCTGAACGAACTCTTCCAGGTCGGCGCGGGTCAGCGGGCGCTGCTTGAGGGTGAAGTGCTTGGCGGTGCGGAGGTCGTAGACCCAGACCTTGGTGGTGTGCGGCTTGCCGTCCGCACGCGGGGTCTTCTTGTCGAAGAAGAGGACGTTGGCCTTCACGCCGCCCGCGTAGAAGATGCCGGTAGGCAGGCGCAGGATCGTGTGCAGGTCGAACTCGTCCAGCAGGCGCCGGCGGATCTTCTCGCCTGCGCCGCCCTCGAAGAGGACGTTGTCGGGGAGGACCACCGCGGCCCGGCCGTCGATCGCCGTCAGCGACATGATGTGCTGGAGGAAGTTGAGCTGCTTGTTGGTGGTGGTGGCGCGGAAGTCATCACGGTCGTAGGAGATGTCCTCCCTCTCCGCCTTGCCTTCCGAGCCGATGATGGTGATCGCCGACTTCTTACCGAAGGGCGGGTTGGCGAGGACGAGAGAGGCGTGCTTGGAGCCCGGCTTCGTGGCGAGCGCGTCGCCGACGTCGATCAGGCTCTTGCCCTCGCTGCTGCCGATGCCGTGAAGCAGCAGGTTCATCGCGGCGAGGCGGGCGGTACCGGGGACGAGTTCGTTGCCCCAGATCTTGCCCTCGCCAAGTGCGAGACGCTCTTCCCGGGTGAGGTCCTGCATGTGGTGCTTGCGGATGTAGGTGTGCGCGGCGATGAGGAAACCGCCGGTTCCGCAGGCGGGGTCGGTGATGGTGTCCTCGGGACGGGGACGCATCACCTCGACGATCGCGTCGATCAGGGGGCGCGGCGTGAAGTACTGGCCGGCGCCGGTCTTGGTGTCCTCGGCGCCCTTGGCAAGCAGCCCTTCATAGGCGTCGCCCTTGAGGTCCGCGTCGCCGACCGTCCAGTCCTGCTTGCCGATGAGATCGACGACGAGCTTTTCGAGCAGGGCGGGCTCGGTGATGCGGTTCTGCGCCTTGGTGAAGATGGTGCCGAGGGTGGTGCCGGGGCGCGTACCGAGGGCGTCGAGCACGTTGCGGTAGTGGAGTTCGAGCGCCTTGCCCTTCTTGCCGACGAGGGACTTCCAGTCGTACGCCTTCGGCACGATCTCGGCTGCGTCCGCGTCCGAGAAGGGGTCGTCGTTGATCTCGTCGACCATCTTCAGGAAGAGGAGGTACGAGAGCTGCTCGACGTACTCGATGGTGGAGAGGCCGTTGTCACGAAGGACGTTGCAGTAGTTCCAGAGCTTCGCCACCAGGGCGTTCGTCTGGGCGGCAGCCTGCGGGGCGAGCACGATGTTGTCTTCGACGGAGGCGGTGCCGCCAGTGGCCTGGTCGGGGGTGGAGGCGGTCGCGGTCACAGGTCGAACTCCTGCTGTACGGAGTGAGCGGGTGCGGGGGTGGGGGCTGGTGCCGATACCGGCCCTGCGGAAGCCATTGGGGCTTTCACCTTCCCGGACACGGGGGCGGGGCGAATGCGCTTCGCGTTGGGCTGGGCGGCACGATCCGCCTGGATACGGGCGAGGAGCGCGAAAGCGGGCTCATCGGTGGGATCCTGGGGGACGAGGGTGCCAGTGAAGGCGCGATGGAGAAGAGCCCTCCTCAGGTGAGCCGACCGAGCCAACGACCTGTGCAGGGCTGCTCGCAATCGGGAGGCCGCCTCACTGAAATCCCTCTCGACCGCCACAATTTCACGCTGCGTAGCCAGCGGCGGCAGAGGGATTTGCATCGCCTTCACCTTACCCTTGTTAAGCGCAGGTTGATTCCCACCCGAACTCACCCTGCGCGACTCCTGATACTGCTGCTCAAGCGCAAGATAGACATATTCGGGAAGGATTCTCGTGTCAGAGACTCGAATTGATACACAGTTCTGATTATGCGCAGCTTCAATATCGAGAATCGCAACCTGCCCCCGCGTCCTCCCTTCTCCAATCATCGCCATCATCACTGTCCCGGGGGGATGGATTCGAGACTTCTGATTCCCCACTGCACTCTCGGTGATAGATTCGCGCGTGCTGGAGATTCGATTGAATTTGACTTCCCCACTGGACACCCAAGGAACAGATCCAGACCAGAACTCAGGATTCTTCCGACTCGGCGTCGAGCCAACAAAGACGTCAAAGAGCTCACCAACGGAAGCCCACAGCCAGCCGGAAGGGAGAACCCAGGGGCCAGCATCACGGGCAGACTGTGGACGCCGGCAGAGATCTTCAGCCGTTCCTTCTGCGAGCAAAAGAGGGACACCTTCCCCCCGCAATGATCGACCGACGAAGGATTGCCTCATAGAGGAAGCTCTCACCAGGGATTTCCTCAAACCAAGATCTGCTGCATCCAGGCGCGCCAGGTGGCCTTCGAGGGCCTCCACGATGCGGTGCTGCTCCGCCAGCGGCGGCACCGGTACGGGCCATGCCTTGAGAACCGTCTGGCTGATGTTCTGTTGCGTTCCCCCTTTGCCCGCTCGCAGCAGTTCTGCCCTCTGTGAGCGTAGGTACCAAAACAGGTACAGGGGGTCCATCAGGCGATCCTCTGCGACAGCAAAAGCAATCGCCTGATTCGTCGTGACGCGATGCTTTGTGATTCCGAGCTTCCCGATCGACCCATACATCGCAATCAAGACTGCGCCTTCAGGTACCCACTTGGCTGAACTGTTCGCCAGCCCAGCATCAGTAATCGTCGCAGCTGTCTCACTTATAGGGCCATCCGTAAGGTCTCCGATGACAGCCCAAGGAATACCTCCGCCGTAATACTCTGGCGTCCCAGCTTTAGGAGTTCCCCCACTTCCCCAGTCGGCCACTTGCCCCAAAGTGGCGACCGCCCACCCCGCCGGAAGTTCCTTCTCGCTCAAGCCAGTTCCCGATTCAGCTCAGTCAACAGATCCAGCGCCGGCTCTTTCCCGCCGAACGCCATCATGAAGCCCCGCCCCTTGCCGCGCTCCGTGAACGGCTCTCGGGCAAGTTCTGCGGGCTCTATGCCGACGTCGCTGGCGACGACATCCCGGATCTTCTCCAGCCACCACCGCTGGTCGTCCGTGAACTCGACGCCCGCCTGCTGCTGCCGCAGAAGCCAGCCCTCGAAACGCTCCTGGACCACCGTACGGTACGGACGGAGCTCACTGTCCGCGCCCAGTTCGTAACGGATCAGGCTTATCAGGTCCGGGATGCCGGCCTCGCGGCCCGGGCGGGCCACTGCCTGGTTCAGGTCCTCGTGGAAGCCCCAGAGAACATTGGGCGTCCAGGAGCGCCTGGAGGCCCGGATCGTCGCCGCCAGTTCCTTGAGCGCCGCGCGGGCTTCGGCCGGGGAGACCGGGTTTCCGCTGCCCAGGGCGATCCGGATGGCCGCGTTGCGGTCGCGCTGCTTCTTCAGCAGGTCGCCCCACTCGTCCAGGTTCTCGCGGGCGCGCTTCTCGCGCGGGATCTCTTCCACCTCCGTCACCGTGACGGAGGTCGTCTCGTCGTACGTCAGGTCCTTGTCACGGCGGATCTCCAGGATCTGGCGCCGCAGCTCCGGGTTGCCGGTGAGGACGGCCACGGCGTCCTCGACCAGCTTGCGGGCCGCACCCTTCCCGCCCTGGCGCCGTGCCTCGTCCTGGGCGTCGACGTCCACCGCGTCGACGATGTCTCGGGCGATCGTGGCGAGCGTCGTGCCGCCGGCCGTGTGCGTCAGGAGGTCGCGCTCCTCCGGCTTGAGCTGCTGGTTCAGCCGCGACAGGCGCCGCTGGAGGATTTCTGCCTCCTCCGCGCTGATCGACCGGGAGCCCGCCTTGTCGAGCAGCTTGGCCAGCGAGACCTGCTTGCCGGTGGCCGGGATCATGGGCCGGGCATCCACCAGCGGAGAGGTGGTGACCCCGGCCGCGTCGATGAGGACGAATCTGTCCTTCGTCACGTCGTCGTCCGCGTCCGGAGTGACCTCGCGCAGCTCGGTGGCATCGATGGTGCGGGCGCCGCGCCCCTTCATCTGCTCGAAGAGCACGGCACTGCGCACCGACCGCAGGAAGATCACGCACTCCAGGGCCCGAACGTCCGTGCCTGTGGCGATCATGTCGACCGTGACGGCGACCCGCAGTTGGGGTGAGTTCCGGAGGTCGTTGATCAGCTCGTCGGGGTTGTCGCCGTTCTGGCGGCTCTTGTACGTGATCTTCTTCGCGAAGCTGTCGCCGCGCCCGAAGACCTCCTTGACCTGCTTCAGCACATCCTCGGCATGGTCCTCACCGACCGCGAAGACGAGGGTCTTCGGGAGATCCTTCCGTCCGGGGAACCAGCGCTGCCAGTTGTTCTTGTACGTGGTCAGCACCGCGCGGATCTCATCGACGGTGATCACCGAGCGGCCGATCTGGCCGGTGGTGTAGGTGAGGTCGTCGTCGAGCTCCACATACCGCTGGGCCCGGGTCTTGCGGTCCTTGATGCGGACCGTGGTCCCGGCCTCGATCTTCGCGCCGCCCTGTTCGCGCAGGTCCGTGTTGACGCGGACGACGTCGAAGTCGACGTTGACCCCGTCGGCGACGGCCTGCTCATACGTGTACTCGGAGACGGTGTTCTGGTCGAAGAATCCCCGGGTCTGTGCGGTGGGGGTCGCGGTGAGGCCGACGAGGTGGGCGTCGAAGTAGTCGAGCACACCCCGCCACAGGCCGTAGATCGACCGGTGGCACTCGTCCACGACGATCAGGTCGAAGGACTCCGGAGGCACGTCAGGCTGGTACTCGACCTCGATGGGGAGGTCGGTGGCGTAGTTCATCTCGGGGTCGTCCGCCGTGTTGTCGGCGAGGACCGTGCCGGACCCGTCCGTGTTACCGGCGAGGGCCGTGTCGGTCGACTGCCGCTTCGCGTCCGCCGCGTCGTCGCGGGCGTCGTCGTCCGTGAGCTGCTCGCCCTTGAGCAGGGCGTACATCTTCTGGATCGTGCAGATGACGACGGACGAGGTGTCCTGGAGGCCGGCCGCACCGAGGCGGTCGACGTTGTAGAGCTCGGCGAACTTCCGGCCGTCGTCCGGGGTGGTGTAGTTGCGGAACTCCGACAAGGCCTGGCGGCCGAGGTTGTTGCGGTCGACGAGGAAGAGGACGCGGCGGGCACCCGCGTGACGCAGCAGGCGGTAGGTCTCCGTGACTGCGGTGAAGGTCTTGCCCGCCCCCGTCGCCATGTGGATCAGTGCGCGGGGGCGGTCCTGGGCGAGGGACTGCTCCAGGCCGCTGATCGCGTCGATCTGCGCGAGACGCAGACCGTACGGCTCCAGCTTCGGCATGCGGCGCAGACCGGCCCGGAAGGTGGGGGCGCGGCGGTCCTCGGCTCGCTCCATCCACGCGGCGACGGTCTCGGGACGGTGGAAGGAGAAGACTTCGCGGGAGCGTGCCTCGGGGTCGAGGCGGTTGACGAAGTAGGTCTCGGTCCCCGTGGTGGCGTAACGGAAGGCGAAGGGCTCCGACTCCCGCCACACGGCGAGGGCGTGCTCCTTCAGGACGCCCTTGGCGTAGCGCTCGTTCTGGGCAAGGGCTCCGGAGAGGTGGTCGCCTTCTCGCTTGGCCTCGATGACACCGACGATCTTCCCGTCGACGTACAGCACGTAGTCGGCGCGCCCGGTCGCGAGAGTGAACTCCCTCACGGCGACGCCCCGCCCGGCGAGCGGGTTCAGGCCGGCACGGTCCTGGACGAGCCAGCCGGCCTCGTCGAGCATGACGTCGATCTTCTGCCGGGCCTGGACCTCGTTGAGCGGGGCCGGGCGCTGGGCGCGGTGCACGATGGCCTCGCGGGCGGCGGCGTTCACCCGACGCGGCTGCTTGCGGTCGGTCTCGTACTGAGCGTGCTGCGTCGTCCGGAGGCTGACGATCTCCGCTTCCATGTCGACGAGGCGGGCGGCCAGCGCTGCCTTGGCCTGCTGGGCGCTGACCATCAGGGCTTCGGCCTCGGCACGGGCCCTGCGCTCGGCTTCGAGACGGTCTGTGGACTCGCTCAGCTTGACTCTCGACTGGGCCAGTGCATCGCGGTGGCCGTCAAGCGCCTGCCGCAGCTCGGCCACCTCGGCCGGGTCCGTGAGTACGGGCATGGCCGGCGGTACGAAGGCGGTGACCGTGCGCTTTCCGGTGAGGGCGCGGTGGTAGAACACTCCGAGCTCGTAACAGAGGCGTACGGCCTCCAGGGCGCGGGTGGTGTCGAAGAGGTGGGCGTGGGCGGCCTCGTTGCGCTCACGTCGCAGCTGGTCGAAGGCATCGCGTACGGCCGGGGACAGCGCGCGGATGTCCGAGAGGGCGCGCAGCCGGTCGATCTGCCGCGTACCCGCGACGCGGATGCCGGTACGGGTGACGAGGTCCTCGGCCAGGACCTCGCCGAACTGGCCGGCCTGGACCTGGGCGGCGTTCGGATTGCTGAAGACGTTGAGTTCGGCCTGGGCGCCGTACAGGGCTAGGAGTGGCTGGTGTTGGTAGAGCACTCCGAAGTTCGGAGATGCTTTGGCCAGATCCCGAAGCCGGTCGTCCACGCTGTTCCCACCCCACTGGTACAAGCTGCCAGGTGATCGAGTCTACGAGGCAGGACCCGGCCTGGCCCTTGCTTTTGCCAGGTCCCCCGCCGACCGACGCCCAGGCGATCCGCTGCCGTCAGCGAGGTGACTCGGTGCGGAGACTCACCGGGCCGAGCGCCCGGGCGACCGGAACAAGGTGGCCGTGACAGTCCGAGTCCCGGCCGGTTGCGGCGGGAACGCGCACCCGCCGCCACCGCCACCAGGTCGTCACGAAGCCCGCTCGGCTACGGGCGCTTCCCCTTCGCGTCCACGACCGCACGCTGGAGGACTGCTGTGGTCCCCAGCACCTGTCCCGCCTCGATCTTGCCGATCGCCTTGGTCGCCACATTGCGCACGCCGATGAGTTCGAGGGTCTTCTTGTCGAAGATCAGCTCATCGCGGACCCCCGGGTTGTACGAGTCGTAGCGTGCCACCGCGACACCGTGACGGCCCTCAGCGTTGACCGCGTCGGGCACCACGACCACACCGGGGATCTTCGCCGCGGCGCGGAAGAACGCGGCGCTGACGTCCGGCGGCATCAGTGACTCGTGGAGGAGGTCGCCTACGAGGACGAACGCGTCCTGGTCGAGGTTGCGCTCCTCGCCGCTCTCGTCCCCCTGGGAGCGCAGCCACTTCAGCATCGCGTCCGCGTCCGTCGGCAGTGTCTGGAGGCGCCGGTAGTGGGTGCTCGTCTCGTAGCCGGGCTCACCGGGCGCCGGGGCGGGTTCCAGCTCCCTCCCGTCACTGAACTCGTCGCCCGGCTCGCGGGTCAGTCCCGGGCGGGTGCCGTCCACGGACCTCCAGACCTCACGCTCGTGGAGGGGTTCGAGCTCGGCGCCGACGTCGTCCGACATCGTCGCGTAGGCGACCAGGCTTCGGATGTAGACGAACTGGTCGTCACGGACGTCGTCCGCAGGTGACTGCGCCGCGACCGTCGCGACGCGGTCGAGCAACGCCGCCGCACCGCCCTTGGTGTCGGCGTTGATCATGGGGGCGAAGGCGTAGGTCGCCTTGCCGTCCTTGCCCGCCGGGGTGCTGGAGCCGGAACCGGAGCCGCCGTCCGTTCCGGTCACCGTGACTCCCGTGATCACGGCGAGGGCCAGCGCGGCCGCGATCACGGGTCCCACGACGACCGGCCGCGACCACCTCCTGCCACGGGTCGTCTTCCGGTCCTCGGCCTGGGCCTGCCTGATCTCGCGCATCACATGCTCCTTGAGCTGGCGGTGACGGCCCGGGGGGAGGTCCCTCTCGGGGAGCGACGAGGTGTCGTGCGTCATCGGTTTCCCTCCTGAATGGGCAGGGCCGCGTTCGTGCGGCCCTCTTTCATCTGTCCGGTGCCGCGCAGCGGTTCCCGCCGTTCGGCGGCCGCCGCGAGCTTCCGCCGGGCCCTGGACAGCCGTGAGCGGACCGTCCCCGTGGGAATACCGAGCGCCTCGCCGGCCGCCGCGTAGTCGAGCCCCTCCCACACGCACAGCGCCAGCACCTCGCGCTCGTTGCGCCGCAGGGTGTCCAGGGCCAGCCGGACGGCGGCCAGCAACTCCTTGTCGTCGATACGGCTCGCCACCTCGTCGGCGAAGTCCCCGACCGCGCCGCCCTGGGGGCCCGGGGGCAGACGTGACATCGCGGCTGCGTGCCGGGCCGCTGCCCGCCTGGTGTTGCGCACCATGTTCGTCGCGACCCCCAGTAACCAGGGCCGCAACGATCCGCCTTCGGCGTTCACCCGGCCCCGCAGCCTCCAGGCTTCGAGGAACGTCAGCGAGACCACGTCCTCGGCCATGGACCAGTTCCCCGTCAGCCGGAACGCGTGGTTGTAGACGGAACGTGCGTATCTGTCGAACAGGTCGGCGAAGGCATCCTCGTCGCCGTCCCGGATGCGGACCCGCAGTGGTCTCTCCATGTCCCCTTATCTGTCCGGGGGTTCGGGGCGGTTCCCGTGACTCAGGTCACCCCCTGGTGTCAGTGGGGACGTCTATCTTCGGCCCATGACACAGGTGGACACCGCAGCGTTCGATCACGAGTGGGCTCGCTTCGAGTCATGGCTTTCGGCGCATTCGCCCGCCGATCGAGCGGCCTTGAGAGGGCCGGCGGCCCCCGAGGCGATAGCCAGGCTGGAATCGCGGCTGGGCTTCGCCCTGCACCCGGAGCTGAGGAGGCTTCTGGAGCTTCATGACGGCGCGGCCCCGCCTGTGGCCGAACCGGGCTCGTTCCCCCTGCCCGCCGGGACCTTTCTGCCGTTGGGGCACCGCCTGAGCGGTGTGGACGACATGGTGATGATGCACGAGATCCTCGTGGGCGTCGGCGAGAGCAACATCGAAGCCGATCTGTGGGAGGACGAGGAACTGGCTGTGAATCTGCACCTGTGCGTGCCGATCGCCCTGCCCAACGACGGGGGCGTCGCCTTCGTCGATCACCGCCCGGGGCCTTCGTACGGGCACGTGTACGAGATGGGTATCGGGTCGGGAGACCTCGACGGCACGCTCTGGGCCACCGGTCCGGCAGAGCTCTTCCGGGTCCTGGCCGACTCCCTGGAGACGGGTTCCCCCTTCCTGTACTACCGGCCGTCGACCTACGAACACGAGTCGGGCCACCACTGCGTCGAGTGGGAGATCGAAGCCTGACCACCGGCACCCCGGGCACCCCCGGCACCAAGGCGACCGGGAGGCCATTTCTCCCCCTCAGGGCCCTTCGCCTGCGGAGCGGTCGAGAAACACACCTCGGCCACATCCAGGAAGGGCCCTCGGCGGCCCGCGGGCGAGTCTTGGGCAGGGGAACGAGTCACGTACGGGGGGCCACGCCCGTGCGCTCCCCGTAGGCTTCCGAACGGGCCCCCAGGCAGCTCCCACACATGCCCTGAGCTGCACAAATACTCGCTCAGTGCCTAGAGTTGGGGTCTCGGGAAGGGGGTTCCGGGTGGACCGGAACATACGCTCGGTGGACGACGTACTGAAGCTCATGGACAGCCTGTTCGCGCCGGAGGCCGACCGGTGGACCGATGACGCGAGCGGCTGGTGGGACGGGTTCTACGCGGACCGCTCGAAGCCCGTGCCGTTCTTCGTGGCGAAGCCGGACGAGAGCCTCGTGTCCTACCTCGACCACGGTCTGATCGGGCCCGGCCGTGCCCTCGATCTCGGCTGCGGGCCGGGACGCAACGCGCTGCACCTCGCCTCGCGGGGCTTCGAGGTGGACGCGGTCGATCTGTCGCCGGGAGCCGTCGCCTGGGCCGAGGAACGGGCCCGCGACGCCGGGGCGGACATCCGCTTCCACTGCGGTGACGCCTTCGCCGAGGACGCGCCTGCCGGGCCGTACGACCTGATCTACGACTCGGGCTGCTTCCACCATCTGCCGCCCCACCGCCGCGTCAGCTACCTCACGTTGGTGGAGCGCGCCCTCGTACCCGGCGGGCACCTCGCCCTCAGCTGCTTCGCGTCCGGCGCGATGGGTTCCGAGCGACCCGACGCCGACTTCTACGGCGGTACGGGGCTCCAGGGCGGCCTCGCCTACACACCCGAGTCGCTGCGCTGGATCTTCTCCGGGATGGAGGAGATCGCACTGCGACGGATGCGGGACGAACCGGCCGACTCCCCGTGTTTCGGTGAGGACTTCCTCTGGACCGTGCTGTTCAGGAAGCCGGACGGGCCTGGCCGCCTCAGTCGTTGACCGCCGTGGCCTCGACCTCGGTGTTCAGCACGCGCATCGACAGCAGTGTGAGCGACGGCGCGCTCCTGGCGGTCGCTCCGGCGTGGTCCGCGTCCTCCGGGGGCCGGACTCGGCGAGCCCCCCGGTGACAACCAGGGGGCTCGCCTCGCGGGCCGAAGCCCGGTGGTCACACCGTGAGCTTCACGGCCTCGAACCACCTCTTGTTGTCGGTGGTGCCGACGAACATGTACTCGGGCCGGCTGTTCTTGCAGAACTGCGGGCCCCAGCCACCGTCGCCCATCCTGGCCGTGTGGCAGACGCTGCCTTTGCCGACGTTCATGGCGAAACCAGTCAGGAAGGGGGCGCCCTTCTCGGAACTGCCTATGTAGTTGTTCTTGCCGTCTGCGACGAGGGCCGTCCAGCTCGGTGCCCACTTGGCGTTGCCGCTCGTCGAACCCTGGTCGTGCAGCAGGGCGTTGGCGGACGACCCGCCGACGTTCCACACCGCGATGTTGAGGGCCGTGATCTGCTTGCCCTGGCCCGCCGTCCCGGCCATCGTCCCGTCGCACACCGGTGTCTGCCAGCCGCTCCCCGACACGAAGACCCGGTAGCAGATGTGCCGTCCGTCGGGGTCACCCTCGGCGAGGCTGCTCAACGCGCTGGCAGCCGTGTTCGGCGGCGCCTTCGCCGTCACCGTGGCCGTGGGCTTGCGCTCAGGCTTGGCCGGCGGCGGCACCATCACCGGTTTGGCGGCCGGCGGCTCGGACGGCTTCTCCTTCTCCTTCTCCTTCTCCTGTTCTTTGCTCGGAGTCACGGAGGGACTCGGTGACTTGCTCGTGTAGGTCTCCGGGGGCTCGGAGCGTTCGGTGCCCAGGACGGTGCCTGCCGCGTTCTGCGTGCGGTCCTTCTCGGGCTTGCGGTCGTCCTGGCCCATCACGAGGAACGGCACGGAGACCAGGAGCACGCCGATGATCGCCGCCGCGGCCAGTATCGGTTTCTTCGGTCGGCTGCCCAGCAGTTCGCCGGCCGTACGCGTACCCGCGCCGCCGCTGTCCGCCGCCGCCGCCGCGACTGCGACGCCCGGGGACCCGCCGACGGTACGGGTGGTCGCGTGCGCCGCGGCCGGGTCGGAGGCGGACGCCTCCGAAGCCGAAGCCGCTGTGGTCTCGCCGGAGTTGACGGACGCCGGTTCGGGCGTCTCCTCCGCCGACGGCTCCGGGGCGCCTATGCCCCGCCCGGCACCGGTGCCGGGCGCAGGAGCGGCGGCTCCGGCGGTACCCGCTCGCTCGGCGGTCCGTGTCCCGGCGTCCGCACCCTCGAGAGCCTCGCTCTCGGAGCCCACGCTCTCCGGGCTCTCGCGCGCCGGGCCCTGCGCGCCGGCGGCCGGGTCGGCCGCCGTGGACGAGGTGTCCTTGCGGCCGCGCGGGCCGCCCGGCCTCAGGGCGTCACCGGGGACCCCGGCCGCACCCTGCATCGGCACCGCCCTGCCGGCCGGCTCCGGCGGACTCCCGGACGCACCGGAGGCGCCGGAGGACGTGCCCGAACTCGGCGGTATGCGTCTGGAAGGATCATGCTCACGTGCCATGCAATTCCCTTACTCATATGTGGGTTCGGGGTCGTGTCGCGCTCCGCACCCACGCACGACCGGCCCGCAGTCTCCCCGGCTGTCAGACGAGCGAAGTCCCGGGCGGAGCAAGCATATTGGCAGGCATTGAAGGCTGACATGCCTGAACGGGTCGGGCCCGGGACGGGGGTGCCGCCCCACCGGCGCGTCAGATAACCGGAATGGGTGGAGCGCGCCCGCCTCCCCAGCGGGGGGCGGGGCCCGGCCGCCTCAGTCGATGACCGCCGTGGCTTCGACCTCGACCAGGTGCTCGGGGGCGTCCAGTGCGGCGACACCGAGCATAGTGGCCGAGGGCACCGGGGCGGGCCCCAGCCGGGCGGGCGCCCGACAAGGTCGTCTTCCCCGTCCGTGACGCCGTCGGCGGCCACCTGACTTCGCGCAGTGCAGAACCGCGTGGACACCTGCCTCGAACCGGTTACGCTCGCCCCAACACACCCGTGCAGCGACGAGGTTGGGGAACCATGCGGGCGCGCGAGGTCGCCGGAGGGGCGTTGGGAGTGGCCCTCGGGGCAGCGGTTCCACTGGCTGCCTCGCTGGCCGGGAACGCGGCCACCGAGGCGGAGCGATGGCCCGGCTGGCTGGACGTCCTGCGACGCCACCCGTGGGTGTCACTCGCCGTCGTGCTGATGCTGACGGGGGCATTGCTGGCGGTCGAACGCCGGCGTGCGGCGGACTCGACGGGGCGGCGCTCCTCAGCGGTCCCGCCCAGCGCCGTGCCGCAGCCCCCTCGGTGGATGGTCGAACGCGAGGAGACCGAGCGGGTCGTCGACGCCGTCCTCGCCGAGCACTCCGGCACCGTCGGCCTGACCACCGGTCTCCAAGGCGCCGGCGGCTTCGGAAAGACCACCCTCGCCAAGGCGGTCTGCGCGGACGAGCGTGTGCGACGCCGGTTCCCCGACATCCTCTTCGTCACGCTCGGGGGCGACCTGCGCGGGGGCCCTCGGATCGCCGGCAAGGCCACCGAGGTGATTCAGCTGGTCACCGGCAAGGAGGCCCTGTTCCACGAGGACCCGGCTATGGCGGGGGCCCAGCTGGGGCGCGTACTGGACGAGTGGGACCGGCCGCTGCTGCTCGTCCTCGACGACGTGTGGAGCGAGGCCCAGCTCGCGCCCTTCCTGATCGGGGGGCGCCGGTGCGTCCGCCTGGTCACCACCCGCATCCCCTCCGTGCTCCCCGACCACACCCCACGCGTCCTCGTCGACCGGATGACCGACGAGCAGGCCCGCACCGTCCTCACCACCGACCTCGACCTCTCCGGCGACCAGACGGCCGCCCTCCTCACCGCAACCGGCGGGTGGCCCCTCCTCCTCCGCCTGGTCAACCGCCGTCTCGCCGCCGAGAGGGCCACCGGCCTCTCCACCGCCGACTCCGTCGCCGAGACCCTGGCGCTGCTGCGCTCGGCCGGACCCGCCGGGGCCGACCTGGGCAACGGCCCCGAGGCCGTCGACCTCGACGACCCCGCCCAGCGGGAGAGGGCCGTCCGCGCCACCGTCGAGGCGTCGGCCCGCCTCCTCGACGAGACTGCGGGGGAACGTGAACGCCTTCTGGAACTAGGTGCCTTCGCCGAGGACGAGGTCATCCCCGTGGAGCTCGTCTGCGCCCTGTGGCGGGAGACGGCCGGGTACGAGCCCGTCCGCTCCCGCGCGCTCTGCCGACGCCTGCGGGATGTCGCTCTGATCGGCCTGAACGACTCCGGCGGTCTCCTCCTCCACGACGTCGTCCGCGACTACCTGCGCGCCGAACTCGGCCCCGACCGCCTCAGCACCGCCCACGCCCACCTGATCGCCGGCGCCCGGCCCTCCCCGCCACCGACCGCTTGGTGGGATCTCCCCGAGGGCTACCTCCACGACCACCTGGTGCACCATCTCGTCGAGGCCGGGCTGGTGGCCGAGGCGGACCGGCTCGTCGGCGACCTGCGCTGGGTCGAGCAGCGAATCCGACACCGGAACCAGAGCGCACCCTTCAACGACGCCCGGCTGGTCCCCACCGCGTCGGCCGCCCGCCGGGCGAGCGACATCTCGGCGACGGTGCACCTGATGGACCCGGAGGACTCCTGGGCCCTCAGAGCCGCCACGCTGTACAGCCGCCTGGGCGGGCAGCCGCACTGGGCGGACCGGGCCGCCGAGCGGGCAGCCCGCCTGCCGGGGCCCGCCCTGGTCAATCACCTTCCGCCGCCGGATCTGCCCGACTCGTCCGTCCTCAGGGTGCTTCCCGCCACCGGGACCGTCATGGGCGTCGGCCTCGCCCCGGACGGCTCCACCGTGACGACCGTGGACGGCGACCACGTCAGGCAGTGGGACGTGGAGTCGGGCAGGGTGCTGTGGGAGCGGCCGTTCGCCCATGAGTTCAGCGTCCGTGACGGCTACCGGCAGATCGGCTCGAATTATGCGATCAGCGCCGACGGCCGTTGGTTCGTCCATGTTCGCGTCCATGGCGACGGCGTCGCCACAGTGTGGGAGGTGGGGACGGGGAACGAGCGCACGGCGGAGTGCCCGTTCGATTTCCTCGTCGGAGTGGCAGTCTCTCCGGACGGGCGATGGGTCGCCTTCTGCTCCGTGGACGAAGTGGCGGTGTGCCGAGCCGAGGAACCGAACGGGCACCGCCGGCCGGAAGAGACACCTCGACGCGCCCCACGCCCCGCAGGCTGGTTGCACTGCTTGGCGATCTCCTCGGAGGGTGCGGTCGCCGTGGTCCACGCGGGCGCCGTACTGCTTCTCCACGACTGGCGGGACAGCGACGAGGAAGGCGGAGCGCCCACGACCCTGGGTACGGGGGACGTACTGAACGTCGACGCCGCCGGAGATTTCCTCGTCTACGGCGCCGAGGACGAAGCCCGCCTCCGCGACCTGCTGACGGGAGAGGAACGCAGCTACCCCTGCGACCGGAGATCCAGCCGGTTCGTCGTCTCGGCCGACGGATCCGCCGTCTTCGCGTGCCTGAACTCCCCGAGCAGGAAATGGCGGCAGCTGCGACGGGAAGGCGAGCCCGCGCTGCCGCCGGAGCAGCACGGCGGTGAAGGATCGACCCCCTACGTCGTGGTCAACGGGCGTGGCCGGATGGTCAGGAATGTACGGAGTGGGGTATCTGTCTCCGACCCCGCCGCGGAGCCCGGTGAGGCCGCCCCTGACGCTCTGCGGCGTGTCCACGTGGTGCCCCTCGCCTCGGGAGCGACCCTGGTGGCGTGGTTTCCGTGGCGGTGCGACCGGTGGGTGCCCCGGGCCCCGGCTCCCGGACAGGCTGCCGACTTCGGAGTCGCGGCCCCTCGTCGCGGGAACGACCTGCCGCCGCACTGGCAGCGATGGGTTGCCCAGGTGAGTCTCGTCCGCCCCGACCCCGAGGCCTCTCTGCCGCTGAAGAGGGGACCCAGCCAGATGGGCAGCGTGTCCTGGACCCCCGACGGCAGCCTGGTCGCCTTGCAGAACGACGACTCCGTCGAGCTGTGGGAGGTGGCGACCAGCACCCGGCTGCTCAGCACGCGGATCGACAGCAGTGTGAGCGACGGCGCGCTCCTGGCGGTCGCTCCGGACGGCTCCTGGGTGTCCTCCGCCTGGCGGCCGCACACGTCGACCCCTCCGTGGCAGCGGTCCTCCTGTACCGCAGTCCGCATCTGGTACCGCGACGGTGGCACTCTCACCTTCGGCGCCCCGCACCGCCCGGGCCTCGAGGATTTCGCCCGATGCGCCGCCGCCCACCCGGACGGCGACAGCCTCCTGGTCGGCTGGTCGAATGCCGTGGTGCTCCATGGCCTCCCCACCGACACCGTTCTCGCGAGCCTCCCTCTCACCGATCCCGTCGACCTCGCGATCTCTCCCGACGGCACCTGGTTCTGCGTCGTCACCTCCCAGGGGCTCGTCGAGATCCGCTCCCTCCCCGCCCTCACCCTGCTGACCCGTCTGCGTACCCCCTCCCCTTTCACCGCCTGCTCCCTCTCCGAGACCCCCGACGGCTTTCTGGTACACGCCGACTCGGACCGGGGTGTCCACACCTACCGCTTCCGCCCGGGTTCCGGGGCTTGAGCCCGGGGAGCCGCTCAGTCCATGACCGCGGTGGCCTCGATCTCCACCAGGTGCTCCGGTACGTCCAGGGTCACGACCCCCAGGAGCGAGGCCGGCGGGGCCGCGGTGATCCCGAGCCTCTCCGCGGCCCGGGAGATGCCCGCGAGGAGCACGGGCATCTTGTCGGGGGTCCAGTCGACGACGTACACGGTCAGCTTCGTCACGTCGTCGAAGGAGCCGCCGACCCCGGCCAGGGCGGTGTTCACGTTCACGTAGCACTGCTCGACCTGGGCGGCCAGGTCGCCTTCGCCGACCGTGACGCCGTCGGCGTCCCAGGCGACCTGGCCGGCGACGGAGACCAGCTTCGAGCCGGTCGCGACCGACACCTGACGGTAGACGTCGATCTCGGGCAGTCCGGCGGGGTTCACCAGGGTGATGGCCATGCTGTGTGCCTCCATGTGCGCGGGCCGAGCGGCCCACGCGTGCTCTCTTGTGGTTACTCAGGAACTGTAGGAGAGTGGCCGCTGACATGGAAGAACGCACTTTTGAGTGACAGGGGAACCTCATGGTGACCAAGCAGGTCAGCGGCTCGCCCGAGGAACAGGCGGACCTGAGGCGGGCGGATTCGCTCGCGCGGGAGATCTTCTCGGACGTCGCCAACAAGTGGGCGCTGTTGATCATCGAGGCCCTGGGCGAGGGCACCCTGCGCTTCAGCGAGCTGCGGGCCGAGGTCGAGGGCATCAGCCACAAGATGCTCACCCAGAACCTGCGCATGCTGGAGCGCAACGGGCTGGTCGAGCGGACCGTGTACCCCACGGTCCCGCCGAAGGTCGAGTACACCCTGACCGAGCCGGGCCAGGGGCTGCGGAAGACGGTCGACGTGATGTGCGACTGGACCCACCGGCACATCGGGCACATCGAGGCGTCCCGGAGCGGCTTCGACGGCGGCTGAGGTCACGGACGAGGGCGCCGACGGGTTCCGAGGACGGCCCGGCCCATGAACCCGGTCACCCACCGCTCACAGAAACATCAGGCCCTCGGATGTGGCGAGAACGATGATGCTGTCGTAGCCGGCGCCGGGCTCGCGCGCGAAGCCGACGTCGCGCCAAGCAGAATGGGGCCCGGCCCACAGGCCGGACCCCCCTCGCTTTCCCCTCCCGTCGGGCTTCCCGAATCCCCCCGGACCCCTCCCCGGAAGTCCCGACGCTGAGTACGACCGGGCAAGGTGCGCAAAGGTTGCACGCCTTGGCGATCTCTTTACCTTTGCGCGGTCGAACCGCTCTCAGCAGGCATGTTCCAGGTACCGGGCGGCGACTTCGGCGATCACTTCGGCACCGTCACGGGCCCAGAGCTGCTCGTTGAAGATCTCCACCTCGATCGGCCCGTCGAAGCCGGTCGCCTCGACCTGACGGCGCATCGTGCGGAAGTCCACGCTGCCGTCGCCCAGTTGGCCCCTGCCCACCAGAACCCCCGCCGGAAGCGGAGTGATCCAGTCGGCCAGCTGGAAGGAGTGGATCCGGCCGCCCGCTCCCGCCCTCGCGATCTGCACGGGCACCTGGTCGTCCCACCAGATGTGGTACGCGTCCACGACCACCCCGACCTGCTCGGCGGGGAAGCGCTCCGCGAGGTCCAGGGCCTGCGACAGCGTGGAGACGACGCAGCGGTCCGACGCGAACATCGGGTGCAGCGGCTCGATCGCGAGCCGGATGCCGCGCTCGGCGGCGTACGGGGCGAGCTCGGCCAGCGCGTCGGCGATGCGTTCCCGGGCGGCGTACAGGTCCTTCTCACCGTCGGGGAGCCCGCCGGAGACCAGGACCAGGGTGTCGGTGTCCACACCCGCCGCCTCGTCGACCGCCGCACGGTTGTCGTCCAGCGCGCGGGCGCGTTCGGCGGGGTCGGTCGCGGTGAGGAAGCCGCCTCGGCAGAGGCTGGTCACGGTGAGGCCGGCGTCCTTCATCAGCTGCCCCGCACGCTCGACGCCGTACTCCTGCACCGGCGCGCGCCACAGGCCGACGTTGCCGATGCCCGCCTTGGCGCAGCCCTCGACGAGCTCCGGCAGCGACAACTGCCGGACCGTCTCCTGGTTGATGGACAGGCGGGACAGATCGGTGCTCATCGGCTTCCTCCGTGGACGGACAGCAGGGCGCGCATCCGGGCCTCGGCCAGCTCGGGGTCCGGGAACAGGCCCAGCCGGTCGGCCAGTTCGTACGCCTTCGCCAGGTGCGGCAGCGAACGGGCGGACTGCAGGCCGCCGACCATCGTGAAGTGGTCCTGGTGGCCCGCAAGCCAGGCGAGGAAGACGACGCCCGTCTTGTAGAAGCGGGTCGGAGCCTTGAACAGGTGACGCGACAACTCGACCGTGGGGTCCAGGAGGGCGCGGAAGCCCTCGACGTCCCCGGTGTCCAGGACCCGCACCGCGTGCGCGGCCAGCGGACCCAGCGGGTCGAAGATGCCGAGCAGGGCGTGACTGAAACCCCGGTCGTCACCCGCGATCAGCTCGGGGTAGTTGAAGTCGTCGCCGGTGTAGCAGCGCACCCCGCTGGGAAGACGGCGCCGTACGTCGATCTCGCGCTCCGCGTCCAGCAACGAGATCTTGATGCCGTCGACCTTGTCCGGGTGTTCCCCGATGACCTTCAGGAAGGTGTCCGTGGCGGCGTCGAGGTCCGCGCTGCCCCAGTAGCCCTCCAGCGCCGGGTCGAACATGGGGCCGAGCCAGTGCAGGACGACCGGTTCCGTGGCCTGGCGCAGGAGATGGGCGTACGTCTCCAGGTAGTCCTCGGGGCCGTTCGCCGCGGCGGCCAGCGCGCGGGAGGCCATCAGGATGGCCTGCGCGCCACTGCTCTCGACCAGGGCGAGCTGCTCCTCGTACGCGGCGCGCACCTCGGGCAGGGTGGCGGGGCCGGTGAGCTGGTCGGTGCCGACGCCGCAGGCGATCCTGCCGCCCACGGACTTCGCCTCGGCGGCCGAGCGGCGGATCAGTTCCGCCGCGCTTGCCCAGTCCAGGCCCATGCCGCGCTGCGCGGTGTCCATGGCCTCGGCGACGCCCAGGCCGTGCGACCAGAGGTGACGGCGGAAGGCGAGGGTGGCGTCCCAGTCGACGGCGACGGGGTCGTCGGGGCTGATGTCGGCGTACGGGTCGGCGACGACATGGGCGGCGGAGAAGACCGTACGGGAGGCGAGCGGCGCCCCGGACGGTGCCAGGTCGAGCGGGGTGGTCCGGGGTTCGTACGGTCCCTGCGGGAGATGGATGGTCACAGGCTCAGCTCCGGTACGTCGAAGCGGCGGCCCTCGGCCGAGGACTTGAGGCCGAGCTCGGCGAGCTGGACGCCACGGGCGCCGGCCATCAGGTCCCAGGTGTAGGGCTCGTCGAGGACGATGTGGCGCAGGAACAGCTCCCACTGGGCCTTGAAGCCGTTGTCGAACTCGGCGTTGTCGGGGACTTCCTGCCACTGGTCACGGAACGGCTCGGTGACCGGGAGGTCGGGGTTCCAGACCGGCTTGGGGGTGGCCGAGCGGTGCTGGACACGGCAGTTGCGCAGGCCCGCGACGGCGGAGCCGTGGGTGCCGTCGACCTGGAACTCGACGAGCTCGTCGCGGTTGACGCGCACGGCCCAGGAGGAGTTGATCTGGGCGACGGCGCCGCCCGCCAGCTGGAAGGTGCCGTACGCGGCGTCGTCGGCGGTGGCGGCGTAGGGCTTGCCCTGCTCGTCCCAGCGCTGCGGGATGTGGGTCTGCACATGCGCGGAGACGCTGGTGACCTGGCCGAACAGCTCGTGCAGGACGTACTCCCAGTGCGGGAACATGTCGACGACGATGCCGCCGCCGTCCTCCGCGCGGTAGTTCCACGACGGGC
The DNA here is from genome assembly GCF_042871445.1 of Streptomyces sp. NPDC005794. Lineage (NCBI taxonomy): Bacteria > Bacillati > Actinomycetota > Actinomycetes > Kitasatosporales > Streptomycetaceae > Streptomyces > Streptomyces sp. NPDC005794. Next base: position 351,323 of record NZ_JBIAIN010000004.1, read on the forward strand.
GCTGGGCGTCCTGCCAGTCGCCCTCGAAGACCCAGTATCCGAACTCGCCGCGTACGGAGAGGATCTCGCCGAAGAAGCCGCCGTCGATGAGGCGCTTCAGCTTGAGCAGGCCCGGGAGGAAGATCTTGTCCTGGACGACGCCGTGCTTGATGCCGGCGTCGCGGGCGAGGCGGGCCAGTTCGAGCGCGCCCTCGACGTCGGTGGCGGTGGGCTTCTCGGTGTAGATGTGCTTGCCCGCGGCGATGGCCTTCTTGATGGCCTCGACGCGAGCCGAGGTGACCTGGGCGTCGAAGTAGATGTCGATCGATTCGTCGGCGAGCACCGCGTCCAGGTCGGTCGACCACTCGGTCAGGCCGTGCTGTGCGGCGAGCGCCTCCAGGGCGTGGGCGCGGCGGCCGACGAGGACGGGTTCCGGCCACAGCACGTCGCCGTCACCGAGGTCGAGGCCGCCCTGCTCGCGGATCGCGAGGATCGAGCGCACCAGGTGCTGCCGGTACCCCATGCGTCCCGTGACGCCGTTCATGGCGATGCGCACTGTCCTGCGTGTCACGAAAGTTCCCTCCATACAGCCGTAGCAAGCGCTTTCTATGCAGTATGACGCTAGCCTGCCGACAGCGGCCCGGACAAGGGGGGCCGCTCCACAACTCCTCGAAGGAGAGCGATGACAGTCACCCTGGCGGACGTTGCGGCCCGCGCCCGGGTGTCCCCGGCCACCGTGTCCCGTGTCCTGAACGGCAACTACCCGGTGGCCTCGTCCACCCGGGAACGGGTCCTGCGGGCGGTGGACGAACTGGACTACGTGCTGAACGGCCCGGCCAGCTCGCTCGCCGCCGCCACGTCCGATCTGGTGGGCATCCTGGTCAACGACATCGCCGACCCGTTCTTCGGCATCATGGCCGGAGCGGCGCAGAGCGAGATCGGCGGCCCGCGCGACGGATCCGGCCGCGGGGGCGGCGAGAAGCTCGCCGTCGTCTGCAACACCGGTGGCTCCCCCGAGCGTGAACTCACCTATCTCACCCTGCTCCAGCGGCAGCGCGCCGCAGCCGTCGTCCTCACCGGCGGCGCGCTGGAGGACCCGGCCCACCAGGCCGCGATGGCCGTGAAACTGGCCAGACTCGCGGATGCCGGCACCCGGATCGTCTTCTGCGGGCGGCCGCCGCTGCCCGGCACCGACGCGGTGGTCGCCGCGCTGGCCTTCGACAACCGGGGCGGCGCCAGGCGCCTCACCGAGCATCTGATCGCCCTGGGACACCGCCGGATCGGCTACGTCGCCGGCCCCCTGGAACGCACCACCACCCGGCATCGGCTGGAGGGCCACCGAGAGGCCATGAAGGCGGCGGGGCTGTACGGGGACGAGGAGAGCGTCACGGTGCACGGCCCCTACGACCGGAGCTCCGGCTACGACGCCACGCTCGAACTCCTGCGCCGCGAACCCGGAGTGACGGCCGTGGTCGCCGCCAACGACACGGTGGCACTGGGTGCCTGCGCGGCCGTCCGGGACCGTGGCCTCCGCATCCCCGAGGACGTCTCGGTGGCCGGCTTCGACGACCTGCCGTTCTCGGTGGACGCCGTACCGGCTCTGACGACCGTACGGCTGCCGTTGTTCGAGGCGGGGGCGCGGGCCGGCCGGCTGGCGATGGGCAAGGAGACGCCGCCGCCGGGGGGCATGGCGACCATCGCCGCGGAGCTCATGGAACGGGGGTCGACGGCGCCGCCCCGCGTGGGGTGAGGATTCTCCGCCGCGATCACGGGTACCGGTCAGGACCGCACCGACGAAGGGACACAGATCGTGAAGCTCGCTTTCTCGACCCTCGGCGTTCCGGGGATGCCCATGGCGGACGTGGTGCGGCTCGCCGCCGGGACCGGCTACCAGGGGGTGGAGCTGCGCGCCCACCCCGAGGAGCCGGTCCATCCCGGCCTCGGCCCGCTCGAACGGGCCGCCGTGGTGGAGGAGTTCAAGCGGGGCGGGGTGGAGATCCTGACCGTCGCCGGGTATGTGCGGGTCGCCGCCCGGGGCGAGGACGAACCGGTGCTCGCCGAGCTCGCCCAGCTGGTGGAGCTGGCCGGCGACCTCGGCGCGGCGTATGTCCGGGTGTTCCCGGGCGGTGGGGACCAGGATCCCTCGGACGCCGACGCGATCGCCGCGCGGCGGCTGGGGGCAGCAGCCCCGCACGCCGCTGATCACGGCGTGCGGATCCTCCTGGAGACCCATGACTCGCACCGTGCCGGAGCCGATGTGGCACGGGTGGTCGGGACCGTCGGGCATGCGCGGATCGGCGCGATCTGGGACGTCATGCACACCTGGCTGGCCGGCGAGGACCCGGTGGCCAGCCACGCGGTGCTGGCCCCGCACCTGGGATACGCGCAGGTGAAGGACATCGCCTCCGCCGAGGACACCACCCCGCTGGCCCTCGGCGCCGGGACACTGCCGCTGAAGGCCTGCCTGGACGCCTTGGACACGGACGGCTGGGTCTGTTGGGAGTACGAGAAGCGCTGGTACGCCGGAGCCGCCGAGCTGCCGCAGCTGCTGGCGGCGGGCCGGGAGCACCTGCTGCGGCTCGGAGCGCCGAAGCAGTAGCCCCCTGCCCGGCGGTCCGGGTCAGACCCGCGCCTCCCGGGGCTCCGGCAGCGGTGGTGCGGCGGCGGGGCGGGGCCTGGCCAGGGAGGTCAGGGCCACTCCGCCGACCAGCAGCGCCGCCGCGCACCACCGCAGGGGGCTGATCGGCTCGCCGAGGAAGAGGGCGGCCGAGGACATCCCGAAGACGGGCACGAGCAGGGTGAACGGGGCCACGGACGAGGCCGGGTGGTGCCGGAGCAGGAAGCCCCAGGCCGCGAAGCCGAAGACGGTCGAGATCCAGGCGACGTAGACGATGATGCCGACGCCGCTCCGGTCGAGCGCGGCCAGGGCCTCGGCGTCACGGTCCCAGCCCTCGAAGAGCAGGGACAGGGCGAGGAGCGGGAGTACGGGCACGGTCGACACCCAGACCATGAAGTTGAGGGAGTCGGACGGTGCGGCCTTGCGGGTGATCACGTTGGACACACCCCAGCAGGCCGCCGCCGCGATGACCAGGACGAAGGCGAGCACAGGGCCGCTCGCCCCCTCGTCGACGGCTGCCACGCCGATGCCCGCGAGCGCGACGCCCATGCCCAGGACACGAGTCCTGCCGGGGCGTTCGGACAGGACCAGGGCGGCGAACAGGGCGGTGAAGACGGCCTGGACCTGGAGGACGAGGGAGGAGAGCCCGGCGGGCATCCCCTGGTCCATCCCGATGAAGAGCAGTCCGAATTTGGCCACCCCCAGGGCCAGACCCACGCCGACGATGTACTTCCAGGCCACCGTGGGCCTGCCGACGAGGAACACGGCGGGCAGCGCGGCGACCAGGAAGCGCAGGGCGGAGAAGAGAAGCGGCGGGAAGTGGGCGAGACCCAGCTCGATGACGACGAAGTTCACACCCCAGACGGCGGCGACCAGCGCGGCCAGGGCGATGTGGAGGGGACGCATGCACCGAGCATCCGATGCCGGGACCATGTAGCACCAGCGCGGATGCCTTCATGGTTGGATTAAGCACTGCTCACGCTTCCCGCTCGCCCGGAGGTCCCGGTGCTCGACCTGTCCCGGCTGCGCGCCCTGCACGCCGTCTCCGTCCACGGCTCCGTCGCGGGCGCCGCCGCCGCGCTCGGCTACACCGCCTCAGCGGTCTCCCAGCAGATCACCAAGCTGGAGCGGGAGACCCGTACGACGCTGCTCGAACGGCGCGGGCGCGGGGTGGCGCTCACCGAGGAGGCACGTGAACTCGCGGACTCCGCCCAGCAGTTGCTGGCGATCGTGGAGCAGGCCGAGACGACGCTCGAACAGCGCAGGGGGCAGCCGACGGGACGTCTGTCCATCGCCGCGTTCGCCTCGGCGGCACGCGGACTGCTGCCGGGGGTACTGGCCGAGCTGGGACGGGAGCACCCGGCGCTGGACGCGCGGCTCACCGAGGTCGATCCGCATCTCTCGGTCGGCCTGGTGGCCAAGGGCGTGATCGATCTCGCGGTCGCCCACGACTGGGATATCAGCCCGCTGCCCGCGCCGGAGGGTGTCGCGCAGGCGGTGCTCGGTGACGACCGGTGCGATCTGCTGGTACCCGAAGGGCACCCGCTCGCCGGCCGGGAGGCGGTGCGGCGGGAGGAGCTGGCCAAGGAGCGGTGGATCTGCCAGCCGCCCGGCACAGTGTGCCACGACTGGCTCGTACGGACGTTGCGCGCGGCGGGTTACGAGCCGGACATCCGGCACCGGGCGGAGGAGAACCACACCCAGCTGGCCCTGGTCGCGGCGGGGCTGGGCGTGGCGATGATCCCCCGGCTGGGCCGGGGTCCGCTGCCGCCGGGCGTGGTCGCGGTGCGACTGGACCCCGTACCGGTGCGGCGGCTGTACGCGCTGTGGCGTGCGGAGGCGGCGCGGCGGCCCGCGATCATCGCCGCGGTCTCCGTGCTGCGCGGGCACGGAGCGGGGGCCGGACTTTCCTGAGGGCCGGCCCGCCCTGGTGGGCCTGACTTCCCTGAGGGCCGGCCCTCACCGGTGGGACTCCGCCGGGACACCACCCGTTCTTCCGCGTGTCACGCCCGTTCCCGGGCCGCCCCCTTGACTGGTAGTTACTTTCCATATATCCGTACCTTCTCGGAAGTTTCTTTCAGTACCGGAAGGGGCTCACGTGCACCACCGCACCTCCAGACGCACCCTCCTCACCGCCACCGCAGCGACCGCCGCAGCCGCGGCGACCGGCGTCGCCGCTCTCCCCGACGCGGCGCGGGCAGCCACCTCGGTCACCTCTCCGGACAGCCGCCTCAAGCGGCTCATCGCCCGGATGAGCCTCGAGGAGAAGGTCGGCCAGCTCTTCGTGATGCGGGTGTACGGGCACTCGGCCACCGAGCCCGACCAGGCGGACATCGACGCCAACCTCGCCGAGATCGGGGTCCGGGACGCGGCCGAGCTGATCTCCACGTATCACGTCGGCGGCATCATCTACTTCGCCTGGGCGCACAACACCCGTGACCCGCACCAGATCGCCGAGCTCTCCAACGGCATCCAGCGGGCCGGGCTCGCCGGGCCCACTCCGCTGCCGCTCCTCGTCTCCACCGACCAGGAGCACGGCATCGTGTGCCGCGTCGGCGAGCCCGCGACGCTGCTGCCGGGCGCGATGGCCCTGGGTGCGGGAGGTTCACGCTCCGACGCGCGCACGGCGGGCCGGATCGCCGGGGCCGAGCTGGCGGCGCTGGGCATCAACCAGAACTACGCGCCGGACGCGGACGTCAACGTGAACCCGGCCAACCCCGTCATCGGCGTACGCTCCTTCGGCTCCGATCCGGAATCGGTCGCCGGGCTGGTGACCGCGCAGGTGAAGGGGTATCAGAGCGCCGGGATCGCCTCCACCGCCAAGCACTTCCCCGGCCACGGGGACACCAGCACCGACAGCCATACCGGTCTGCCCTACATCCACCACACCCGCGAGCAGTGGGCCGAGCTGGACGCCCCGCCGTTCCGGGCGGCCGTCGCCGCCGGCATCGACTCGATCATGACGGCGCACATCGTGGTGCCCGCTCTGGACCCGTCGGAGGACCCGGCCACCCTGTCCCGCCCGATCCTCACCGGCATCCTGCGCGAGGAGCTCGGCTACGACGGTGTCGTGGTCACCGACGCCCTGGGGATGGAGGGGGTCCGCACGAAGTACGGCGACGAGCGCGTCCCCGTCCTCGCACTCCTGGCCGGGGTCGACCAGCTGCTCAACCCGCCGCATCTCGGGGTGGCCTGGAACGCCGTCCTCACCGCCGTGAAGAGCGGCGAGATCAGCGAGGCCCGCATCGAGGAATCGATCCTGCGCATCCTGCGGCTGAAGACGAAGCTCGGGCTGTTCCGCGACCCGTACGTCACCCGCCGGGGCGTCGACCGCACGGTCGGCATCCGGGCGCATCTCGCCGCCGCCGACCGGATCGCCGAGCGGACGACCACGCTGCTGGCCAACAGAGGTTCGCTGCTGCCCCTTTCCCGCCGGTCCCACAAGAACCTCCTGGTGGTCGGCGCCGATCCGGCCTCGCCGTCCGGCACGACCGGCCCCCCGACCACCACGCTCGCCGGGGCCTTCGAGGAGCTGGGATTCGCGGCGACCGCCCTGTCCACCGGCACGGCTCCCTCCCCGGCGAAGACCGCCGAGGCCGTGGCCGCGGCGGAGGGCAAGGACGCGGTGGTCGTGGGCACGTACAACGTCACCGCGACCAGCTCCCAGCGCACCCTGGTCAGCGCCCTCGCGGCGACCGGCGTCCCGGTGATCACGCTCGCGATCCGGAATCCGTACGACATCGCCCAGCTGGCCGGAACGGGCTACACCGCGAGCCTCGCCGCGTACTCCTGGACGGACGTCGAACTGCGGGCGGCCGCACGCGTGATCGCGGGACGGGCGCGACCGGAGGGCAAGCTGCCGGTCCCGGTGCAGCGGGCGGACGCCCCCACGCAGGCGCTGTACCCCGTCGGCTACGGACTGTCGTACCGCGCCTACGCCACACCCTCGCCATAACCACCCTGAAGAGCTAAAAACACCCGTGCACCTGGCGTGTCCCCGCTCCGGCGGTCACGCTGGGTGCACGCCCCTGAGGGCGTACCGGGGGGTCGATCATGGAAGAGCGCCGTGCCACGGGGGTGTTGCGCGCCCTCCTGCCCGTCGTCGCGGTGCTCTGTCTGAGCGCCTGCCGCCAGCCGGTGGGCAGCGCGTCGGGCAGCCCGGCCGGCGGGCCGCAGGACAGTGCGACGCCCTCGGGTTACGGGGTGGAGTTCCTGGGGCCGGCCGACTGCAGTTCGCGCGGAGAGGTGTTCCGTGAGGTGTGGTGCGGCAGCGAGAAGGCGGCTGCGCGGGTCCTGGCCCGGTACACGGGTGCGCCGTCGGGCGGGCCGGTGTGTCCGCCCACGACCGACTTCGTCCTGCACATCTCGCAGGGTGGTGGTCCCGCCGCCCCGCCGGTTCCCTCCCGGAGCGGCCCGGAGCTTTCGCCGAGCAGCCCCGCGGGGCCTCGTGGCTACGCGTGCATGCGCAATCTGGAGTCCCCGCACCCCGGCGATCCCGGGCAGGGCGGCGGCCCGCTGACGGTCGTCGGGGACTGTGTCTACAGCTTCCGCGAGGGCGAGGTCAGGGAGACCGCCTGTGACGGATCGGGCGAGCGGCCCCCGCAGTTCGAGGTCGGCTCGGCGGTCGCGCGCCGCGCTCTCTGCCCCGACTCGACGGATCTGTTCGTGCAGCTGGGCGGGGACGAGCCGGTGGGCTGTGCCCACCGGGTGTGAACAACACCCGGTGGGCACAGCCCACTTCGGACCTGTGCGGCGTGTACTACGGCCGCAGCGTGCCCCGGTCCCGCTGGAGTTCGGCGTCCCGCACGTCCAGGCGCGCGTCGAACTTCGCGAGGGGCTTCGCCTTCGCCGGATCGGCTTCCACGGCCGCGGGTGCGACCCCGGCCCAGCGCAGGATGGCCGCGGTGGCCTCGGCCTTCTCGTCGGCGACGAGACCGGCGACCTTCGCGCCGTGGTTGCCGCCGGGCACGGTGTAGACGTGGCTGTCCCGGGCGCCCTTGCCGAGGTGGAAGGGCTCGGCGCCCCACGGGTCGTTCTCGCCGTAGACGTACATCATCTGCCTGGCGTTGTTCCTGACCCAGCGGTCCACGTCACGCATGACCGAGGGCTGGAACGTCATCGGGATCGAGCGCGGCACGAAGTTGCGCGGCGGCTGGTAGCCGTAGCGGCTCAGGTTCCCCAGCCAGGGCTGCGCGATGTCGGGCGAACCGAGCTGGGTGCCGGCCTGGTAGTAGTACGGCGTGTAGGTGCTGAGACCCTGGTCGGCGTAGGCGGCGAAGCCCGAGATGCCGTCGATGGAGTCCCAGATCTCCTGGTCGGTGGCGTTCGGGGCGTCGGCCGGGATGGACGCGCAGTCGGCGAGCAGGCTGTACTGCCAGAACGCCCAGACGTAGTCCATGACGACGGCCTCGTACGCCTTGTCGAGCGTGCCGACGGTGTCGAAGGTCAGGCCGTTCTCGGCGGCGAACACCTCGAACTTCTTCTCCAGCGGCTCCCGGCGGACCAGGGCTTCACGCTGGACACCGCTCAGCCGGTCCCGGCACTCCGCGGTGCCGACGCGTGCGAAGAACCGGTCGTACGCCGAATCCTCCTTGTCGACGACGTCGTTGGGGGCGACATAGGCGACGACGCCGTCCATGTCCTTCGGGTAGAAGCGCTCGAAGTAGGTGGCGGTCATGCCGCCCTTGGAGCCGCCGGTGGTGAGCCAGTTCTCCGAGTAGATCTTCTTCAGCGCCTTGAAGACCCGGTGCTGGTCGCTGGCGGCCTGCCAGATGTCGAGCTTCGACCAGTCGGCGGGTGCCGGGCGCGACGGGGTGAAGAACCGGTACTCCAGGGAGACCTGGTTGCCGTCGATGATCTGCGTCGGCTCACTGCGGCTGGGGTTGGTCGAGACGTTGTAGCCGCTGGTGAAGAAGACCGTGGGCCGGGTCGTGTCCTTGTGCAGCAGGGTGACGCGCTGCTGGAAGGTGCCCTTGGACGGGTTCTTGTGGTCGACCGGCTGGGTGTAGTCGAGGACGAAGAAGCGGTAACCCGGGTACGGCTTCTCCTCGATCAGACTCATTCCCGGGATGGCCAGGATGCGGTCCTTGATGTCCTCGCTGCTGCTCTCACTGCTGCTGGTGAAGCCGCTGCTCTGCTTCGCGGCCGGTTCCGCGGCGGTGGCCGCACCGGCCGAGGCCCCGGTCGCACTCACTGTGCCTATGAGCACCGCGAGCGACAGAACGCCTCTGAGCGCCTTGCGCATGCACCCTCCCCTTGATTCACGACAGTCGCCGTGAACTTAGCGGGGGCAGCACCTGCCACGCCAGACCCACACGCAGGTCAGCACATGATCCATCCCGTCGATCCGGAAGATCCCCCGATCGCACCCGAGGCACGGACGCAGCGGTTGAGCGCGTGCACCCTGACCGGGCCGGCCAGCTTGGTGAACGTGCCGCTGTCGACGACCGCCCGGCCGCCGCGGGGCTGCAACGACACCCGCATCGCCCGGCGTGCGCCTGGCTTCTTGGCGACGGTGACGGCGCACGCGTAGGCGCGGCTCTTGTAGACGCGCAGGGAACCGGTGGAGAACGTCACCGTCTTGACCAGCCGCCCGGAGCAGGCCGACGCGGCCTGCGCCGGGGCCGATCCGGCGGGCCCCAGCACCAGGCCGAAGGCCCCGAGGAGCGGCAGGACGAGAAGCCCCGCCGCGAGGCGCCGTCCTGCCGCCGGCCTCTGCCGCCCCGGCTGTCCTGATGGCCGACCCCGCCGTCCCGCCGCACTGTCCACCCCGCCCACACCATCCACCCCTTCGCACACACTGACCCTCATCGGACACACGCACGTACGGGTGTACGACGCGGGAGGAGTGCCTTCAGGTTGCGGTGCGAGGTCACACGCCTGCCGGGGCGTCCTCGCCTATGTCCTCGCCTATGAAGGTGCGCCACAGCCGCGCGTACGCGCCTCCCCTGGCCAGCAGCTCGTCATGCGTGCCGTCCTCCGCGACCCTGCCCCGGTCCATCACCACGACCCGGTCGGCACGGGCGGCCGTCGTCAGCCGGTGGGCGACCACCAGGGTGGTGCGCCGGCCCGCCAGCCGGTCGGTGGCCTGGTTGACCTGCGCCTCACTGGCGAGGTCGAGGGAGGCGGTCGCCTCGTCGAGCAGCAGGATGTCGGGGTCGACCAGTTCGGCCCGGGCGAGGGCGATCAGCTGGCGCTGGCCGGCGGAGAGGTTACGGCCCCGTTCGGCGACCTCGTGCAGATAGCCGTCCTCCAGGGTGGCGATCATGTCGTGCGCGCCGACCGCCCGGGCCGCCGCCTCCACCTGGGCGTCGGTGGACTCCGGCAGCCCGTACGCGATGGCGTCACGGACGGTGCCCTCGAAGAGGTAGGCCTCCTGCGGTACGACGCCGAGCCGGTGCCGGTACGCCGTCCTGTCGAGCCGGCGCAGATCCGTACCGTCCGCCGTGACCCGTCCGCGCGTCGGGTCGTAGAAGCGGGCGACGAGCTTGACCAGCGTGGACTTGCCCGCCCCCGTCTCACCGACGAAGGCGACCGTCTGGCCCGCCGGGATCCGCAGATCGATACCGGTGAGGGCCTCGTCCTCGCCGGCGTACGCGAACGACACGTCCTCGAAGGCGATCTCGCCGCGCAGCGACGTCACGTCCAGCGGCTCGTCGTGGTCGGCCGTGGAGGTCGGCTCCCGCAGGAGTTCCTGGATCCGGCCGAGGGAGACGCTGGCCTGCTGGTAGCCGTCGAAGACCTGGGACAGCTGCTGCACGGGGGCGAAGAACAGGTCGATGTAGAGCAGATAGGCGACCAGGGCGCCCGTGGTCAGCGTGCCGTCGTCGACACGGCCCGCGCCGACGATCAGCACGGCGGCGGCCGCGATCGAGGCGAGCAGCTGCACGAACGGGAAGTAGACGGAGATCAGCCACTGCCCGCGCACCCTGGCCTGGCGGTAGTGGTCGCTGCGCGCCGCGAACCGCTCGGCGCCGTCGCGCTCGCGCCGGAACGCCTGGACGACGCGGAGCCCGGACACGGACTCCTGGAGGTCGGCGTTGACGACGCTGATGCGTTCACGGGCGAGCTCGTAGGCCTTCACGCTCGTGCGGCGGAAGAAGAACGTGCCGACGATCAGCAACGGCAGCGTCGCGAAGACGACCAGGGCCAGCTGGATGTCGAGGACGAGCAGGACGACCGTGATGCCGAAGAAGGTGACGAGGGAGACGAAGGCGGTGACCAGGCCGGTCTGGAGGAACGTGGACAGCGCGTCCACGTCCGTCGTCATCCGGGTCATGATCCGGCCGGTCAGCTCGCGCTCGTAGTAGTCGAGACCGAGCCGCTGGAGCTGCGCGAAGATCTTGAGGCGCAGGGAGTACAGCACGCGCTCGCCGGTGCGGCCGGTCATCCGGGTCTCGCCGATCTGCGCGGCCCACTGCACGAACACGGCGAGCAGACCGAGTCCGGCCGCCGCCCAGACCGCGCCGAGCGCCATCTTCGTGACGCCGTCGTCGATGCCGTGCCGGATCAGCACGGGCAGCAGCAGGCCCATGCCCGCGTCGACGGCGACCAGCGCCAGGCTCACCAGCAGTGGAGCTCCGAAGCCGTGCAGGAGCCTGCGCAGGCCGTACGACGTCTCCGGGCGCACCGCGCTCGCCTCGTCGATGCCGGGGGCGTCGGTGGCGGGCGGCAACGCCTCGACCTGGGCGAGCAGCTCGGGGGTGGCGGGCATCCCGGCGGCCGCCGCGTCTCGCTGCTCCTCCTTGCGGATCCACAGCCCGGGGGTGACACCGCGTTCGGCGTCGAACTCGGCGTCCAGCTCGTCCTGGAGCGCGCGGTCGTCCTCGGGCGCCGCGACCGCCGCCGGCCGGTGTCCGGGAGAGGTGCCGCCCAGCTCGTCCGGGTCGGTGAGCAGCCGGCGGTAGAGCGCCGAGCGGCGCTCCAGCTCGGCGTGCGTGCCGATGTCGGCGAGCCGTCCCTGGTCGAGTACGGCGATGCGGTCGGCGAGGCCGAGTGTGGACCGGCGGTGGGCTATCAGCAGGGTCGTGCGGCCCTCCATGACCCGTGCCAGGACCTCGTGGATCTCGTGTTCGACCCGCGCGTCGACGGCGGAGGTGGCGTCGTCGAGGAGCAGCAGGCGGGGGTCGGTGAGGATGGCGCGGGCGAGCGCGACGCGCTGGCGCTGGCCGCCGGAGAGGGTGAGCCCGTGCTCGCCGACCTTGGTGTCGTACCCCTGGGGCAGTTCGGAGATGAACCCGTGCGCCTGGGCGGCGCTCGCGGCCCGCTCGATCTGCTCCTGGGTGGCGCCCGGGTATCCGTACGCGATGTTGGCGCCGACGGAGTCGGAGAAGAGGAAGCTGTCCTCCGGTACGAGCCCGATGGCGGCCCGCAGGGAGTCCTGGGTCAGCTCGCGGACGTCGTGGCCGCCGACCAGGACGGCGCCGTGCGACACGTCGTAGAAGCGGGGCAGCAGGAGCGAGACGGTGGACTTGCCGCTGCCGGAGGCGCCGACGACGGCCACCGTCTCGCCCGGCTCGATGGTGAGGGAGAACCCGTCGAGGACGGGCCGGTCGTCGTCGTAGCCGAAGCGGACGTCGTCGAACTCGACGCGTGCGGGGGCGTCGGCGGGGAGCTCCTTGGTGCCGTCCTCCATGGACGGCTCGGTGTCGATCAGCTCCAGGACACGCTCCACACCGGCCCGGGCCTGCTGGCCGACGGTGAGGACCATGGCGAGCATCCGGACCGGGCCGACGAGCTGGGCGAGATAGGTGGAGAAGGCGACGAAGGTGCCGAGGGTGATCTCGCCCCGGGTGGCGAGCCAGCCGCCGAGGGCCAGCATCGCGACCTGGCCGAGCGCGGGGACGGCCTGGAGCGCCGGGGTGTAGCGGGAGTTCAGCCGGATCGTGCGCAGCCGGCCCGCGAAGAGCCGGCGGCTGACCTCACGGAGCTTGCCGGTCTCCTGGTCCTCCTGGCCGAACCCCTTGACGACCCGGACCCCGGAGACGGCCCCGTCGACCACGCCCGCGACGGCTGCGGCCTGGCTCTGGGCGTACCAGGTGGCGGGGAAGAGACGGGTCCTGGAGCGGCGGGCGATGAACCACAGCGCGGGGGCGACGGCGAGGGCGACGAGGGTCAGGGGCAGCGAGAGCCACGCCATGATCACCAGGGAGATGAGGAAGAGCAGGATGTTCCCGATGGTCATCGGGAGCATGAAGAGCAGCCCCTGGATCAGCTGCAGGTCGCTGGTGGCCCGCCCGACGACCTGCCCGGTCGAGAGCTCGTCCTGCCGCTTCCCGTCGAGCCGGGTGAGGGTGCCGTACATCTCGGTCCGCAGATCGTGCTGTACGTCCAGGGCGAGCCGCCCGCCGTAGTAGCGGCGGATGAAGGTGGCGACGTAGACGAGGACGGCCGCACCGATGAGCAGGCCGGTCCACACGCCGAGGGAACGGGTGTGGCTGCCGACGACGTCGTCGATGATCACCTTGGTGATGAGCGGGACGAGCGCCATCACGGCCATGCCCGCGAGGGACGAGCCCAGCGCCAGCACGACATTGCGCCGGTAGCGCCACGCGTACCCGGTCAGCCGCCGGCCCCATCCCCGCTGCCCCGCGTCCTGGTGCTCCGCGTCCTGGTGCTCCGCGCCTTGTTTCTCCGCGCCCACCCGTGCCTCCTGTTTCGCCCCGTAGCCCCGCCTGGTCCTACCGCTTCTCCCCAACGCCGTCAGCTGCGGATTTCATCCTCCCGCAACAATTCACGGCCGGGGGATGGAGAACGGAGGGCGTGGAAGGGGCGGAGGGGAGCGAAGGACGGAAGGCGGAGGCCGGGTGCTCAGCCGGTGGCGGGCCCGATGTCCTTGTGGACGGCCTTGGAGACGGCCTGGATGGTGTCGATGCCGTCCTTCATCGTCTTGTTGTCCTGCGTGAGGACGGTGATCACGTAGTCGTGGCCCTTGCCGCTGAACGCGCCGACGCTGTGCACGCGCCAGCCGTGGGTGGACCGTTCCAGCCAGCCGTTCTTGAGCTGGACCGTCGCGTCGCCCGGGGCGCCGGCCGGAACACCCCAGCGCTGGTCCGGCACGACCTTGCGCATCCGGTCCAGGACGAAGGTCCGCGAGCGGTCGTCGAGGACCTTGTTCCTGGCCGTCACCAGGGTCAGCAGACGCTGCTCGTCGTGTGCGGTGATCTGGGTGAGCCCCCATGCGCCCCCGGCGTCCAGTGCCGTGCGGGTCATACCCGCCGCCTTGAGGAATCCCTTGACCTTCGCCGGGCCGAGCTCGTCCCACAGCTCACTGGTCGCGTCGTTGTCCGACGTGGTGATCATGGCTGTGGAGAGCTTGTCCTCGCGCGGGGTGAGCGGCCGGTCCGTCTTCTGCGCGTCCCAGAGCAGTGCGGCGAGGACCGTGACCTTGACCACGCTCGCCGAGTCCACCTGCTGGGTGGGCCGCAGCGTGCAGCTCGTGTGTGTCCGGTGGTCCTGCACCGCCAGCGCGGTGGTGGACCTGTGCCCCTTGAGGGCCGCGGTGATGTCCTCGGACATCTTCGCGGCGAGGCCGGCCCGGTCCGAGGCGCAGGAGACGGCCGGGGCCGGGGCCGGGGCCGCGGCGGCGGCGGCGGGCGACGCCACTGCGGCTGCGGCTGCCGGCGCGATGACGCCGATCAGGGCTGCGCAGAACGCGGCCCGGGAGTACCTGGGCATCCGCTGATGAGTCACGCCGTCCTCCGCACCGTCTCGTGGCCGCCCCCCTACGAGGCACCCGGGCATGATGCGCAGAAAAGGACAAACCACCCTATGGCCTGGGCCACAGGCAGCTGGTGCGCCTCGGCGCCGGCCCCGGGGCGCACGGCCTCCGGGCCGGGCGCGGTGACCGACGCCACACCGTTCAGCCGTCCGGGTCCGGACCGGACCCGGAGGGGGCCGGACTCACAGGTGCGTCGGCTCGAACATCCTCAGCAGCGCCGGGAGCACCACGACCGACGGCCCTGGGGCCGCCAGGGCCGTGCCGAGGTCGGCGGCCAGGGACTCCGGCGTCGTACGGACCGCGGGGACGCCGAAGGACTCGGCGAGGGCGACGAAGTCCGGGCGGGAGAGTTCGGTCGCCGTGGCTTCGCCGAAGGCGCCCGTCATGTACTCGCGCAGGATGCCGTAGCCGCCGTCGTCGACGATCAGCCAGGTGACGGGCAGGCCGTACTGCCGCACGGTGGCGAGCTCGGCGATGGAGTACATCGCGCCGCCGTCGCCGGAGACCGCGAGCACCGGCTTCGTCGGGTCGGCGGCGGCGGCACCGATCGCGGCGGGGAAGGCGTAGCCGAGACCGCCCGCGCCCTGCGCCGAGTGCATGGTGTTCGGATGGCGGGCGTCGAAGGCGGACCAGGCCCAGTAGGCGAGGATCGTCATGTCCCAGAAGCTGGGCGAGGTGTCGGGCAGCGCCTCACGGACGGAGGCGAGCACCTGCTGCTCCAGCGTGAGGTCCTGGGCCGCGATCCGCTCGTGGACCTGATCCAGCAGCGCCCGGACACGTTCCGTCGCCGTGTCGTCCTCGCGGGGCTCCACCGCGTCCAGCAGGTCGGCGAGGGCCTCGCGGGCGTCGGAGTGGATGCCGAGCGCGGGGTGGTTGGACTCCAGTTTCCCGGCGTCGGCCTCGATCTGGATCACCCGGCCGCGTGGGGCGAACGTGTGGTAGTTCGAGGAGAGTTCGCCCAGTCCGGAGCCGACGACCAGCAGCACGTCGGCGGACTCCAGGAAGTCCGTGGTGTGCCGGTCCTCCAGCCAGGACCGGAGCGAGAGCGGGTGTTCCCAGGGGAAGGCGCCCTTGCCGCCGAAGGTGGTGACGACCGGGGCGTCGATCTTCTCGGCGAGCGCGCGCAGCTTGCCGGCCGCGTCGGACCGTACGACCCCGCCGCCCGCGATGATCGCCGGACGCTCGGCGTGCGACAGCAGGTGGGCGGCCACGAGGGTCAGTTCCGGCCGGGGGTACAGCTCGCGCGGAGTGGCGTCCAGCGCGCTGACGACGGGCAGGACGGTCTCGGCGAGCAGCACGTCCTGCGGGATCTCCACCCAGACCGGCCCGTGCGGGGCGGTCAGCGCGGACTCCCAGGCGGCGGCGATCGCGGAGGGGATCTGCGACGCCGTGCGCACCATGTGCACGGACTTCACGATGTCGCGGAACGAGGCCTGCTGGTCGCGCAGTTCGTGCAGGTAGCCGTGGCGCCCGCCGCCGAGTCCGGCGGTCGGGACCTGGCTGGAGACCGCCAGCACGGGCGCCGACGCGGCGGCCGCCTCCTGGAGCGCGGCCAGGGAGGTCAGGGCGCCCGGACCGGTGGAGAGAAGCAGGGTCGCCACCTCGCCGGTGATCCGGCCGTAGGCGTCGGCGGCGAAGCCCGCGTTGTTCTCGACGCGCATTCCGACGTAGGAGAGTGAGGAGCGGCGGAGCGCGTCGAACACGCCGAGCGCGTGCTGGCCGGGCAGCCCGAAGACGGTGGTGGCGCCGAGGCCCTGGAGGGTCTCGATCACGAGGTCGCCGCCGTTGCGTCCGGGCGGGGTGTTCAGGGCAGCCTCGGCCTGTGCGGGGGTGAGCCGCGGCCGGTCGTCGTGGTCGTGGCTCACTTGTTCCGTGCCTCTGCGATCTGGCGGGACATGATCGTCGTGAGTTCGTACGCCGTGTGGGAGGCGGCCACGGAGGTGATCTCGGCGTGGTCGTACGCGGGGGCGACCTCGACCAGGTCCGCGGAGACCAGGTGGCAGGAGGAGAGTCCGCGCAGGATCTCCAGGAGCTCTCGCGAGGTGAGACCGCCCGCCTCGGGGGTGCCGGTGCCGGGGGCGTGCGCCGGGTCCAGGACGTCGATGTCGATGGAGATGTAGAGCGGCCTGTCGCCGACGCGCTGGCGCAGCTGGTCGGCGATCTCGTCGACGCCGCGCCGCATGACGTCGGCGGAGGTCACGATGCCGAAGCCCATCTTGGCGTCGTCGGTGAGGTCCTGCTTGCCGTACAGCGGGCCGCGCGTGCCGACGTGCGACAGCGCCTCGGTGTCGAGAATGCCCTCCTCGACGGCCCTGCGGAACGGGGTGCCGTGGGTGTATTCCGCGCCGAAGTAGGTGTCCCAGGTGTCCAGGTGGGCGTCGAAGTGGAGCAGGGCGACGGGGCCGTGCTTCTTGGCCACGGAACGCAGCAGGGGCAGCGCGATGGTGTGGTCGCCGCCGAGCGTCATCAGCCGGGCGCCGGTGGAGAGCAGGTCGTCGGCGGCGGCCTCGACGGTCTCGACGGCGTCGTTGATGTCGAAGGGGTTCACGGCGATGTCACCCGCGTCGGCGACCTGGGCGAGCGCGAAGGGGGACGCGTCCTGCGCCGGGTTGTAGGGGCGCAGGAGCCGGGAGGCCTCCCGGATGGCGTTGCCGCCGAACCGGGCGCCGGGGCGGTAGGAGACCCCGCTGTCGAAGGGCACGCCGACGACGGCGACATCGGCGGAGCCGACCTCGTCGAGCCGGGGCAGCCGCGCGAACGTCGCGGGTCCGGCGTACCGCGGGACGCGGGAGGAGTCGACGGGGCCGCGCGGCGCCTCGTTGCTGCTGCTCATGGGTGCGGGTGCCTTTCGTTGAACCGTGCACGCCTTGTGGGCGTTCATACGGTATTGAGTGTGTCAGGGGCCGGATCGGACCTCTGGCGCGATGGGCGGGCGGTCAGACGGTGACCGGGTCCGGGGTGGCCGGATCCTCGGCCTCCCGCCCGGCCAGCCGCTCGCGCCACGCGGTCAGTACGGCCGGGTCGGTCGGCTTCGTCGCGAGCGAGACGACGACGTACACGGCGAGCGAGGCGAGCAGCCCGTAGGAGACCGGCTCGTTGGCGAGGATTCCGTAGCCCGCCATCAGCCCGGTCACCGCGACGCCGCCGACGGCCACGGCGGCCAGTGCGCCCGGCGCCGTTCCCCGGCGCCAGAGCAGACCGCCGAGGATCGGCACCAGCAGCCCGGCGACCAGGAGGTTGTAGGCGACGGTCAGCGCCTGGACGACGTCGTTGAGCGCGATGGCGATCGCGATGACGGCGACACCCACGATGAGGATGAACGCCCGGTTCCCCTTCACCTCGTCCCGCGCCTCACCGCCGCCCCCGGCGACGACGGCGCCCCGCAGCCGCGACCAGATGTCGTGGTTGGCGACGGTCGCGCAGGCGATCAGCGCGCCGGAGGAGGTGGACATCACCGCGGCGAGCGCGGCGGCCAGCACCAGTCCCCGTACGCCGACGGGCAGTTCGTCCTTCACGATCGTCGCGAAGGCCGCGTCGGCGCTCGGCAGCCTCGGGTACATGACCTTGGCCGCCGTACCGATGACGGCACCGGCGACCGCGTAGACGAGGCAGTACGTACCGGCGACGGTGCCGCCCCAGCGGGCCGTCCGGTCGCTGCGGGCGGTGAACACGCGCTGCCAGATGTCCTGGCCGATCAGCATGCCGAAGGTGTAGATCAGGACGTACGTGAAGATCGTCTCGCCGCCGATGCCGAGCGGGTCGAAGTACTCCGTGGGCAGCTTCGCCTTCATCGCGCCGAAACCGCCGGCTTTGACGACGGCGATCGGCAGGAGCAGGAGCAGGACGCCGATCGTCTTGACGACGAACTGCACCATGTCGGTGACGGTGATCGACCACATGCCGCCGAGCGTCGAGTACGCGACGACGACGGTGCCGCCGAGGACGATCGCCACGGTCCGGTCCACGTCGAACAGGACGTCGAAGATGGTGGCGTAGGCGATGGTCGAGGTGACCGCGAGCATCAGCGTGTACGCCCACATGACGACACCCGAGATGACGGCGGCCCGGCCGCCGTAGCGCAGGTCGAGCATCTCGGAGACGGTGTAGACCTTCAGCCGGGCGATGCGCGCCGAGAAGAAGACGGACAGGGCGAGCAGCCCGAGGCCGATCGTGAGGACCATCCAGGCGCCGGAGAGCCCGTACTGGTAGCCGAGGCCCACGCCGCCGATCGTCGAGGCGCCGCCGAGGACGATCGCGGCCATGGTGCCGGAGTACATCCAGGGGCCGAGCCGCCGCCCGGCGACCAGGAACTCGCTCTTGGACTTGGCGCGGCGCATGCCCCACCAGCCCATGGCGAGCATGCCGGCCAGATAGGCCACGATCACCGCGTAGTCGACAGCCATGGGCTTTCCTCCGTCTCGTTTCCGCTCAGGGGTCGGGCGTGACGAAGACGCTAGGTGGCCGGAAGCCGACGCTGAAGTGTACGTTTCCTCCATTCTCATGACACCGAATGGATGGACCGTCCATGCCGGACTCCCCCGCAGGGCCTCCCGCCCCGCCGATCTCGCTGACCGCGCTGCTGGGCCGGGACGAGCTCGGGCTGCGCCGGATCGCCGGCCCGGACCACGCGGATCTGCTGTGGGTGCACACCTCGGAGATGGCCGACCCGTATCCGTATCTGCTCGGCGGTGAGCTGCTGCTGACCGCCGGGGTCCAGCTCGCGGACCCGGACACCTATGTGGCCCGGCTCGTCCAGGCGGGGGCGTCGGCGCTCGGCTTCGGGCTGGCGCCGGTGCACGACACGGTGCCGGACGCCCTGGTCGAGGCGTGCGACCGGCACGGGCTGCCGCTGCTGGTGGTGCCGCCCGAGACCCGCTTCGCCGCGATCGCCCGGGCGGTGTGGCGGCTCATGGCGGAGGCGCGGCACCGCGAGCTGCGCCGGGTGACCCGGGCGCAGCAGGCGCTGGCGACGGCGGCGGCCCGCCCGGACCCGGTGCCGGCGGTGCTGCGGCAGCTCGCCGTACAGCTGGAGGGCCGGGTCGCGCTCCTGACGGCGGACGGCGACGTGCTGCACGCGGCGGGCGATCTCCCGGCACCGGATGTGCGGACGTCCCTGGCCGAGCTGGCACGGGTGGTGGCCCCCGCCGCACCGCATGCCGCCGTCCCCGGCCGGAAGCCGAGTCCGTCATCGGCGACCGACACCCGGGACGGCACCCACCTGTTCGCCTACGCGCTGGGCGGCGGGCAGGGGCTGGCCCTCACCCTGGCGACACCCCGGCGCGACTTCGGCGACCACACCGTCGCGGGGATCGCCGTCGTACTGCTCTCCCTGCTGACCGCCCCGCACCAGGGCGCCGACGCCGCGGGCCGTTCGGCGGCGCTCGTACGGCTGCTGCTGGGCGCGGCCCCGCAGGACGTGGCGCCGCTGCTGGGCGACGGCGACTCCTGGACGGTGGTCCACGCCCGCCGCGCCGACGGCACCCCGGCCGGCCCGTTGAACGCCGGGGCCCTCGGCGCGGCGCTGGGCTCCGCACTGTCGGACGTGGACCGCGAGACGGTACGGGTCCTGCTGCCCGGCCCCCACGAGGCGGTGACCGCACAGCCCGGCTGGACCCTCGGTGTCTCCGGCCCCACCCCGGTCACCGCCCTGCCCGACGGTGACACCCAGGCGTCCCGCGCCCTGGGCCACGCGGAGGCGACCCGCACCGCGCTGACCACGCACCGCCCCGCCACCGGAGGCCTCGACGCCCTGGTCCCACCCGACCGCGCCGAGGCCCACGCCCGCGCGCTGCTGGCCCCTCTCACCGAGCCGTTGGCGGAGACCCTGCGCTGCTGGCTGAGTCTGCACGGCAGCTGGGACCGCACGGCGGTGGCCCTGCGGGTCCACCGCAACACGGTCCGCCAGCGCGTCGCGCGGTGCGCGGCGCTGCTGGACATGGACCTGGACGACATGGACGTACGCACGGAGCTGTGGTTCGCGCTGCGGGACCGCAGGCCCTGAACCCGCCCCTGTCCCACCCGTGCCTTATGTTTCAGGGCGACGACTGACGCAACGAGCGACCGAGGCGACGGACGACCAATGGCACGGGATTACGACAGCCAGCTGCTGGAGTCGGTGGGAGTACGCCGGCGCAGAATGCGCGACGCGCTGCTGTTCGGCGCGCAACGGGCGCGACGCACCGCCGACGAGCGGCTCGGGAAGGTGTTCGCGGGAATCGCCCTGGCAGCCGTGATGTGCGCGGGATGCATCGGGTGGTCCTTCCTCCAGCACACGCTGGACAAGCAGAAGGCGGAGCAGGAGAAGCAGCAGCGCCAGGCGCAGCAGTACGACCGCACCGGCTGAGAGGAAGCGGGGAAGCACTCATGGAATTCCGGGGAAATACCGGATGATTCCCTCGGATTGAGCGGAAAAGACTCCGGATACCGTTACGCACCTTTGACCCCGAAAGCACTCGAAGCCGTGATGATAGGTTCCCGTAAGTGGTGACCACAGCGATAACTTCCCGGACCGAACTGAGCCGGGTGACCCTGGTCGGCGAGCGGCGCCGGGCCGACATCGTCCTCCCGTCGGACACCCCGATCGGCCAACTGCTCCCGGACATCCTCCAGGTGCTCGACGACCGGGTCGCCTCGCGCCCGCTGACACGGCAGTTGATGACGGCGGACGGATCGGCGCTGCCGCACGACAGCACACTGGCATCGGCAGGGGTCGCCGACGGGGCCGTGCTCCGGCTCGTCAGGAGGCACTCCGCGCCGCCCGCTCCTGTGGTGCACGACGTCACCGACCAGGTGGCCGACGACCTCGATCTGCGGGCATGGCGCTGGCGGCCCGCCGCACGCCGGGCCGCAGGGGGTGTGGCCACCGTCGTCTTCGCCGTGATCGCCGCGTTGCTCGCCCGCCGCGAATTCCCGCTCGGAACCCTGGCCGGCTCCCTCGCCGCGGTCACGTGCGTACTGATGGCGGCCGGTGCCCTCGTCGCGAAGGCCGGGCAGGGGAACCGCGGCCTGGCGACGGCGCTCCTGTTCCTCTCCGGCACGCTCGGCATCCTCGCCGCGTGGACAGCGGCCGACGCCTACACGTGGCCGGGCACCCTGCGTCTCGCCGCCGTCGCGGCAGCGGTGATCCTGACCCTGGTGCTGCTCGGTTACTTCTCACCGCTCGGCCGCGGCGGGCTCATCGGCGCCGCGACGACTGCCTCGCTCACCGTGGTGTGGGAGGGCGTCGCCGCCGTCCAGGGTGACCCTGCCCGGCTCGGGGCGGTCATGGCGGTCGTCTCGGTGGTCCTGCTCGGCCTGTTGCCCCGCCTGGCGCTGATGGCGTCGGGGCTGACCGCACTCGACGACCGCCGTTCGGGCGGCGTCTCCGTCAGCCGTCACGAGGTGGGCAACGCCCTCGCGGCCACGCACCGCGGCCTCGCCCTCGCGACCCTGGCCGCCTCGGTCTCGGCTGCGGGCGCCGGCTGGCTGATCACCCGGGCAGGGACGCAGACGGTGTGGACCGTGGTGCTGACCTCGGTCGTCGCCGTGGTCCTGCTGTCCCGAGCGCGCGCGTTTCCCCTGGTCGCCGAAGTGGTGGCGCTCTTCGCCGCCGCGGCCGTCCTCGTCGTACGCCTGGTGATGCTGTGGACGCAGCACGACGGGGGCGCCGGGCCGATCGCCGTGCTGGGTGCGGCAGCGGTTCTGCCGCTGCTCGTCCTGGCGGTACAGCCGCCGGAGCATGTGCGGGTCCGGCTGCGACGAACGGCCGACCTGGTCGAATCCATCGGCATGGTGGGGCTCTTCCCGCTCGCCGTCGGTGTGTTCGGCGTGTTCGGACAGCTGCTCAACAAGTTCTGAGTCAACGCGCGGGCGCTCCGGCAGGGGCAGCACGGCGGAGAAGAAGGGCAGAGATGCCGAACGCGGACAACTGGCAGGGCGATGTGCTGCGCGACCTGAGAGGCGCGGCCCCCCAGGGCGGGCAGAGCCCCGGCGACGCGACACCCGGCGCTTCCCCCCAGGGTGGCCCGGGCCTCCCCGTCCCGAGTGGCGGTGCGCCTGTTCGAGCCGGTCAGACCGGCCCTCAGGGCCGCCACGAGCCACCGGCTCCGGCTCCCCACACCCCTGCGGCCGGACCGCCCCGCAACACCCCCGACTCGCTGTCCGTGGTGGACGAGGCCCTGACCGGAGCGATACGCAAGCCGCGCCACGGGGAGCCCTTCGCCTCGCGTGCCGTGCATGCCGTGCGCCGCATCGTTTCGTCATCGGCGGCGCGCGAGGTCGCCGAGCTCACCCGCACCGCCGAGCGGCTCCAGCAGCCCGTGACGACGGGCCGGCAGATCGCCGTCACCTCCATCCGGGGCGGCGCGGGCAAGTCGACCGTCGCCGCGCTCCTCGGCACCACGTACGCCCACTACCGGCAGGACCCGGTCCTCCTCGTCGAGGCCGACCCGGCACTCGGCTCCCTGCCGCTGCGGCTCGGCTCCCCGTCCCTGCGCTGGACCACCGGCGACGTCGCGAACATCGTCGAACCGCAGATGTCCCTCCTCGACGTGACCGGTTATCTCGTCCAGCTCCCGGACAACGCCTGGCTCCTGCCCGGCAGTCAGGGCCAGATCGGCGCGATGCTGGACACCAGGGCGTACGAACGGGTCATGGTCTCCCTGCGCCGCTACTTCGGTGTGACGGTCGTCGACTGCGAGACGCTGCCCGCCGAGGTCGCCCGGGTCGCGCTCTCGGCCTCCCAGGCCCGCGTGCTGACCACCCCGGCGACCCTGGAAGGCGTCATGAGCACGTACAACGTGCTCGAGTGGATGAAGGGGCTGCCCCGCCACGTGATCGAGGGCACGGTCGTCGTCGTCACCGAACAGACGCCCCTCGCCGGGATCGACCTCGGCAAGGCCGCGGACAAGCTCGGGTCCACCGGGGCGAGCGTGCAGGTCCTCCCGTACGACCGGCATCTCGCCGCCGGCGGTGCCATCCGCACGGAGCTGCTCGCCCGCTCGACGCGACGGGCCGCCACCCTCCTCGCCGCGGATGTCTTCCAGCTCTCGCAGAAGCGTCGCTGACCCATGCCGCTCCCGAGCCCGACCCTGAGTGACGGACGATCATGAGTACCCGGCTGATACACCGCCCGGCCCGGACCACGCGGCCTCCGGCCACGTCCGAGGCACGCGTCATCGAGGCCCCGCCCAACCTCCCCGAGGGGAAGGCGGGCAACATCGCGATGTCGCTGCTGCCCGTCGCCGGGGTCATGTCGTCGGTCGTGATGATGACGGTCGTGCGCAACAGCCAGTTCGCCGCGCTCGGCGCGATCATCCTGGTCGTCACGATCGTCGGCTCCGTCGCGCTGCTCTTCTCGCAGCGCGGCAAGGCGCAGCGCACCCGCCGCAGCCAGCGCGAGGCCTACCTCGCCTACGTCGAGGACCTGCGGGAGGAGCTCTCGGGTGAGGAACGCGCGCGCCGTGAACGCGCCGACGTGCTCAACCCGCCGCCCCACGCCCTGTACGACATCGTGCGGGATCCGGCCCGCCTGTGGGAGCGCCGCCGCGTCGACGCCGATTTCCTCCAGGTGCGGCTCGGCACCGGCGAGATGCCCGTACGCGATCTGCGCATCGCCGATCAGGGCTCGACGGTCCTCACCCCGCCCGACCTCTTCATGCTCAACGAGGCGTCGGCGCTGATGACCCGCTTCCGCACCGGCACCGAACTCCCGCTGGCCGTCCCTCTCGACCGGGTCGGCGACATCAGCGTCATCGGCCCCCGCGAGGACTGCCTGCGCGTCGTCCGCGCCCTCCTCGTACAGGCCGCGGCGACGCATGCCCCCGACGACGTGGCGATGGCGCTCGCCGTGCCCGGCGACCGGGTCGCCGACTGGGAGTGGGCCAAGTGGCTGCCGCACCTGCTGGACACCGAACAGCTGGACGGCCCGGTCGCCGCCCGCCGCATCGCCCCCTCCGCGCCCCAGCTCGCCCGGCAGCTCGGCCCCGAACTGCGCCGACGCGCCTCCTACGCGGCCGAGCTACGCCGGGGCCTGGCCGGCAAGGACGCCTTGTCCATGACGTCCCGGCTGCTCGTCGTCACCGACGGCCACGGTGAGGACGCCGTCGACCTGCCACGGCCCGACGACGCCGTGGGCCTGCGCGACATGGGCGTCACCGTCCTGCATCTGCTCGAACAGCGCGTCCAGGAGCCGGGCCACGTCGGCGTCCGGATCAGCGTCGAAGGCTCCGACGTGCTCATCGAGGACCTGCGGGGGCAGGAACCGGTCAGCGCCCACGGCACCGTCGACGAGGTCGGCATCCCGTTCGCCGAGGGCCTGGCCCGGATGCTGGCGCCGCTGCGCCTGTCCGCCGAGTCGCTCGTCGACGCTCCGCTGTCCGGCCCCGTCGACTTCGCCGGCCTGCTCGGCATCGACGACGTGGCCCGGCTCGACCTGTCCCGCCTCTGGGCTCCGCGCGGGGAACGCGCCTTCCTGCGCGTGCCCATCGGCATCAGCGACTCCCACGAACCGGTGCTCCTGGACCTGAAGGAGTCCTCGGAGCTCGGCATGGGCCCGCACGGCCTGTGTGTCGGCGCCACCGGATCCGGGAAGTCGGAGCTGCTGCGCACCCTGGTCCTCGCCCTGGTCACCACGCACCCGCCGGAAGACCTCGCCCTGGTCCTCGTCGACTACAAGGGCGGCGCGACCTTCGCGCCGTTCGCCGGTCTGCCGCACGTCGCCGGTGTCATCACCAACCTGGAGAACCAGGCGGGCCTCGTCGAACGCGTCCACGCCTCCCTCGCCGGTGAGGTGAAGCGCCGGCAGCAGGCGCTCAAGGACGCGGGCAACATCGCCGACATCGGTGACTACGCCGCACTGCGCGCCGAGAAGCGGCCCGATCTGGACCCGCTGCCCCACTTGTTCGTCGTCATCGACGAGTTCGGTGAACTCCTCACGGCCAAACCGGACTTCATCGACCTGTTCCTGTCCATCGGCCGCATCGGACGCTCCATCGGGGTACACCTGCTGCTCTCCAGCCAGCGCATCGAGGGGGGCAAGCTCAAGGGCCTGGACACCTATCTCTCGTACCGGCTCGGCCTGCGCACCTTCTCCGCCGACGAGTCCCGGACGGTCCTGGACACCACGGACGCGTTCCATCTGCCGCCCCTGCCGGGTTTCGGCTACCTCAAGGTCGACACCAGCCACTACGCGCGCTTCAAGGCCAGCTATGTGTCGGGCGGCTACCGGGGCCCCGTGCAGCGCGCGGACGAAGAGGAGGCCGGACCGCTCGCCCTCGAGTACGAAGCGTTCAACTCCCTCTCCTCCGGCGAGGGTTCCGGCCCGCAGGAGCCCTTGTCGCGGCGCCGTGAGACGGGGCCGACGGAGATGGGCGTCGTCGTCGGACAGCTGGAGGGCGCCGCCAGGCCCGTACGCAGCATCTGGCTGCCCCCGCTGCCCGCCGCCCTCACCCTGGACAGCGTCGCGGGCCCCCTGGACGCCGGCCCGCGCGGTATGCAGCTCGCCAAGCGCCGGGGCGCGCTCCAGGTGCCGCTCGGTCTGCTGGACGACCCGACGAAGCAGTGGCAGGGCCAGTGGTTCCTGGACCTCACCGTGGCCGGCGGCCACGCCGCCTTCATCGGGGGCCCGCAGTCCGGCAAGACGACTCTCCTGCGTACGTTCGTCCTCTCGCTCGCGCTGACCCACACCCCGCAGGAGGTCGGCGTCTACGGCCTCGACCTGGTCGGCGGTGGCCTCCAGGCCCTGTCCGGCCTGCCGCACGTCGGCGGCGTCGCGGGACGCGCGGACCGCGAGCGAGCGGGACGTACGGTCGAGGAGGTGCGGAGCATGCTCGCCACCCGCGAGGACCTCTTCCGCGAGCGCGGCATCGACTCCGTCGAGCAGCTGCGCACCCTGCACGCGGCGGGCCGGCTGCCTCAGCTCGCCTCGGCCGAGATCGTGCTCGTCATCGACGGGTTCGGGGCGCTGCGCGACGACTTCGAGGACCTGGACGACGCCGTCGTCGACATCCTCAAGCGCGGCGGCGGCTACGGAATCCACGTCGTCGCGGGCATGCTCCGCTGGAACGACGTACGCATCGCCACCCAGTCGACCTTCGGCACCCGCCTCGAACTGCGGATGAACGACCCGAGCGAGTCCAGCATCGACCGCAAGCTGTCCCAGACGCTGTCCCCCGACGAGCCTGGCCGCGTCCTCACCGACGGCAAGCTCTTCGCCCAGGCGGCCCTGCCCCGTACCGACGGTCTCGCCGACACCACCGATCTGGGAGCGGTCCTGGAGCGCGCGGCCCGTACGGTCCGCGCCACCTGGAGCGGCGAGGTCGCCCAGCAGGTGCGGGTCCTGCCGCACGTCCTGGAACCGCACCTGCTGCCGGGTCCGGCCGCCGAACCCCGGCGCGTACCGATCGGCGTCGACCAGACGGCACTGGAGCCCGTCCTCCTGGACCTGTTCGAGCACGATCAGCACCTGCTGGTCATGGGCGACAGCGAATGCGGGAAGACGAACCTCCTGAGGACGATCGCCGACGGCCTCATCGACCGCTACAGCGAGGACGAGCTGGTCTTCGCCGTCATGGACCCCCGGCGAAGCCTGCGGGGCGCGATCCCCGAGGAGTACAGGGGCGGCTACGCGTACAACGCCAAGCTGTGCTCCGGTCTTTCGGCCGGAATCGCCACCGAGCTGGAGAAGCGGCTGCCCGACGACAGCACACGCGTCGAGGACCTGGAGCCCGGAAACTGGGGCAGTGGCCCACGGATCGTGGTCCTCATCGACGACTACGACGTGCTGACCACGGCCGGTCAGTCGCCGCTCTCCCCCTTCCTGCCCTACATCCCGTCCGCGGTGGACATCGGCCTCCACTTCGTCCTGACGCGCCGGGTCGCGGGCGCGTCACGCGGGATGTACGAGCCGCTCGTGCAGGGCCTGCGTGAGTCGGGGGCCTCGGCCGTCCTCATGGCGGGCGACCGCAGCGAGGGCCAGCTGTTCCCGGGCGTGTACGCCACCCAACAGCCCGCGGGGCGCGGCGTGCTGATCCGCAGGGGGTACGCGAACCGCCTGATCCAGACCGTGTACACGCCCGGCTGACCTCCGGCACCGACGCAGCGAAGGACCGAACGGACCTCATGACCAAGGACGTCATCGCCCTCACCACCCGCATGCCCGACCCGTGGACCGTGCTCGTGGGGTTGCTCTCCGGAGGTCCCGACAAGCTGGTGGACACCCACGGCGACGGCGCCGTCGTACAGCTCTGCGACCCGGAGGGCAGGCCCCTGGTCTCCGTCGAGGCACCGCTGCTCGTCCAGGTCGCCGGCGAGGCGGAACGTCTGCTCGGAGCCACTCCGCCGCCGCTGCCGTTCTGGTGGACGGAGGCCCGGGCCACCACCGGTGTCGCGGAGGCCGAGCTGCTCGCGGGCACGTTCGCGGCCCGGCTCGCCCACCTGGCCGGTGGCTCCGCCTGGCCCCCGGAGGCCGCCCGCTCGCTGGCCGTGGTGCCCACCGAGAGGGTGAGCGTCGCGCCCACACCGGCCGCGGCGATCCCCGCCGTCGACGTCCTCACGGACAAGGTCGCCGTCGTCATCCAGGACCGCCCGGTCGTCGCCATGACGGCCTGGCTCGCGGAGGCCTACCGGGCCGCCACGGAGGCCGGAATCGGACTCCAGGTCGTCGCACCGGCCGGGACGACGCTCTCCCCGGCGGCACGCCACCTCCTGGGAACGTGGCCGTCCCGCTGGATCGTCCAGGACGAACGGGACGGCTACTACGACGGGCTGTCGGGAGCCGTACTGCGCTGGCAGGACGGCATCTTCGCGCCGGTCGCGGGCCCCGGCGCGACCGCCGACGAACCGGACAGCCTGGTCGCCGCGTCCTACGGAGAAGTGTCGGAGACCGGCGAGCGGCAACTGGCGATCACGTTCCGCACGATCCACCCCGCCGACGACCGATTGGTGCTCGGCGGCGGCCTGGAATCGGTGTGGCGCGAGCTCACCGGTGCGCCCCCGGCAGGCTGGGGGACGGCCGAACCCGCCAATCTCCCCTGGTCACCGCAGCGCCTCACGGATCTGGCCCATGAGCGGTCCCCCCGGCCGACGTGGGCCGTGGTCGTCGGCAGCCCGGACCGGCCCGGGCTCGCCACCGTCCGCGTCACCCGCACGACGGCGGGAGTGGAGGAGGAGGTGACGCTGGCGTTCGGTTACGGCGCCGACGAGGAGATACCGCTGGACGCGCTGCCCCGGGCGGCCGAGGTGCTCGCCACCCGCCACCGGCTCCGGTCGATGCTCGTCCAACTCCGCGGAGCCCGCCGCGATCTCGCGGTGCCGCCCCGCTTCGAAAGCCCCGGCGTCCCCCTGGCCTTCGTCCTGGGCGCCGACGAGGTCCGCGAGATCCCGGGCGACCGCGCCCGGCGTACTCCGCTGGCGGCGAAGCCTGTTCAGCTGGGGCCCAGGGCACGTCCCGCGCTGTACTACCCGCTGCCCGGTGATCCGTCGGACCTGACGGGGTGGCAGGACTTCGAGCGGTTGGTGCGGCATCTGAAGGGCTCGTGACAGAAGCCGCCGCCGAAGTGTATTGGGATGGTCACAGTGGTGTGATTGCTGATTGCATCAGTGATGTGCGGGTTGATAGACATGACGGTTCGTACGGTTGTTCAGTCCGGTAGGGGGAAGCCTGATGAAGTTCGACATGGGGGCATCGGTTCTGACGACCCTGAGGTCGCGTTCCTCGGAGTCGAGTACGGACCTGGGCACGCTGATCAATCAGCTGATCCAGGCGGCGCAGCCGCTGGAGGGCAAGTTCAACGGCGCCGGCAAGGTGGCCTTCGACTCGTTCAAGACGCGTTCGGACGAGATCACCGCGGCGCTGAACGGATCGCTGGCCGCGCTGCTCGGCGGGCAGTCGGGGATGGACGCGGCGTTCGGTGAGGGTGACCAGGAGCAGGGCGAGAACGCGAAGTCGCAGATGGCATCCGCGAACTTCGACGCCGCCCGCTTCTCGGGTCGCGGCTGACCGCCTCACCTTCCACTTGCAGGCTCGGATCTCATTCCACGGGGAGTAATCAACTATGGCCACGGACAGTGACCGCCGTTCGTACGACACCGGTGCGTCGACGGAGGCACAGGGCAACATCCAGGCGGTCATCGCCCGCCTGGAGCAGGTGATCTCGGCGCGGGACGCCCAGGTGAAGGCGGCGATGCTGGACTTCGCCGCGGACGGGGTGGCGGATGAGTACCACGGCAAGGAACTGCGGTGGAACAACACCTCGAACGAGGTCAGGAACATCATCCAGTTGCTGAAGACCACGCTGGAGAAGAACGACGGCACGGCACAGCAGACGCTGGCGCGTGCGAAGGCAGCGGTCGACAACATCGGCTGACGCTCAGCGCGTCCGGAGCGGGAGGAACGTTCCTCCTGGCACGGACGAGGCGGTGACGCGGTTCGGTGGTGCAGGGGTACACGGGGGTGGGCGTTCATGACGGCGTGGGACATCAAGCCGCAGGGTGTGCAGGGGCAGTTGCAGGTGACCGGTACGCATGCGGGTGACCTGGAGAAGGCTCTGACGGCGCTGGTCACGACGATGTCGGAGGCGGCGACGGCGGCGGGGACCGCCGTGCCGGGTGCGGAGGCTTCAGTGCCGCTGCAGGGCCCGGTGCCGGTGGGGGCAGCCCCCTTGTCGGCGCCCACGCTGGGGGCGGTGGCCTCTGCGCTGAGCCAGTACCTGGAGCAGCGCCAGGGCTACCTGAAGTCGATGGCGGAGCGTATCCAGGCAGCTGTGCTCGGTGCGGCGAAGGCCACCAACGAGTACGTGGCGGGCGACCTGGACGCGGCGAAGCACGCGCAGGACGCGGCCAAGGCGGTGCGGCTGGACCTGCTGAAGGACGCTCCCGGGGGGAACAAGTGAGCAACGACCAGCCGATACCTCTGGAAGGCATCCCGGTCTTCACGGGGAATCTGGCCACGCTGGATGTGAAGGTCACCGAGCTGACGTCGGCCGGGGCGACGATCGCGACGACGACCGGCGATGTCCACAGCAGCTTCGGCGGTCTCCAGGCGTTCTACAAGGCGCCGGAGGCGGAGCAGCTGTTCGCGACGACGAAGCCGGTCGTGGACACCGGGCTGACGCTGCAGTCGGACCTGAAGACCATCGCGGGTGCGCTGAGCACGTACTCGGACACGGTCTACCCGCTGGTGGAGAAGCTGAAGGAGATCAAGCGGGACGCGGGCGCGTTCCTCGTGAAGGTCAACGCCGATGACAAGTGGCGTGAGGACGGCGACCTGATCGAGGAGAACAACAGCCGGCGCGATGAGATCGTCGAGACCCTGGTCGCGTTCCAGGAGGCGGAGACCGCCTGTTACAACAAGATCGTCGCCCTCGTATGCCTCCTGCCCCTGAAGAAGAGCGACGGCTCCGACAGCCCGAACCAGTACGGCTACGACGCCGAAACCCTCAAGCAGGCCGAAGGCCTCCCCTGGGGCGATCCGCTGGTGGAGTCCACACCGGGGTGGCAGGTGTGGGAGCACGCCTGGGACTTCACCAAGGGTTTCTTCGTCGACGGGGTCTGGGGCACGATCAAGGGCCTGGGCACCCTGGTCGGCTTCGACGGCTGGGACGCGGCCGGCCAGGCGTGGAAGGGCCTGGCCCAACTCGCCACCGGTGTCGCGATATCACTCAGCCCGGTGGCGGCCGTGCAGTTCTGGACGGCGAAGGACGAGGAACTCCCCACCTGGCTGCGTGAATCGCGCACCGCGGTGAAGGAGACGGGCAAGGCGCTGATCGCCTACGACCAGTGGGGCGAGAACCCCTCCCGGGCAGCCGGCGCGGTCACGTTCAACGTGATCACCACCGTGTTCACCGGCGGTACGGGTGGCGCGGTCGCCGGCGGCGGCAAGGCCGCCCTCGCCGCAAAGGCCCTGTCCACGGCGGGCAAGGTTAGCCGGTTCGTGGACCCGATGACGTACGTCTTCAAGGGCGCGGGCTTCGGCCTCACGAAGGTCGGCGACGCGATGGCCGGCCTCAAGGGCCTGGGCACCGTCGAGATACC
The DNA here is from genome assembly GCF_042871445.1 of Streptomyces sp. NPDC005794. NCBI lineage: Bacteria > Bacillati > Actinomycetota > Actinomycetes > Kitasatosporales > Streptomycetaceae > Streptomyces > Streptomyces sp. NPDC005794. Next base: position 382,648 of record NZ_JBIAIN010000004.1, read on the forward strand.
CCCGCTCCCGGACAACGTCTTCACCCTCCCCGAAGGAGCCGTACGCCTGGCCGACGGCACGATCGACCTCCCCGCGGGCGCAGCCCTCCCGGAGGGCGCGGTCCGGCTCGCGGACGGCACGGTCCAACTCCCGGAGGGCGTGATCGCCCTCCCGGAAGGCACCGTCAAGAGCCCCTTCGACGAGGGCGCCGCCTACGCCGGCCCCGCCGGCCTCTACGACGAACACGGCAACCTCATCCAACGCGCTGACCAAGCCCGCAAGGAAGCCAACAAGGCCGACTTCGACACGGACACCCCGGAGCACACCCGGGTGGAAACCCCGGTGCAGCAGCCGGTACTGGTCGGGGCGGGGGCGCGCGCGGGCGACGACCTGGGCGATGTCGGCCGGGCCGAGAACAACCTGCCCGGCAGCGGCGGGGCGCCCGACCACACTTCAGGCGGCATGGCGAACCAGATGCCGAGCAACAACCCCGAGAACAGCGTGCCCGCCCTCCACCAGGGAGGTGGCGCGACAGGCAGGGGCGGCGAACTCCCTGCGCACCCCTTGCCAAGCAACAGCATCAAACCCCAGGACGTCGGCCCGTCTGCCAGCCAAGATCAGCTCAGCAACTCCGCTGCCCGCAACAGTCCTCCCCACACTGACGGCCCGACCAGTAGCGGCGGCCCGGACGTTCCGGCCCGAGCCGCAGACGACACTGTCCACAGCGACCATCTGCCAGATGAGGGCGGTGACGGGTCAAACCACATTAGCGAATCCGGACGCTCCGACGACACTGACATGTCCTCCAGGACTGATCCGTCTGTCGCGGACCTGCATGGGCGCAACCAACCTGATTACACCCGGCCGGCTCTACTGCCTGCGGATGGCCCACTCACGCTCAGAGATGTGCGCAACGCTCGTCCCGTCCGCACTCGCTGGGAACAAGGTGAGGAACTGCATCGTCAAATGTGGCGTGGGGGACCCGAACGGCATTATCCGGTCCCTACCAGCACCGATCCGCGGTACCCCGTGACTGCCACCGGAGGTCGTAAAGTTGACGTTCCCGTCGACTTGCCGGACGGGCGTACGGTCGCCGTCGAAGTGAAGACCTACGGCCCGTACCGCACCATTACCCTCAAGGACGGCACACACCAGACGATCCGAAACGAGGTCCCGCTAAGTAAGCACATCAAGGAACAGATCCACAAGGACATAGCCTTGAGGCGTATGAATCCCGGGTATGATCCTCGATGGTCGTTCACACATGCTGGCCCATCAGATGACCTTCGCGCCTATCTAAAGAAGGCGAAGATCATCTTCCTCGAATATGGGCCTGCACCCAAAAAGAATTAGGCGAAGTCCCCGCCGGGCCGAATTGGGCTCGACCAAGATTGCTTGAAAGGCTGCATCGCATGCAGAACGAGACCTCAGACGAGGTAGACGCAGACGTTTCAGAATGGGCTGCGGGGGCACATCGCAACGCCGCCGAACTCGCTCTGGCTCTCGGCGTCACACAAGCACAGTATGCGGAGGACCCGCTGTCTCTCCTGCCTAACCTCCAGAACTACGTTGATCGGCTACCGCTGGGCGAGTTCGAGCAATCGGACTGGATCACCCTCCACACTGACCTGACCTCATTCTTGGGCGATCTTCTGGTACGGCGTCGCGAGGCGACGTGGGCCAAAGTCGACGACCCTAGCTCACCGGCCAGGTATCGCTACTTCATCGAGACCAGGGGACGCGACGGGAAAGTCTATCGCGTGGAGCCATATGACGTGGTGATGGAAGAGTTTGAGCACCTCCCAATCGAAATTGGTCGCCTGATTGCGAATGCAGAAGAATCGTTGCATGTAGCGACCAATATCAACGAAAGCACCTCAAGCCAATCGCCACTTGGGGACGGTTTCACGAACGATAACCGATAGGTAATCAGCCCAAGGTTCTCCCCTCGTGGGCAAGCCGAACTCTCACCAGTTCCCCTGATCTGCTGACCAACAGATCAGGAACATCTTCTTCGTGGAAGCGGATCTGGCCGATAACTCCCTCAGTGCTGGAGTTCCATGCGAGCCGCTCCACAAGCGAGTCAAGCTCGGCAAGAAACTCGGCATGCACCTCCTGCCGTGCGGTCAGAGACCAGCCGCCGTCTGTTCGAGTGCAAACGCCCACCAGCACGCCACCGATACGGGCCGCAGGTCCACGCGCTGCGAGCAGAGGGGTCATGTCGCCCGTGTCCGCACGACCTCGCTCGTCGTTCTCCCCGGCCTCGATGCCGAGGTGCCATCGCAGATCGGCGAGCACGGCGCTCGACACCGAAGCCTGCAAGTTCAGGGCGAGGTCTACGGCATACACATCACTCATTTCACCAAGCTTAAGGGCCAGTACGCCTGCCCGGCGGCACCGTCCAACCTCATCCAACGCGCCGACGAAGCCCGCAAGGAAGCAAACAAGGCCGACGTCGACACGGACACTGTGGAGCACACCCGCGTGAGACCCCGGTACGGCAGCCGGTGCTGGTCGGGACGGGGGCGCGTGTGGGGGGGCGGCCTGGCCGATGTCAGCCGGGCCAAGAACAATGTGCCTGGAAGCGGGGCGCCCGGACATCCCTTGGGCAGCTCAGCAGAGCACATGCCGGGCAACAGCCTGCCCGAAACACAGGAAGCGCGGCAATGAGTGATCAGACGTCACGTTCCCCACCGCCCAGCCATGATCGGCGATCCAGAGTCCGACGTCCCACCGCCAACCGTGCACAAGCTCGTCAGCCTCGATCTTTCGTTACAGGCCTCCGACGGAGTCGAGGGCCCGTTTCGTTGTCGATGGCCGGGGCGGGAGGCTGAGGGCCGGGGTGTCGTCGCGGGTGGATGCCGGGTTCCACTGCTCCGGGCTGGATCCTCCTACCTGGAGAGCCGACTCATGAAGGCAGGTCTGCCGTACCTTCATGATCAGGCGGACCTGTGGCGGGAGGAGGCCGATGGCACGTACGTCGGCGGCGGAAGGTACTCGCCGAAGAGCCTGAGTGCGGTCGGCGCACACAACCTGGCGCCGAGCCCCGTGCGAGGCGGCTTCCGGAGCCGTACTCAAACACTTCAAGCTCTTCTAAGGAGCGACGCCTTGACTCCGCGCATCCCCCGCCATCCCTTCCCCGTAGACAACGCGGAAGTAGCGCTCACCTCGCTCAAGGAGAGCGCGGAGCGGTGGATCAGTGGTCTGGAGGACGATTCGACCGGCTTGGGTGAAGCTCTGGACACCACGCTCATGGTGGCCAAAGTGCACTGCCTGACGGATCCGCAGGGGGCGAGCTTTCCCACGTGGGATGCCTGGGTGGACGCCATGCAGGTTGGTTCGGCCGTGTTCGCTGCCGCGACCGCCACCGAGGGTCAGGTACCGTGCCGGATCGCGCACGAGGACCGTACCCTCCAGGCCACTGGCCCGCAGCAGTACGTGACGCCGGGTGCCTGGCTCACCGCCTTCTACCTGGCCGTGGTGTGCCGGGAGCGGGACAGGATCACGGCCCTGTGCCGGGTACCACTGCCACTGCTCCGGGACAACGATGCGCAATTCGACGAGTTCGAGTACGCCTGGATCGACACGCTGCAGACCTACTGGCTCGGTGGTGACGGCCTCAGTGCAAAGCTGGTGGCCGCAATCGACGGCACGGACCCGGCAGTCGCCACTCAGCCGGAAGCTGCGGGCAAGCTGATGTATCCGCCGATGGAGATGTTTCACCGGATCCTTCGCGGGGACCACGCCGGCTTCGACCGGGCCCTCGCCGCAGCTCTGGAGTGGCACAAGGAGTACTGGACCGAGGAGGGACGGGCGGCCCGGATCTCGGGGCTCGTCGCCCTTGCCCCGCTCGCCATGGCCTGCTTCGCCCGGAACGAGGGCATCCCGGTCGAGATGGAGTCCGAATACCTGCCCGCCACTCTCCTCGCCGGCAACTGGTGCGGCGAATTCCCCACGTAGACGATCAGTCTCCCACGCCAGCTATCGAGGGCCCACAGCAACGGCTCGCCTTTGAATCCCCTGGGTGATTCAGAGGCAGCGGCTTTTCCGTTCCTGGTTATCAGGAATTCTGTACGGATCTCCGCCGACTTCCCCGCACCCACCTCCTTCTCGGTGTCGAGGGTCGGGCAGTTCGACCACGTGGCATCACCCGTGATCGCGACCCTCACGGACGGAGCGGCCCGACTCCTCGAAGGCACCGTCACGCACCCCTGGGACGAAGGCGCCGCACACGCCGAACGCAAGGGCAACCTCTACGACGAGAGCGCCACGACGCCCATGACCCATGAGCGAGTTACCGGTGTCTTACGAAGAAGGATCGTCACTATGCCGGCGGACGGGGCGCGGCTTGGATGGAGGCATGCCGAGACGGTCGTCCACGGCCGGCCCGATCGGTTGCCTTCCTCTACGCGGCAGGAGGACCTGGTAACCGCATGCGGGGCGGTCCGGGACGCGTTTCGGCGACCACAATGTCCCGAGTACGCTGCTCGGCGTCACCGTTCTCGGAAACGACGACCAGCTGGTGGAGATCGAAGGCGTGACCGCCTTGCTCGACTCCTGATTGCACGGCGGCCGACTCTCCGCCGTGCCCCGGACAGACAAGCGCCCTTGGACCTGCCCTCCGCTACCCAGCAGCGGCAGCCCGAGGTGGTACCGCCCCCATGACCAGCCGACGCCGACGCTCGTCGAGATGCGGCAACAACGTCTGGAACGCCGCCGCCAGGACATACACCAGAACAACGTGTCCGACAGCTGGAAGCCACGACTTGTTTTCCGGCACGCCCTGAGAGCTCATCACACGATCTTGTTAAAGTGAGCTGGTAGGGCGTAATCGGCGTGCGGATCCGGCCGTTCGTGAGGGTGGGTACTCGACAGTGGATCGTGGACGATGAGTCGTGGACGCTGATCGAGCCGCCGTTGCCGCCTCTGCCGGAGCGAGCCCGACCGGGGTTCGGCCCGGGCCGGACGTGCCGGCGGCGCTCGGACCGGTGGCAGAGGGCAGGGGTTTTCGACCGGCTGCCTCACCGGACGGACGCCCCGTGCGGGGATCGGCCTCGCAAGGCCGCACAGCAGCTCGCGTCCACCGGAGCGAGCGTGCAGTTCCTCCCGTTCGGCCGTCACCTGGTCACCGGCGGAGCGATCCGCACCGAACCGCTCTCCGGCGCGACACGGCAGGCCGTCACCCGACTCGCCGCGGACGTGTTCCCACCTGCGCAGCAGCGTCGCTGCTCCCCTTGCCGAGCCCGACCGTGAGTGACGGACGCCCATGAGCACCCGGCTTATACACCGCCCGGCCAGAACCATCCGGCCCCCGGCCGCCGCGCCTCCCCTCACCATTGAGGCCCCGCCCAACCTCCCCGAGGGGAAGGCGGGCGTCATCGCGATGACGCTGTTTCCCGCCGCCGGGGTCATGTTGTCCGTCGTGATGATGACCGCCGTACGCGACAGCCGGTTCGCCGCGCTGGGCGCGGTCGTCCTCGTCGTGACCGTCATCGGCTCCGTGTCGCTCCACCTCTTCCCCCACGGCAGGGCCCAGCGCGCCCACCGGACGCGGCGGGAGACCTACCTCGCCTACGTCGAGGGCCTGCGCGAGGAGCTCTCCGCGGAGGAGCGCGCGCGCCGGGAGCTCGCCGACGTACTCGATCCGCCGCCGGACGCCCTGTACGACATCGTGCGGGACCCCGCCCGCCGGTGGGAACGCCGCCGCGACGACACGGACTTCCTGCGTGTGCGGGTCGGCGTCGGGGAGATACCCGTGGGCGACCTGAGGATCGCCGACGCGAGGTCCTCCGTCCTCACTCCACCGGACCCCTTCATGCTCAACGAGGCTTCGGCGCTGGTGAGCCGATTCCGTACGGGGACCGACCTGCCCCTCACGGTGCCCCTGGACCGGGTCGGGAACATCAGCGTCATCGGCCCACGCGAGGACTGCCTGCGGGTGGTCCGCGCCCTGCTCGTCCAGACCGCCTCGACACACGCCCCCGAGGACGTGGCGATGGCGCTCGCCGTGCCCGGCGACCGGATCGCCGACTGGGAGTGGGCGAAGTGGCTGCCGCACCTCCTGGACGCCGAAGAGCGGGACGGTCCGGTCGCCGCCCGGCGTATCGCCCCGTCGGCCCCCCAGCTCGCGCGGCAGCTCGGCGCCGACCTGGGCCGCCGCGCGTCCTGCGCGGCAGAGGTGCGCGGAGACCCGGCCGGGCGCGACGCCCTGTCCATGACCTCCCGCCTTCTCGTCGTCACCGACGGGCATGGCGGGAACGCCGTCGATCTGCCCCTCCCCGACGACACGGTCGGCCTGCGTGACATGGGCGTCACCGTCCTGCACCTGCTCGAACAGCGCGTTCAGGAGCCCGGACGCGTCGGCATCCGGCTCACTGTCGAGGGCTCCCGGGTGGTCATGGAGGATCTGCGCGAGCCCGAACCCGTCAGCGCCCACGGCACCGTCGACGAGGTCGGCAGCTCCTTCGCCGAGGGCCTGGCCCGGATGCTGGCGCCGCTGCGGCTGTCCGACGATGCGCTGGTGGACGCCGCCCTGTCGGACACCGGCGATCTCGCCGGTCTGCTCGGCATCGACGACCTGGCGCGCCTCGACCTGACCCGGCTGTGGGCCCCACGCGACGCCCACGCCTTCCTGCGCGTGCCCGTCGGCATCAGCGACACGCACGAGCCGGTGCTGCTCGACCTCAAGGACTCCACGGAGCTCGGCATGGGCCCGCACGGGCTGTGTGTCGGCGCCGACGGTCCGGGACGGTCCGAGTTCCTGCGCTCCCTCCTCCTCACCCTGGTGACCACGCACCCGCCCGAGGACGTCGCCCTGGTCCTCGTCGACTACGAGGACGGTGCGACCTTCGCACCGTTCGCGATGCTCCCCCACGTCGCCGGTTTCATCACCGGCCTGGAGGACCAGCCAGGCCTCGTCGATCGCCTCCACGCCTCGCTCGCCGGTGAGGTGGAGCGCCGTCGGCAGGTCCTCGAGGACGCGGGCGGCGTCGCCGACATCGGTGAGTACACCGCACTGCGCGCCGAGGAACGACCCGAGCTGGATCCGCTGCCGCACCTGCTCGTCGTCATCGACGAGTTCGGTGAACTCCTGGCCGACGAGCCCGGCTTCATCGAACTCCTCCTTTCCGTCGGCCGCATCGGCAGTTCCCTCGGGGTGCATCTGCTCCTGTCCGGCCGGCGTATCGAGGACGACAGCCTCAAGGAGCTGGACACCTTCCTCTCGTACCGGATCGGTCTGCGCGCCTTCTCCGCCGAGGAGTCACGCGCGGTCCTGGACACCACGGACGCCTTCCACCTGCCGCCGCTGCCGGGTCTCGGATACCTCAAGGTCGATACCCGTCATTACGAGCGCTTCCAGGCCTGCCAGGTCTCCGGCGGTTACCGGGGCCCCTCGCAGCGTGCGGACGAGGCGGAGAGCGGGCCTCTCGTCCTGGAGTACGAGGCGTTCAACGCCCTGTCCACACCGGGCGACTCGCGCCCGGGGGAACCGGCGCCCGGGCGCCGCGAGACCGGGCCGACCGACGTGGACGTCGTGGTCGAACAGCTGGAGGACGCCGCTGCCGCGGTACACGGCATCTGGCTGCCATCGCTGCCCGCCGCGCTCGCCCTCGACAAAGCCGCCGGTCCGCTGGAAGCCGGCCCGCGCGGAATGCAGCTGGCCGGGCGGCGGAGCCCGCTCCAGGTTCCGCTCGGTCTGCTCGACGATCCGACCGGACAGTGGCAGGGACAGTGGTACCTGGACCTCACGGCGGCCGGTGGCCACGCCGCCGTCATCGGTGACCCGCAGTCGGGCAGGACGACCCTCCTTCGCACCCTGGTCCTGTCCCTCGCGCTCACCCACACCCCGCAGGAGGTCGGTGTCTACGGTCTCGACCTGGCCGCCGACGACCTCCAGGTCCTCGCCGGGCTGCCGCACGTCGGCGGCATCGCGGGGCACGACGACCGCGCACGCGTGGTGCGCGCGGTCGAGATGGTGGGAAGCATGCTCGAAGCGCGCGAGGACCTCTTCCGCGAGCACGCCGTCGAATCCGTCGAGCACCTGCGCACCCTGCACCGGACGGGCGGGCTGCCCCAGCTGGCGTCGGCGGAGATCGTGCTGGTCATCGACGGATTCGACGCACTGCGTGACGACTTCGACGAGCTGGACGACACGATCTTCGACATCCTGGAGCGGGGCGGTGCCCACGGCATCCACATCGTCGCAGGGATGCGCGGCTGGAACGAGGTGCGCACCACCACCCAGGCGTCGTTCGGTACCCGGGTCGAGCTGTGTCTGGACGACCCCGGCGAATCCGGCATCGATCCGAAGCTCGCCGAGACCCTGTCACCCGACGAACCCGGCCGCGCCCTGACCGACAGGGGGCTCTTCGCCCAGACCGCGCTCCCGCGTACGGACGGACGCGCGGACGCCACCGATCTGGAGGCCGTCCTCGACCGCACGGTTCGTGCGGTCCAGGACGCCTGGAGCGGTGAGGTCGCCGCGCCTGTCCTGGTGCTGCCCCACATCCTGGAACCCCATCTGCTCCCCCGCCGGGCCGCCGAGCCCCGACAGGTGCCGATCGGCCTGGACCAGGACGCGCTCGCTCCCGTTCTGCTCGATCTCTTCCGCCAGGACCAGCACCTGTTGATCCTGGGCGACAGCGAGTGCGGCAAGACGACTCTCCTCAGGACCGTCGTCCGCGGCCTCATCGACCGCTACAGCGAGGACGAGCTGCTCTTCGCCGTCGTGGACCCGAAGCAGGGTCTGCGCGGTGTGATCCCTGAGGAGTTCGACGGCGGTTACGCCCACAACGCCAGACTGTGCGAGGGGCTCGCCGCCGGAATCGCCATCGAGCTGGAGAAGCGGCTGCCCGACGACAGCACTCCCCCCGAGGACCTGGAGCCCGGCAACTGGGGCGCCGGCCCACGGATCGTGGTGCTCGTCGACGACTACGACGTACTGCTCGCGGATCGCCATTCACCGCTCGACCCGTTCGTGCCGTACATCCACTCGGCGGTGGACATCGGCCTCCACTTCGTCCTGTCGCGCCAGGTGGCGGGCGCGTCGTGGGGCATGTACGAGCCGCTGGTCCACAGTCTGCGCGAGTCGGGGGCGACCGCCCTCCTCATGGCCGGTGACCACAGCGAAGGCCAGCTGTTCCCCGGGGTGTACGCGAGCCGGCAGCCGGCGGGCCGAGGCGTGCTCATACGCAAGGACCGGCCGAACCAGCTGGTCCAGACGGTGTACACGCCCGAATGAAGGCTTCCGCAGCGCCGTGCAGGGCGAGAGCCAGGTCGAAAAATGACGGGACGCCCGGACGGCGGACTGCTAGGAATACGAACCTCAGCCCGTCCACGAGGACTTGGATGCCATGCCCCGCGCCGTCACGCTCATCCGTTCCACCGCCCTGTCCGACGTGGCCGAGTACGCCTACGCCGCCACCGCACCCGCCGACGCGCGGTTGATCTTCCTCGCCGGGGCGTGCCCGCTGAACGAGGACGGGACCACAGCGGCCGTCGGCGACTACGCCGGCCAGGCGGCGAAGGCCCTCGAGAACATGAAGACCGCGCTCGCAGCGGCGGGGGCCGGCCTGGAGGACGTCGTCAGCACGCGCGTCCTGGTCGCGTCCACGCGGCAGGAGGACCTGGTAACCGCCTGGGAGGTGGTCCGGAACACGTTCGGCGACCACGACGTCCCAAGTACGTTGCTCGGCGTCACCGTTCTCGGATACGAAGACCAGCTCGTGGAGATCGAAGGCGTCGCCGCCGTGCTCGACTCCTGACCGGCCGGCAGCTCAGCCCCTGCGCCGCAATCCGCAATCCGCGATCCGCGATCCGCAATCCGAGATCACTTCGGCGGCAGGCCAGGGCCGTGGTCCCTCAGACCCCGGCGGTGCAGAACACGCATGCCTCCCGGAACGGCAGCACGTCCAGCACCCGGTGACGTACGCCCGAGGCCATCGCGGCCTCCTGCGGCCCGGGCGGGACGCCCGTGCCGGACCTCGCGGTCGGTGTCCTCCACCCTCGCCCGGTACGTACGCGGGTACCCCTCCGGCCCGGGGCGGCTCGTACGTCAGTTCCTCCCAGCGGTGCTGTCCCCCCTGGTGGTGGGACAGCACCGGTGGGAGGACGCGCGGCAGTCAGGGCGTGTGCGCGCCCGTTCGTGTGCCCCGGCGGTGTGGCTTCATAGTTGCTCCGGCTCCATGGCGTGCCATGGGCACGGTGACGAAAGATCTTGGCGTCGGACAGCTCCGCCGGATTGCACATCGGCGCGCCGTGAAGCGACACCGTCGGCACGGGAGACGCGGGTCCGAGGCGAGCAGCCCCAAGGCCCGCAGCCGGACGGATCGGTTCGGACTGGTGGCGGTCAGCCTGCCGGGACTGGCCGCGCTGGCCGCACTGCTGTTCACCTGGATGCAGGTAGGGCAGACCAGCAAGGAACTGCGCATCAGTGAGCAGGGGCAGATCACCAACCGGTTCAACGCGGCGGTCACCAACCTGGGATCGGATTCCGTGGATGTGCGCCTGGGGGGAATCTACGGTCTCGAGCGCATCATGCAGGACTCCGTCCGCGACCACCCCACGGTCGTCTCCGTCCTGACCGCGTACGTACGCCGGCACGCCCCCCTGCCAGGGGCCGACGCCAGGAAGCAGCAGAACCCGTCGTCGGAGGCTGCCCCGCCCACTGATATCGAGGCGGTGATGAACGTGTTGGCCCAACGGCCGCTCGACGTCGACGAGGCATTCCAGCTGGATGTGAGTCGTACCGATCTGAGGGGACTGAGATCCGGGCGCGGCGGCAGCGAATTCGCTTCGATGGTTTTTCAGGAGGCAGACCTGACCGGCGCGAACCTGAGCGGCGCCAACCTGACCGACGCGAACCTGGACGGCGCCGTCCTCCGCGCCTCAAGTCTGATCGACGCACACCTGGCGGGCGCTCTCCTGACCGACGCGGACCTGACCAGCGCGGACCTGAACAAGGCGGATCTGACGAGCGCGGGACTGACGGGCGCCCGCCTCACGGGCGCGAAGCTGAACGGAGCCAGCCTGAACGGTGCGGTCGCTGAGCGCACCGCCTTCCGCACTGCGGAGCTGAACGGCGCAAAGCTGATCTGGGCCGACCTGACCGACGCGGACCTGACCGGCGCGCATCTGACCTATGCGGACCTGACCTACGCGGACCTGACCAGGGCCGACCTGACCAAGGCGGACCTGACCGGCGCGAATCTCACCGGCGCGAACCTCACCGGCGTGGATCTCACGGGCGCGAAGCTGAAGGGAGCCCGTGGGCTGCCGCCATCACGGCGCTGAGCCCACGCCCCCGCCCGCATTTCGGGCTTCCCCGGAGAGGACGTGCGGTCCGACGGCGACGGCCGGACCTGGGCCCATTCGGTCTCGAGCAGTGTCGTACGCACACGAGCGCCGCCGTCGGTGTCCGCGGCCGAGGCCGCCGACAGCCTGTTCCTGAGGCCATGTCGGGGAGTCGGCCGCCGAGCCTCACCCGGTCACTCCCTGGGTATGTCGTCCGCACATGAAGAGAACGGGTTTCGTTGCACGCACAGCAACAGCGCATGCCACCGCGTGTCTTCCTGACTGGCACCTGCGGCCAACGCCGCAGCGCACGACGGATCGGAAAGGCCCCAGAGAGATCCGTCCGACCAACCGACTTGACGCGTTCGGTTCTCAATCGTATCCACACATGCCGCCGACGGCTTGTAGCGCTTTATCTCCTTCAGCAATTCCAGGTACTGGGAATTACTGAGTGCCTCGATCCGCTGCTTCACCTTCCTTCCCGCCTCTTCCCGCTCGCTTGCGGAAGATTTCGGATCCCGGTACGTCCGCAGCGCGTCGCATACTTCCTCGATGTTCTTCTGAATGTCCTTTCGATCCTCCGGATCCTCCGGCGCCGAATTCGAGTGATGGGACGCCCCGAGCCCCGCGCCGACGTCCCCCGCGGCCCTCAAGAACCACTTGGGCGGCCCCTGTGGAGCCTCCGACCCCGCCGAAGGCGGCGGCGGGTCCATGGCTTCGGTCAGCGCCTTCACGATCCTGATGCACGCGGCCCGGTCCTCCGGCGTCATATCCGGATCCTGGATCGCTTTGAGCGCTGCGGTGATCCCTCCCACGACACTCATGTACGCGGCCCGGTCCTCCGGTGCCACATCCGGATCCTCGATGAGGGCCAGCATTTTCGTCAGTGCCTCCTTCACCTCCTTCTTCACCTCCTCCGGCGCTTGCGCTGTCCGGATCTCCACCTCCGCCTTCAGTTCCCCAGGCTCCGTCGGAAGCGGCGACGCGTCCGGGGACGGTGGAGTGTCCGACGACGTCGGCGTGTCGGCAGGAGTCGGCGGCGTGTCAGCGGAGGGCGGGGTAGCCGGCTGCGTGTCTCCAGGTGGGGGGTTCTCCGGCGGCGGGTTCTCCGGCGGCGGGTTCTCCGGCGGCGGGTTCTCCGGCGGGTTCTCCGGCGGCGGGGGTGGGGGTGAGGGTTCGGCCGGCGCTGCGGGCAGGGCACCGGCGAGGGCACCGGGCACTGCCGCAGCAGCGGTCACACTCGGCAGCGCACATGCGGCAGCGAAGCAGGACACACCGACCAGGCGGGAAATTTTCCTTCGGGGGGTTTTGGCCATGATGGCTCCACATACTCTCGGGACGTGCTGGTCCGCCCTGGATCCATGCGTGCAGGCCTGCGGCCATCGGAGATCCACAGCGAAATCGGAGCGCGGCGGGAGTTGTCACCAATGTTGACCCCTTCGCCACCTCCCGCAACTCGGGCACACCCACACTCCTAAAGGAGCCGACCCATCAGGAGTTGTTCAAATCTGAACACTTCTGAGTCCATCAGATTTAAAATCGCCCCTTACCGCAAAAAGGCGGAAGATGGCATGGGTATTGCGGTGCCCCGATTACCCGGTACACCTGCGGTGGCGGTTCAGGGTCGGCGCCGTTGGCGACGAACGCCGCGAATCGTCAACCGGCGCGCCGCGCCCGCTCGCGACCGGAGAGCGTACGGCGAGGCACCTCACCGCCGCCTGAAATGTCGGACTTTCCAGCATGTGCAACCGGGGGTTGACCATCTCGCCCCTCGCACCTAGGTTTCTCGCAACCCGCTGGTACATCGATTAACCACTCTGGTTAACGTCCTGGTTGGAGACATCCCGCTGTGCGCTCACCCCTGAGTCGGCGCGGTTTCCTTGCCGCTGGTTCCGGCCTCGCCGCCGCTACCGCGCTGCCCGCAATGTCCGGCTGCTCCACGCTCGCCTCGGCCGATTCCGACCCCGGCACCCTCCTCGTCCACACCCAGCTCGGCACCACCGCGCCGGGCTCCCCCACCTACACCGCCGTCGTCAAGGCCTTCGAGAAGGAGAACCCGGGCATCCGGGTCAAGAACCTCGTCAACGGCGACGACCTCCCCCAGGTCTACGAGACCTCACGGCTGGCCCGTAAGGAGCCGGACGTGGTCATGGTCAACCTGTACGACAAGACGCTCGCCTGGACCGACGTCGGCGCCACCGTCGACGTCAAGGGCTACCTCGACGACTGGGGACTGCGCGACCGGGTCCTCCCCGCCGCGCTGACGGAGTGGACCGACGACAAGGGCAGGCTCCGCGCCTTCCCGTACTTCGCCACCAACTGGCCCGTCGCCTTCAACACCCACCTGCTCGACCGGGCCGGCATCGGCTCCGTCCCCACCACCGGGGACCAGCTCATCGGTGCCGCGCGCAAGCTGCGGGCCAAGGGCATCGCGCCGGTCACCGTCGGCGGCAACGACTGGACGGGGCAGAAGCTGCTCGCCCAGATCATCCAGACCTTCCTCACCCCGGAGGAGGCCCGGAAGGTCTACACGACCGGCGACTTCAGCGGCAGCCGGGGTGCTCGCGAGGGCATCGACTACTTCGTGGCCCTGCGGGACGCCGGTGTCTTCGCCGACAAGGCGCAGGGGCTGACCTCCGACTCGATGACCACGCAGTACAACACCGAGGCGGCGGCCATCCAGTCCGCGATGTCCTCCGCACTGGCCAAGGTCCCGGCGAAGCCGGCCGGTCACACCGAGGTCGGCGGCTGGCCGCTCGCGCCCGGCTCCGTCCACGAGAAGCCGACCATCCTGCGCTCGTACACCCTGATCGGCTTCTGGATCAGTCCCAACGGCGTCAAGAAGCTGTCCTCGGTCGAGAGGTTCCTCCGCTTCATGTACCGCCCCGACGTGGTGTCGCGCTTCATCACCGAGAGCGGCCGGGACATGGCTCTCGTGACCGACACGGTCAGCAAGGACTTCCCGCTGGTGGCCAAGGCCCAGCAGCTCGGCGACCGGGTCGGTCAGGCGCTCCTGCCCGACCTGTACGTCCCCCCGACCGCCACCCAGCCGCTGATCACCGCCACCAGCACCGCCTTCACCCGGGGGACGAGCGCGGCCTCCGTGCGCTCCGCCCTGGAATCCGCCTACCGCACGGCCTGATCCGCGCGCCCGAGCCTTTGCGAGTCCTCCCATGACGATGCTCTCGTCCGCCCCGGGCGGCGCCTCGGTCCGCGGACCGGTCCCTCCCCCGCCGTCCGCCTCCACCACGAAGCGCCGTACGCAGGGCGGGGTCATCCTCGCCGTGCCCGCGCTGGTCTGGTACCTGGTCTTCATGGTCGGCCCGCTGGTCGCCATCTTCGTCATCGCCGCCCTGCACTGGCCCGGCATGCTCCAGCCGGTCTCCTTCGCCGGCACCGGCAACATCAGCGCCGTCCTCGACGACCCGGTCTTCTGGGACGCGGTGCGCAACACCGCCGTACAGCTCGTCGTGGCCGTGCCCCTGATGATCATCGGGGCGTACATGCTCGGCTACTACGTCGCGCAGAAACCGCCGGGGCACCGCGTCCTGCGCTACCTGCTCTTCATCCCCGGGCTGATCTCCACCCCCGCCAAGGCGATGGTGTTCTACGCGGTCCTCTCACCGGACGGTCTGCTCAACGGCGCCCTGGACAAGGTCGGCCTCGGCTCGATGACCGACGCCTGGCTCGCCTCGCCCTCCACCGCGCTCGGCTCCCTCATCCTCCTCGACGTGTGGAGCGGCATCGGCTTCACCGCCGTGCTGTTCGCGGCCCGCCTCGGCAGCGTCCCGGACGAGATCGGTGAGGCCGCGCAGCTCGACGGCGCCGGGCACTGGCGTGCCATGTGGCGCATCCACTTCCCCGTCATCCGTGACTTCGTGGGCGTCGTGACGATGCTCCAGTTCCTCTGGACGCTGTTCGGTTCCGCGCAGAACGTGCTGCTGCTGACCCAGGGCGGTCCGGGGAGCTCCTCGACGACGTTGTCCTTCCTCGTCTACCAGAAGGCGTTCATCGCGGCCGACCTCGGCTACAGCCAGACCGTCGGTGTGGTCCTCTTCCTGGTCGGTCTGACCGGGCTGCTGACCATCCGCCGCGTCTTCCGCCAGAACTACTGAACGGAGCTGGTCCCATGAAATTCGGAAGGTCCTGGCTGCCGGCGCACATCTTCGCGTGGCTGTACATGGTGCTGCTGGTCGTCCCCCTCTACTACCTGCTGGTCTCGGCGTTCAAGACGAACGACCAGATCTTCGGGAGCCCGTTCTCCCTCCCCACGTCCCTCTCCACCGCCAACTTCGCCGAGTCGTTCTCCTCGGCACACCTCGGTCCCGCCGTCCTCAACTCGATGCTCGTCACCGTGCTGGCGCTGGTCCTCACCCTGGGGCTCGCGATACCGGCGGCCTTCGCCATCGCCCGTGCCGAGGGCCGGCTCGGCGCCCTGGTGGAGCGGGTGTTCTCGCTGGGCTTCCTGGTCCCCACCTTCGCCGCGCTCTTCCCCACGTTCCTGCTCGCCGCCGCCACCGGGCTGTTCCACACCCGTGCGTTCATGGTGCTGTTCCTGCCGGCCACGGCGATGCCGCTGTCCGTCGTCATCCTGGTGCAGTTCATGCGGACCATCCCGCGTGAGATGGAGGAGGCGGCGCGCATCGACGGCGCGTCCACCTTCGCCGTCCTCCGGCACGTCTACACGCCGATGTGCATGCCGGGGATCGCGACCATCCTGCTGCTGAACTTCCTGACCTTCTGGAACGAGTACCTCTACTCGCTCGTCATCATCGGCCCCGACCCCGAGCAGCGGACCGTGCAGGTCGCCCTGCCCACGCTCAAGTCCCTGACGGGTACGGACTACGGCATCCTTACGGCGGGCACGGTGCTGACCCTGGTCCCGGTCTGGATGGTCTACACCGTGCTCCAGAAGCGGATGCAGCAGGCCCTCGTCAGCGGAGCGGTGAAAATGTGAACAGGCGTCTCGAAGGGCGTACCGCCGTGCGCCCCACCATCAAGGCCGTGGCCGCCGCGGCGGGGGTCTCCACCGCCGCGGTCTCCCAGGCCGTCAACGGCACCGGCCGGATCTCGGAGGCCACCCGCCGCCGGGTCCTGGACGCGGCCACCGAGCTGGGCTGGTCCCCGAGCGCCTCCGCGACGGCGTTGCGCCGGGCCCGTACGCGTACGATCGCGCTCGTCGTCCGGCGGCCCACCGACGTGCTGGGCTCCGACCCGCACTTCAGTGAGCTGATCACCGGTCTGGAGGGCGAACTCGCCCCGCGTGGCTACGGTCTGCTGCTCCACCTGGTCGCCGACATGGCCCAGGAGAACGCGCTGTACGAGCGGCTGGTCGCGGAGGGCCGCATAGACGGCGCCGTGCTGACCGACGCCCGTGCCGACGACCCGCGCCCGGACCTGCTGCGGGGCCTCGGGCTGCCCGCCGTCCTGCTGGGCGCCCCCGACACCGCCTCGCCCGTGCCCCGGGTAGGGCTCGGGCAGCAGGGCGCCGGCATGAAGGAGGCGGTCGCCCATCTGCTGGAGCTCGGCCACCGCCGTGTCGCGTACATCGCGGGTCCGGCCGAACTGCTGCACACCCGGCTGCGGTTGCACGCCTTCGAGGAGGCCCTGGCCGAGTCGGGCCTGCGCCCCGTCGCCGTACGGCACAGCGACTTCACCGAGCAGGCCGCCGTCGCCGTCACCGAGGAGCTGCTCGCGGTGCCCGACCGGCCGACGGCCCTCGTGTTCCCCAACGACTCCATGGCCGTCTGCGGCATCGGCACGGCGCAGCGCGCCGGGCTCCGGGTGCCCGGCGACCTGTCGGTGGTCGGTTACGACAACCTCTCGCTCGGCCGCTGGGTCCACCCCCGGCTCACCACCGTCGACCAGCAGGTCCAGCGCGTCGGTGCGGCCGCCGCGCTCACCCTGCTCGCCGGCTGCGGGGAGGAGGTGCCCCCGCCGGTGCTCGACGGCCGCCCCCGTCTCGTCGTACGGGAGTCGACGGGCCCGCTGACCTCCCCGACCTGAACCGCCGCACCCATCCCGGCACCCCCCGCACATCGAAGAGGACCAGAAACGCCATGCGACGCCACAGCGCCCAGCTCACCCACGACTCCGCCGTCCTCCCGTGGCTCGGCACCAACTTCTGGTCCCGCACCGGCGGTCCGCTGATGTGGCGGAACTACGAGCCGAGGACGGTCCGCGAGGAGCTGGCCGTGCTCCGGGAGCACGGTCTGAACATGACCAGGTCGTTCTTCTACTGGCCGGACTTCCACCCGGAGCCCGGGCGGATCGACGAGGAACTCTGCGACCGTTTCCGTGACTTCCTGGACGCCCACCACGAGCTGGGGATGGGCACGGTCCCCACGTTCATCGTCGGCCACATGTCGGGCGAGAACTGGGACCCGGCGTGGCGTGGTGACCGGGATCTGTACGAGGACGTGTGGCTCGTCGGCCGGCAGGCGTGGTTCGTCTCCCAGATGACCAGGCGCTTCACGGACCACCCGGCGGTCACGGGCTGGCTGATCACCAACGAGATGCCGGGTTACGGCCGGATCTACCAGGTCGACCCGCCGTCGAGCGATGTCGTCACCGCGTGGGCGCAGTTCATGTGTGACGCCGTGCGCGCGGCGGGGGGCACGCAGCCGGTGTCGCTCGGCGACGGTGCCTGGGGCATCGAGGTGACCGGCCGGGACAACGGCTTCTCGCTGCGGGAGACCGCCGAGTACGTCGACTTCGTGGGGCCGCACGTCTACCGCTCCGACACGGACCGGCCGCGCCAGCACTACCGTGCCGCGTTCGAGTGCGAGCTCGCCGCCGTCACGGGTCAGCCGGTGGTCCTGGAGGAGTTCGGGCTCTCCACCGACACGGTCTCGGCCGCGAACGCCGGGATCTTCTACCGGCAGACCCTGCACAACTCGCTGCTGGGCGGGGCCACCGGCTGGATGGCCTGGAACAACACGGACTACGACGACCTGTGGGAGCAGTCACCGTACGACCACCACCCCTTCGAGATGCACTTCGGGATCACCGATCACGCCGGGCGCCCGAAGGAGCCGCTGCGTGAACTGGCCGCCTTCGCGAAGGTCCTGGAGCAGGTCGACTTCCGGCGCTGCCGCCGTACCGACGCGGACGCGGCCCTGGTCGTGCCGGCCTTCCTGGAGCGGGGCTACCCGTACAGCCGGCCCGCCGACCGCCCGCTGATCTTCACCTCGCTGCACCAGGGCTATGTGGCGGCGCGCGGCGCGGACCTTCCGGTGGCGTTCGCCCGGGAGGCGGACGGGCTGCCCGACGACGCCTCGCTGTATCTGCTGCCGTCGACCCGCCAGCTGACCACCCGCACCCGCCGTGCGCTGGAGCGTCGGGCGAAGGAGGGGGCCACGGTCTACCTGTCGTTCTGCTCGGGTGAGTACCCGACGACGCGTGGCCCGTGGTTCCACGACCTCGACGGGCTGTTCGGGGTGGAGCTCCAGCTGTCCTACGGTGTCGCCGAGCCGATCGAGGACGACGTCCTGGAGATGACGTTCACCGAGGACTTCGGTTCCATAGCCGCCGGCGAGGTGCTGACCTTCCCGGTCGCGGGCAACGAGGACAGCCGCGCCTACCTGCCCGTCGTCCCGGACGGCGCGCGGGTCGTCGCCACCGACGCGCACGGCCGTCCGGCGCTGCTGCGGTACGAGACGGGCGCGGGCCGCACCGTCCTGGCCACGTATCCCCTGGAGCACATGGCGGCCCGCACCGCCCGCGCCAACCCGGAGCAGACCCACCGGCTGTACGCGGCGCTCGCCGAACTCGCCGGTGCCGCACGGCCGGTGACGGTCCCCACCCCGTACGTCAGCGCCGACACGCTGGTCCGCGAGGACGGCGCGCGTTTCGTGTGGCTGGTGAGCCAGTCCGGCGAGGAGCTGACCGTGCGCCCGTCGGTGGACGGGGAACTGCGCGAGCTGACCGGCGGGGACCCGGTGCCGGACGTGACCCTCGCCCCGTACGGGGTGCGCGTGCTCGAACTGCGCTGACCCCGCGCCCCGTCCCGACCTCCGAGGTGAGCCGCCCGATGTCCGACCCCCTGTTCCGCGACCCCGAGGCGCCCGTCTCCGAGCGGGTACGCGATCTGCTGTCGCGGATGACGCTCACCGAGAAGGTGGGCCAGGTCAACCAGCGGATGTACGGCTGGCACGCGTACGAGCGCACCCCGTCCGGCCACCGGCTGACGGACGCGTTCCGTGCGGAGGTGGCGGCCTATGACGGGATGGGCGCGCTGTACGGACTCCAGCGCGCCGACCCCTGGTCCGGTGTGACGGCGGAGACGGGGATCGGCGCCACGGACGGGGCGCGGGTCTCCGACGCCGTGCAGCGGCACGTCGTCGAGAACACCAGGCTCGGCATCCCCGTCCTGCTGGTCGAGGAGATGCCGCACGGCGTCCAGGCGCTGGACGGGACCGTGCTGCCGGTGAACCTGGCGGTCGGCGCCACCTGGGACCCGGAGCTGTACGAGGAGGCGGCGGCCCTCGCCGCCGCGCAGCTCCGGGCCCGTGGCGGCCATGTCGCGCTGGTCTCCGCGCTCGACCTGGTGCGGGATCCGCGCTGGGGCCGCGCGGAGGAGTGCTTCGGCGAGGACCCGTACCTGGCGGCGCGGTTCACCGAGGCGCTGGTGCGCGGGGTGCAGGGTCCGGCCGGGGATCACATCGGGCCGGACCGCGCGGCCGTGGTCCTCAAGCACTTCGCCGGGCAGGGGGCCACGATCGGCGGCCGGAACAGCGCGGCCACCGAGCTGGGGGCGCGCGAGCTGCACGAGATCCATCTCGTGGCCGCGCGGGCGGGCATACGGGCCGGAGCGGCGGGCCTGATGGCCGCGTACAACGAGTTCGACGGCGTGCCGTGCGCGGGGAACCACCACCTGCTGACCGGGATCCTCCGGGAACAGTGGGGTTTCGGCGGCCTGGTGATGGCCGACGGGCTCGCGATCGACCGCCTGGTGCGGATGGCGGGTGATCCGATGGCGGCCGGTGCGATGGCGCTGCGGGCGGGAACCGACCTGAGCCTGTGGGACGACTGCTACCCACGGCTGGCGGAAGCGGTCCGGCGGGGACTGGTCGAGGAGTCCACGCTCGACACGGCCGTAGGACGCGTCCTCGCGCTGAAGTTCCGCCTGGGGCTCTTCGAGCGCCCGTACACCGGCGCCCAGGAGACGGAGCCCGCGCGCCTGGAACGCCTGAGCGAGCGCGTCGCCCGCGCATCCGTCACCCTCCTCGAACACGACGGGGTGACGCTGCCGCTGTCCGGCCGTCGCATCGGGACCGTCGCGGTCATCGGGCCGAACGCCGATTCCGTGCCGCAGCAGATCGGCGACTACACCGCGCCGCAGCGGCCCGGCACGGGCAGCGGCGTGCTCGCGGGCATCCGGGCGGCGGCACCCGACGGCACCCAGGTCACGTACGCCCGGGGCTGCGGCCTCGTCGGCGGCGATCTGCCGGACCTGCCCGAGGCCGTGGCGCTCGCCGCCTTGGCCGATGTCGCGGTGCTGGTCCTCGGTGGATCGAGCGCACGTGAGTCCGGTACGCGTTTCGACGCCAACGGGGCTGCCGTAGTGGCCTCCGGGAACCCGGTGGAGATGACCTGCGGGGAGGGCGTCGACCTGGCCGAACTCTCCCTGCCGGAGGGCCAGTCGGCCCTCCTGGACGCCGTCGCCGCGACCGGGACCCCGGTGGTCGTGGTGCTGGTCCAGGGCCGTCCGCACGCCCTGCCGGACCTCTCCGGCACGGCGGCGGCGGTGCTGAGCGCCTGGTACCCCGGACCGTGGGGCGGAAGGGCGGTCGCGGACGTGCTGTTCGGCGCGGCCGGACCACAGGGGCGGCTGCCCGTCTCCGTACCCCGGTCGGCGGCCCAGCTGCCGGTGTTCTACAACGGGAAGGACCACGGTTACCGGGGCTACGTCGACCAGCCCGCCGCCCCGCGTCACCCCTTCGGCCACGGCCTTTCCTACACGACGGTGGAATACGGCACGCCCCGGCTGTCCCTGGCGTCCGTGGCTGCGGACCGGTTCGACGGGCCGGCACCGGTGAGCTGCGCGGTCCGCGTCGTCAACACGGGCGCCCGGCCGGCGCGGGAGACGGTCCAGCTCTACGTACGCCGGATGCTCGGCGGGAGCTCGTGGCCACGGGTGCGTGAGCTGCGCGGCTTCGCCCGGGTGGAGCTGGCACCCGGCGAGAGCGCCGAGGTCACCTTCCCGGTGGACGCGGAGGCCCTGGCCTCGTTCACGTACGCGGGGCAATGGGCCGTGGAGCCGGGCGAGTTCGCGATCGAGACGGGGCCGTCGTCGCAGCGCACCCGCTCGGCCGGGCTCACGGTGACGCCTCGGGCTGTCACCGCCCGGCAGGCAGACCGTCGATGACCATGGCCGGCTTGCGCTCGCCGCGTTCCTGCCGGTCGGGTCCGCCGGTCTTCCACAGGAGCGACACGAGCGGCACGACCTCGTCGGCGTAGGCGCCGGGGCTCAGCCGCTCCGCCTCCTTTCCGGCGGTCAGCAGCCGGTCCGGTGCGGCGACGACCGGCGCGTCGTACGCGTTCCCCCGGTCCGCACGGGTGGCGGCCCGGACGGCAAGGGAGGCGCCGTGCGTGATCCGGCCGCCACGTTCACGCCGGTGCGCACAGGCGCGCCCCGCACCGCTGGAAAGACCTCGGGCGCCCCCCGTTCGGGGGCTGTCTGCGCAGGTCACCGGGGTGCCACGCTGCTGTTGACCGCGGGCACCGCCCGGTCGACGAACAGCGAAAGGTCTTCACCGTGAACCGCATCACCGCACTCGCCGCCGCCGCGGTCCTTCTGGCCTTCGGACTGGGCACCGGGCCCGTCTCCGCCACTGACGCCGGCAAGCCCGCCGTGAGCGGAGCCGCCGCCCCGAGCGCCGCGTTCGCCCGGTGCACCCACGGCTACTTCTGCGCCTTCGACGGCTGGAACGGCGGGGGGACCCGCTGCCAGTGGACGGCTCGCGAGATGAGGAACACCGCCGACAACTGCTCGTTCATCCGGAACGGCAAGAACGTCCTCTCGGTGTGGAACAAGACGGAGCACCGCGTGCAGTACTACACCCAGACGAACTTCAAGTCCCGGGTCGGCTCCACCCTGGCCGGACAGGGCGGCAACCTCCAGGGGAGCTACCAGATCCGCTCGTTCAAGCCGCAGTAGCCACCAGCCGCCGCGCTCCGAGCAAGGACCGCCCGTCCAGGTCGCGCCCTGGGCGGGCGGTCCTTCGCGTGCCGGCGAACGGGAGGCGCTGCCCGGATCTCTGGACGACGTCCGAGATGTCAACTAGGTTCTGGATTCAGGTCACCGCACTGATCGTTGCAGCCTGGGGCGCGTCGTCGCTGCTCCGGACGTACTGGCGGGACCGCCGTCACACCACGTGACCCGAAGGGCCGGCGCGGGCACGGCGGGCGGGGTGCTCACCGCACGCGGGCAGCCACCGTGCTGCCGCCGGAGCGGTCCCCTTCGTCGCCCTGGTCGTCCGCGTCGTCGCCCGGGACATGGACGTCGAAGACGTTGATGTTGGTCTCGACGACCTCCAGGCCCGTCATCGTCTCCACCGCGTCCGTCACATGCGTCCGGATCCGGTCGGCGAGCTCATGGATCGGGATGCCGTATTCCACCTCGATGTCGACATCGATCGCGGTCTGCTTCTCTCCCACCTCCACCTTCACACCGCGTCCCTCGCCGCCGGTTTTGGACACCCGCCCCGCGACGGCACCCAGAGCCTTCGACGCGCCTCGGCCCACCGAATACACACCCTCGGTCTCACGGATGGCGATCCCGGCGATGGTGGCCACGACGCCGTCGGCGATGGTGGTCGTGCCCCGTCCGGCCCGTTCCGCGTTCCTGCCTGTCAGCGAACTCCCGCTCAGGGATTCGACATCAGCCATGATTGCCTCACAGAGGATCGTTGCGACGAGGCGACTCGTCCCTCGCCGGCTCCTCATTTCACTGTGCGCCTGCCCGTCGTCGGCCGCCATCGGAGTGAACGCGGCGCTCCGATCCGGCACCCGCCGTCACAGGGCCGGGGCCGCGCGATCCCGCCCCCGTGACGGCGGCGCCGTCACCACTCCCGGGCGGCGACCAGCTCCTCCACGTCCGCTTCCTCGAACCCGTACGCCGACGCGACGAACCAGAAGTTCTCCGCTATCTCCTCACGGGCGACGGTCTCGATCTCGCTGCCGGCCTCCTCGAACTCCGCCTCCAGCGCGTTGAACTCCTCCGTCGCCACCTCGGTCAGCGCGTACAGCGCGGCCAGGTCCGCCGGCTGTTCCGCCTCGATCCGCTCGCAGAGCCGCATCAGTACGCCCCGGCCCTTGTCGACCAGGTGGTCGGGGTAGTAGCCGTCCTCGTACAGCACACGCAGGAACACGTACCGCGTGATGCGCTCGTTCGTGATCGCCATAGCCATCCCCCGTCCGCTCGGTGATCGTTCGTTCCGATCCTGCACCACGCCACTGACAGTCCGGGGGCGGGAGCCGGGCCAGGCGTGCTCAGCATCACCCTGGACAGCCACCGTGACCGCCGGGTAACTTTTGACCAGGACTGAGCAAGCGCTTAGCCACTGCGACCGAAGCCGAAGCTGACACCAGGAGGCACCCCGTGCGCCGTACGGTTTACAACGAGGACCACGACGCGTTCCGGGAGACCATCCGCGCCTTCATCGAGGCCGAGGTCGTCCCCGTCTACGACGAGTGGTTCGCGGCGGGCCAGGCGCCTCGCGACTTCTACTACAAGCTCGCCGAGCTGGGCATCTTCGGCATCGAGGTCCCCGAGGAGTACGGCGGCGCGGGCGAGGAGTCCTTCAAGTTCGAAGCGGTCCTGTACGAGGAGACCGCCCGCGCGGGCATCTCCTTCGGCGGCTCCGGTGTGCACGTCCTGCTCTGCCTGCCGTACCTCAAGGCGTACGCCACCGAGGAGCAGAAGAAGCGCTGGCTGCCCGACTTCGTCTCCGGCAAGTCCATGTACGCGATAGCCATGACCGAGCCGGGCACCGGTTCCGACCTGGCCGGCATGAAGACGACCGCCAAGCTCTCCGAGGACGGCACGCACTACGTCCTCAACGGCGCCAAGACCTTCATCACCGGTGGCGTGCACGCCGACAAGGTCATCGTCTGCGCCCGCACGGACGCCCCCAAGGCCGACGACCGCCGCCACGGCATCTCGCTCCTGGTGGTCGACACCAAGTCCGAGGGCTACTCGGTCGGCCGCAAGCTCGACAAGCTGGGCCTCAAGGTCTCCGACACCGCCGAACTGGCCTTCGTGGACGTCAAGGTGCCCGTCGAGGACCTGCTGGGCGAGGAGAACAAGGGCTTCTCCTACCTCGGCCAGAACCTCCCCCAGGAGCGCCTGGGCATCGCCGTCGGCGCGTACGCGCAGGCCGCCGCCGCCGTGCGGTTCGCCCAGCAGTACACCCAGGACCGCACCGTGTTCGGCAAGACGGTCGCGTCCTTCCAGAACACCAAGTTCGAACTGGCCGCCTGCAAGGCCGAGGTCGACGCGGCCGAGGCCGTCTGCGACCGCGCGATCGAGGCTCTGGACGCCGGTGAGCTCACCGCCGCCGAGGCCGCGTCCGCGAAGCTGTTCTGCACCGAGGTCGCGCACCGCGTGATCGACCGCTGCCTCCAGCTGCACGGTGGCTACGGCTTCATGAACGAGTACCCGATCGCCCGCCTCTACACGGACAACCGGGTCAACCGCATCTACGGCGGCACCAGCGAGGTCATGAAGTCGATCATCGCCAAGTCCATGGGTCTCTGAGCACGGCTACGTCTCCCTTCCATGAGCCCAGCACTTGACTCCCTGCTCGATCTGCTCGACCTGGAGCAGATCGAGCAGGACATCTTCCGGGGCACGAGCCGTTCGGCGGTCGTGCCCCGGGTCTTCGGCGGCCAGGTCGCGGCCCAGGCCCTGGTCGCCGCCGGGCGCACGGTCCCCGACGACCGGGGCGCGCACTCCCTGCACGCGTACTTCCTGCGTCCCGGGGACCCGGGCGCGCCGATCGTCTACAACGTGGACCGGATCCGCGACGGGCGGTCCTTCACCACCCGCCGGGTCGTCGCCGTCCAGCACGGCAAGCCGATCTTCCACCTCTCCGCGTCGTTCCAGGTGCACGAGGACGGCATGGACCACCAGGCGGTCATGCCGGCCGCCCCCGACCCGGAGACCCTGCCGACGGCCGCGCAGATGCTGCCCCGGTACGCGGACCGCTTCACCGACCCGCGCATGGTGGACCGGCTGCTGGAGGCCCGGGCCGCGGTCGACCTGCGCTATGTCGACGCCCCGCCGTTCGCCACGGCCGGCGAACCCCGCGAGCCGCGCTCCCAGGTCTGGTTCCGCACCCACGGCAAGCTGGCGGACGACCCGCTGCTGCACGTCTGCATGGCGACGTACGTCTCCGACATGACGCTGCTCGACTCGGTGCTGCTCGCCCACGGACGCGGTGGCTGGTCCGTCGGTGACGTGGTGGGCGCCAGCCTGGACCACGCCATGTGGTTCCACCGCCCCTTCCAGGCGGACGAGTGGCTGCTGTACGACCAGGAGTCGCCCTCCGCGTCCGGCGGACGTGGCCTCGGCCAGGCCAGGATCTGGACGGCTGACGGGAAGCTGGCCATCACGGTCATCCAGGAGGGCCTGGTCCGCGTCCCGAGGGACTGAAGCCGCACATTCGGACATACTGCCCCTCATGAGTGACGCCACGAGTGACGCCAGGAATGACGAGCAGACCGGTGGCGGCGAGTCCACGTCCACCGTCGTCGTCGCGGCGGCCGCCAATCTCGGTATCGCGGCGGCGAAGCTGGTGGCGGGGCTGATCAGCGGTTCCAGCGCGATGCTCTCGGAGGCCGCGCACTCGGTCGCCGACACCGTCACCGAGGTCATGCTCCTCACCGCGCTCAGGCGCAGCGAGAAGCCCGCCGACGAGGACCACCCGCTGGGTTACGGCCCCGAACGCTACATCTGGGCGATGCTCGCCGCCGTCGCGACGTTCGTCGGCGGGGCGGTGTTCTCCCTGTACGACGGCATCCACACCCTGCTGCGGGGAGAGGAGCTCGGCGACCCGCTCGTCTCGTACCTCGTGCTCGCGGTCGCGTTCCTGCTGGAGGGCTTCTCGCTGCGCACGGGGATCCGGCAGGTGCGCGGTGAGGCCGCCCGGCTCCGGATGCCCGCGCCGCACTACCTGCGCCGGACCCCCGACACGGCGGTCAAGGCCGTGGTGTTGGAGGACTCGGCGGCGCTGGCAGGGCTGCTGCTGGCGGCCGGTGGCCTGCTCGGCGGGCAGCTCACCGGATCCGGCGTCTGGGACGGTATCGCCTCGGTCCTCATCGGCGTCCTGCTGGTGTACGTGGCATGGGTGCTCTGCCGGTCCAACGCCCAGCTGCTGATCGGCCGGCCGCTCCCGGCCGGGATGCGGGCCGGGGTGCGCGAGGAGCTGCTGTCCGTGCCGCACATCCTGGAGGTGGTGGAGCTGACCACGCTGATCCAGGGCCCGTCGGAGCTGCTGGTCGCCGCGAAGATCGACTTCCGGGACGCGTCGACGGCCGCGCAGATCGAGTGGGCGTGCGAGGAGGCGGAGCAGCAACTGCGGGAGCGCTACCCGTCGATCCAGCGGGTGTACCTGGACCCGACACCGGGGCGCGCCCAGCGGCTCGCGGCGCGCGGCGGCAGCTGAGCCGCGCGCGAGGCGGTCACGTGTGAGCCGGTCGTACTCCTGAACGCTGGAGTGCTACCGGGCGCGGGGTCCCGGGCTCCTGGCGCCGGGTAGGACTCCGCCGACCGCCCGAGCGAGGAGAACCGGCCGTGACCCAGCTTCCCGCCCCCATCGTCCTGGACCCCGCCGCCCGCGACGCGGACGCCGAGCACGAGCTGTTACGCGCCCAGGGCGCCGCGACGCGTATCGACATCCTCGGTGTGGAGGCCTGGTCGGTGAGCGACCCGGCCCTGCTGAAGGAGCTGCTGACCAGCCCGGACGTGTCCAAGGACCCACGTCGGCACTGGCCCGGATTCGAGGAGGCGCTGCGGACCTGGCCACTGGCCCTGTGGGTCGCCGCCACGAACATGTTCACCGCCTACGGGGGTGACCACCGCCGCCTGCGCCGTATCGTCGCCCCGGCGTTCAGCGCCCGGCGCATCGCGGCGATGAAACCGGCCGTCGACGGCATCGTGGAGGGGCTCCTGGACGCCCTGGAGACCACGCCCCCCGGTGAAGTCGCCGACATCCGCGACCTGTTCGCCTATCCGCTGCCCATCATGGCCATCAGCCGGCTGCTGGGCGTCCCCGACGACCGGGCCAAGGAGTTCCGCGTCCTCGTCAACGATGTGTTCGCCACCACCCTGTCCCCCGAGGAGGCCGCCGCCAACACCGCTCAGCTGTACGGCATGCTCGACGCCCTCATCGCCGCCAAGCGGGCCGAGCCGGGCGAGGACACGGCGTCCGTGCTGATCGCCCTGGGTGAGGAGGGCGTCGACGGGGAGGGGCTGACCGAGGAGGAACTCCGCGACACACTACTCCTGATGATCAACGCAGGCTACGAGACCACCGTCAACCTGATCGACCAGGCCGTCACGACCCTGCTCACCGATCCGGACCAGCTCTCCCACGTCCTCGAGGGCCGCGCGTCGTGGCTGGACGTCGTGGAGGAGACCTTGCGTCACTCCCCTCCCGTCAAGCACCTCCCCCTGCGGTTCGCCGTGACGGACATCCCGCTGCCCGACGGGCGGACCATCGCCAAGGGGGAGGCCGTCCTCGCCTCCTACGCGGCGGCCAACCGGCACCCCCGCTGGCACGACGACCCGGACGTCTTCGACGTCACCCGGATCACCAAGGACCACCTCGCCTTCGGCCACGGGATCCACTTCTGCCTCGGCGCGGCGCTGGCCAGGATGGAGGCGGAGGCCGCGCTGAGCGCCTTCTTCGCCCGCTTCCCGGACGCCGAACTCGTCCCCGAGGAAGGGGACCTGAGGCCCGTGGCGTCGCTGATCAGCAACGGCCACCGGTCTCTGCCCGTACGTCTGCGCCCGAGGGTCTGACGGGGGTCACGCCTGGCCGGCGGGGAGCAGCCCCGCCGCGTCGAGCAGGTAGTCGGTCATCGGGTCGTAGTAGCGCGGGTCCGCGACGTGGTCGTCCAGCGGCACGGTGACCTGGAGGGTGCCCTCCGCCTCGCCCAGGAACAGCGCGGGGTCGTTGCAGTCCGCGTAGCCGATCGAGTCGATCCCGCGCTGCCCCGCGCACCCGGCCCAGCCGTGGTCGGCCACGACCAGGTCGGGCCGCGGCCGGCCCTCGCGCTCCAGGCCGTCCAGGATGGCGGCCATCGGGACCGGGGAATGGGTGTGCCACAGAGTCGCCCCACGCTCCAGCACCGCGACGTCGGCGAACTGGAAGACCATGCCCTCGTCCGCCATCAGACCGCCGGGGATCCGTACGATCTCGCATCCGGCGGCCCGCAGGGCGTTCGCGGTCTGCCGGTGCACATCGAGCAGCCCGCCCGGGTGGCCGGTCGCGAAGAGCACCCGCTCCCCGTCCGCCGCGGCCTTCCGCAGCCGGGCGGCCATCCGGTCCAGCGCGTCGACCGTCAGCTCCGGGTCGATGGTGTCCTGCCCGACCCGGTGCTCGGGGTCGTCGTTGACCCCGCATCTCTCGGCCATCACGGCCAGCACGTCCTGCTCGTCGACCCAGCGGTCGCCGAGCTCCAGCCCCAGCCAGAAATGGCGGTTGCCGTTGGCGAGCTGGCGGTAGTGGGAGAGGTTGTTGTCGCGGGGGGTGGCGACGTCGCCCGCGATACGCGTGCGGACGAGGTGCTCGACGAGGGCGGCGCGGCTGGGTATCGGCATGGCCCCATTGTGCCGTCAGGGACCCGCGGCGTGCCGGGTGTCCTGCGCGACGGACGCCCCGTCGGCCACGGCTGCCACCGCCGGCCGGCCGGCCACGGTCAGCGCGCGCAGCAGCCACTCGGCGGGGCCGAGCCGGAACCGCCGCAGGAACGGGGCGCTGACGGCGATCTGGAGCGCGTAGAGGGCCAGGGCTCCGCCCAGTACGACGGCGGCGCCGGGGTGCCCGTACAGCCGGAGTCCGTAGCCGGTGAAGAGCAGCGCCATGGCGAGGGACTGCAGCAGGTAATGGGTGAGCGCGACGCGCCCGGCGGGTGCGAGCCGGGCGGCCGTCGCGGCGCCGCGCTCCCGGCCGAACCACAGCAGGAGCCCGCTCGCGTACGCGGCGGACAGCGCGGGCGCGGTCGCCATGCCGACGACGAGCCCCAGTGTCTCCCAGCGGTGCGACAGCGGTCCGAGGAGGCCCGCCGCCATGAAGAGGGAACCGGGCAGGCCGATGGCGAAGCCGTACACGCAGAGCTTGCGCAGCAGGTCGGGACGCCGGGCCGCGTCTGCGACCAGGTGCTGTTTCCCTGCGGCGAGGCCGATCAGGAACGCGACGACGACGGGCCCGCCGCCTACGAAGAAGCCGCCGAGGACGTCCGGCCAGGCCGCGATGTTGGCCGTGATCGTGTCGGCGACGCCCCCTCGGTAGGCGACGGCGAGATCCGCTGTCTGTGTCTGCGGCTCGCCGTCGGTGGCAGGGAACATCGCCCCGGCTGCCCCGAGCAGCAGGAACAGCACGGTGACGACCCCGTACACCCGGAGGGCGGCGCGCAGGGCGCGTTCGGGGGCGGTGTTCCGGCAGGCGAGGAGAACCAGGCCCAGCACGGCGTACATGGTCAGGATGTCGCCGGTGTAGAGCAGCGCGGCGTGCAGGAGCCCCAGCACGAACAGGCCCAGCAGCCTGCGCAGCATCCGTGGGGCGAAGCGTGCGCCGGCGCGGGCGGCCGATGCCATCTGGAGCGTGAAGCTGTATCCGAAGAGGAAGGAGAAGAGCAGGTAGAACTTCGACTGCACGAGCACGGTGACCAGCCATACGGCCACGAGATCGATGCCACTTGTCTGCGGGCCGCCCGCCCGTTGCCCGTCGATCCCGGCCATCACCAGGACGTTGGAGAGGAAGATCCCGCCGAGCGCGAATCCGCGCAGCGCGTCGACCTCCAGGATCCGGTGGCGGCCCGTCGGGCAGGCGGGTCCGCCCGTGCCCCGTATCTCCTGCTGCGTCATCCCGCATCCCCCGTGCACGCCGCTGACAAGTCGTCTGCGGAGTGTCCCAGTTGCGGGGGCCGGACAGTACCGGGCGGGGCGGGACGGCCTCAGCCGGACGCCGCCTCGAAGGCGCCGCGCGCCAGCCGGTGGAGCAGCGCCGCCGTGGCCGTGCGGTCGGGGAGCGCCTCGGGGCGGGTCAGGTGGGGGGTGGAGTTGAGCAGGCCGAACACCGCGTGGACGGTGACCCGGGCCTCGTTCTCGGCGAGGGCCGGGTAGAGGGCGCGTACGACCTCGACCCAGACCTCGACGTACTGCCGCTGGAGCTGGCGTACCCGCTTGCGGTCGGTGTCGCGTAGGCGGTCCAGCTCGCGGTCGTGGAGGGTGATCAGGGGGCGGTCGTCCAGGGCGAAGTCGATGTGGCCCTCGATGAGGGCGTCCAGGAGGGCCGCCGGAGAGCTGTCCCGGGAGGCGCCGTCCTCGGCGACGCGCATCCTGCCGCCGGCCAGCAGGCGCTCACTGATGCCGACGAGCAGCTCGGCGAGCATCGCGTCCTTGCCGGGGAAGTGACGGTAGAGGCCGGGGCCGCTGATGCCGACCGCCGCCCCTATCTCGTCGACCCCGACTCCGTGGAAGCCGCGCTCGGCGAAGAGGCGGGCTGCCTCTCTGAGGATCTGCTCGCGGCGGGTGGGAGCCGCGACACGGGCGGCGGCATGGGTGCTCATGAGGATTCATTCTAGACAGGGGGGTTAGCGCTCGTTAACCTGAGCACCACGCGTTAACGCTGATTAACCCATGCGGTACGGGCAAGGGGGCTCGACAGGATGCAGCAGGCACCGGTCCTGGTGAGCGCGGCCGATCCCGCCTCGGAGGCCTGGCAGGCCAACGAGGCGGCGCATCACGCGCTGATCGAGGAGCTGCGCACGCGGCTCGCCACGGCACGGCTCGGCGGGGGTGAGAAGGCCCGCGCCCGGCATGTAGCGCGCGGCAAGCTGCTGCCCCGGGAGCGGGTGGACACGCTGCTCGATCCCGGCTCGCCCTTCCTGGAGCTGGCGCCGCTCGCGGCCGAGGGGCTCTACGGGGGCGCGGCGCCGGCGGCCGGGGTGATCGCCGGAATCGGGCGGGTCAGCGGCCGGGAGTGCGTGATCGTCGCCAATGACGCGACCGTCAAGGGCGGCACGTACTACCCGATGACGGTGAAGAAGCACCTCCGCGCCCAGGAGGTGGCCCTGGAGAACAGGCTGCCGTGCCTGTACCTGGTGGACTCCGGGGGCGCGTTCCTCCCGATGCAGGACGAGGTGTTCCCCGACCGGGACCACTTCGGGCGGATCTTCTACAACCAGGCCCGGATGTCGGGCGCCGGCATCCCGCAGATCGCCGCGGTGCTCGGTTCCTGCACGGCGGGCGGGGCGTACGTGCCGGCCATGAGCGACGAGGCCGTCATCGTCCGGAACCAGGGCACGATCTTCCTGGGCGGTCCCCCGCTGGTGAAGGCCGCCACCGGTGAGGTCGTCACGGCGGAGGAGCTCGGCGGCGGCGAGGTGCACTCCCGTACGTCCGGGGTCACCGACCACCTGGCCGAGGACGACGCGCACGCGCTGCGGATCGTGCGGAACATCGTCGCGACCCTGCCCGGCCGCGCCCCGCTGCCCTGGTCCGTGGAGCCCGCCGAGGAGCCGAAGGCGGACCCCACGGGCCTGTACGGGGCGGTGCCCGTCGATTCGCGTACGCCCTACGACGTGCGCGAGGTCATCGCCCGGGTGGTGGACGGCTCACGCTTCGCCGAGTTCAAGGCGGAGTACGGCCAGACGCTGATCACCGGCTTCGCCCGGATCCACGGCCATCCCGTCGGCGTCGTCGCCAACAACGGGATCCTGTTCTCGGAGTCCGCCCAGAAGGGCGCCCACTTCATCGAGCTGTGCGACCAGCGCGGCATCCCGCTGGTGTTCCTGCAGAACATCTCCGGTTTCATGGTCGGCCGGGACTACGAGGCCGGGGGCATCGCCAAGCACGGCGCCAAGATGGTGACGGCCGTGGCGTGCACCCGGGTGCCGAAGCTGACGGTCGTGGTCGGCGGATCGTACGGCGCCGGGAACTACTCCATGTGCGGCCGGGCGTACGGACCGCGCTTCCTGTGGATGTGGCCGAACGCCAAGATCTCGGTCATGGGCGGCGAGCAGGCCGCCTCGGTGCTGGCCACCGTCAAGCGCGACCAGATCGAGGGGCGCGGCGAGGAGTGGCCCGCCGAGGACGAAGAGGCCTTCAAGGACCCGGTCCGCGCACAGTACGAGCAGCAGGGCAACGCCTACTACGCCACCGCCCGGCTCTGGGACG
The DNA here is from genome assembly GCF_042871445.1 of Streptomyces sp. NPDC005794. NCBI lineage: Bacteria > Bacillati > Actinomycetota > Actinomycetes > Kitasatosporales > Streptomycetaceae > Streptomyces > Streptomyces sp. NPDC005794. Next base: position 415,329 of record NZ_JBIAIN010000004.1, read on the forward strand.
ACGGTGTGATCGACCCGGCGGAGACCCGGCAGGTGCTGGGGCTCGCCCTGACCGCGTGTGCCAACGCCCCGCTGGCCCCCAAGGATCCCGGCGGCCCCGGTTTCGGCGTCTTCCGGATGTGAGGTGAGGACTTCCATGTTCAGCACTGTCTTGGTCGCCAACCGAGGCGAGATCGCGGTACGGGTCATCCGGACCCTGCGCGAGCTCGGCGTGCGGTCGGTCGCCGTCTTCAGCGACGCCGACGCGGACGCCCGGCACGTACGGGAGGCCGACACGGCGGTACGGATCGGGCCCGCGCCCGCCGCGGAGAGCTATCTGTCGGTGGAGCGGCTGCTGGAGGCCGCCCGCCGCACGGGCGCCGAGGCGGTCCACCCCGGATACGGCTTCCTCGCCGAGAACGCGGGCTTCGCCCAGGCGTGCGCGGAGGCGGGGCTGCTCTTCATCGGCCCGCCCGCTTCGGCGATCTCCCTGATGGGCGACAAGATCCGCGCCAAGGAGACCGTCGCCGCGGCCGGGGTGCCGGTGGTGCCCGGTTCCTCCGGGAGCGGGCTCACCGATGCCCAACTGGCCTCGGCCGCACGGGAGATCGGCATGCCCGTGCTGCTGAAGCCGTCGGCGGGCGGCGGCGGCAAGGGCATGCGGCTGGTCCGCGAGGAGGCGCCGCTGGCCGACGAGATCGCGGCGGCCCGGCGCGAGGCGCGCGCCGCGTTCGGCGACGAGACCCTGCTCGTGGAGCGGTGGATCGACCGGCCGCGCCACATCGAGATCCAGGTCCTGGCCGACGGCCACGGCAACGTCGTGCACCTCGGCGAGCGCGAGTGCTCGCTCCAGCGCCGCCACCAGAAGATCATCGAGGAGGCGCCCTCGGTCCTGCTGGACGAGCGGACCCGTGCGGCGATGGGCGAAGCCGCCGTGCAGGCGGCCCGGTCCTGCGGGTATGCCGGTGCGGGGACGGTCGAGTTCATCGTCCCGGGCAGCGATCCTTCCTCGTACTACTTCATGGAGATGAACACCCGCCTCCAGGTCGAGCACCCGGTCACGGAACTGGTCACCGGGCTCGACCTCGTGGAGTGGCAGCTCCGGGTCGCGTCCGGTGAGCGACTGCCGTACACGCAGGCGGACATCACGCTCACCGGGCACGCCGTCGAGGCCCGGGTGTGCGCCGAGGACCCGGCCCGCGGCTTCCTGCCGTCCGGCGGCACGGTGCTCGCGCTGCACGAACCGGCGGGCGGCGGGGTGCGGACGGACTCGGGGCTCAGCGAGGGCGTGCCGGTCGGTAGTACGTACGACCCGATGCTCTCGAAGGTCATCGCGTACGGCCCCGACCGGCCCACGGCGCTGCGCCGGCTCCGCGCGGCGCTGGCGGACACGGTGGTGCTGGGTGTCCCGACGAACGCCGGGTTCCTGCGCCGGCTGCTGGCCCATCCGGCGGTGGCCACGGGTGACCTGGACACCGGCCTGGTGGAGCGCGAGGCGGACGGCCTGGTGCCGGACGGGGTGCCGGAGGAGGTGTACGCGGCGGCGGCGCTGCTGCGACAGCGGTCCCCCGCACCCGCCGCCGGCTGGGTCGATCCGTTCTCGGTGCCCAGCGGCTGGCGGCTGGGCGGGACTCCCGCCGAGACCTTCCACCACTTCCGCGTCCCGGGCCACGACCCGGTGCGCGTCGGGCTGCGTACGGGGGCGGGGGGCGCCGCCGCGCTGACGTTCGGCCACGCCGGGGACCGGCGGGAGCCCGCGGACGCGTGCGGTCCGGTGCCCTCGCTGCCCGGCGCCGAGAGGTCCCGGCTCGTCGAGGCGTCCGGGCGGCGCGTCGTCGTCGAACTCGACGGCCTGACCCACACGTTCAGCCGGGCGTCGTCCCCGGACGGAGTCTGGTTCGGCCGGGACGGCGACGCCTGGCACGTCCAGGACCACGACCCGGTGGAGGCCTCGCTCAGCGGCGCCGCCCGTTCGGGCGCGGACACGCTCGCCGCGCCCATGCCCGGGACCGTGACGGTGGTGAAGGTGACGGTCGGCGACGAGGTCGCGGCCGGGCAGAGCCTGCTGGTCGTCGAGGCGATGAAGATGGAGCACGTCATCTCCGCCCCGCACGCCGGAACCGTCACCGAGCTGGACGTCACCGCCGGTGCCACGGTCGCCATGGACCAGATCCTGGCCGTGGTGGCCCCGAGGAGGGAGGAATCGTGACCGACACCGGACTGCCCATGAAGGTGCCCGCGCAGGGGCTGCCCCCCCGGGTCCGTATCCATGAGGTCGGTGCCCGCGACGGACTGCAGAACGAGAAGACCGTCGTACCGACCGAGGTGAAGGCGGAGTTCATCCGCCGGCTCGCGGAGGCCGGGCTCTCCACGATCGAGGCGACCAGCTTCGTGCACCCGAAGTGGGTGCCCCAACTGGCGGACGCCGAGCAGCTGTTCCCGCTGATCGGGGAACTCACGGGCAGCGGGGCCGTCGGGGACATCGCCCTGCCGGTCCTGGTGCCGAACGAACGCGGACTGGACCGGGCGCTCGCGCTCGGCGCCCGCCGGATCGCCGTGTTCGGTTCGGCCACCGAGACGTTCGCCGCCCGCAACCTCAACCGCACGGTGGACGGGTCGCTCGCCATGTTCGAGCCGGTCGTGACCCGGGCCAAGGGTGCCGGGGTTCATGTGCGCGGCTATCTGTCGATGTGCTTCGGCGACCCGTGGGAAGGTGCCGTGCCCGTCCCGCAGGTCGTCCGGGTCGCGAAGGCGCTGATGGACCTCGGCTGCGACGAGCTCTCCCTCGGCGACACGATCGGCGTGGCCACCCCGGGCCACGTGACGGCGCTGCTGACCGCGCTGAACGAGGCGGGGGTGCCCACCGGCACGATCGGGGTGCACTTCCACGACACGTACGGCCAGGCGCTCTCCAACACCCTGACGGCGCTCCGGCACGGGGTGACGACGGTGGACGCCTCGGCGGGCGGCCTCGGCGGCTGCCCGTACGCGAAGAGCGCGACCGGCAATCTCGCCACCGAGGATCTCGTGTGGATGCTCGACGGCCTCGGTGTCCACACCGGGGTCGATCTCGGCGCACTCACCGCCACAAGCGTGTGGATGGCCGAACGACTGGGCCGCCCGAGCCCGTCCCGTACCGTCCGCGCGCTGTCCCACAAGGAGTGAAGCATCCATGTCCCTTGACCACCGGCTGACCGCCGAGCACGAGGAACTGCGCCGCACCGTCGAGGAGTTCGCACACGATGTGATCGCCCCGAAGATCGGTGACTTCTACGAACGCCACGAGTTCCCGTACGAGATCGTGCGGGAGATGGGGCGCATGGGCCTGTTCGGCCTGCCCTTCCCCGAGGAGTACGGCGGCATGGGCGGGGACTATCTGGCCCTCGGGATCGCACTGGAGGAGCTGGCCCGGGTCGACTCCTCCGTGGCGATCACGCTGGAGGCCGGGGTCTCGCTGGGCGCGATGCCGGTCTACCGCTTCGGCACGGAGGAGCAGAAGCGGCGATGGCTGCCGAAGCTCTGCGCGGGCGAGGCGCTGGGCGCGTTCGGGCTGACGGAGCCGGACGGCGGGTCGGACGCGGGCGGCACCAGGACGACGGCGGTGCTGGACGAGGCCACCGACGAGTGGGTGATCAACGGCTCCAAGTGCTTCATCACCAACTCCGGTACGGACATCACCGAGCTGGTCACGGTCACGGCGGTGACCGGCCGCAAGGAGAACGGCGCCCCGCGCATCTCCTCGATCATCGTCCCGTCGGGCACCCCGGGTTTCACGGTCGCCGCCCCGTACTCCAAGGTCGGCTGGAACGCCTCGGACACCCGCGAGCTGTCCTTCTCCGACGTCCGCGTCCCCGCGGCGAACCTGCTGGGCGAGGAGGGCCGCGGCTACGCGCAGTTCCTGCGGATCCTGGACGAGGGCCGGATCGCCATCTCGGCGCTGGCGACGGGCCTGGCGCAGGGCTGTGTGGACGAGTCCCTGACGTACGCGAAGGAGCGGCACGCCTTCGGAAAGCCGATCGGCGCCAACCAGGCCATCCAGTTCAAGATCGCGGACATGGAGACGCGGGCGCACATGGCCCGCATCGGCTGGCGCGACGCGGCCTCGCGGCTGCTGGCGGGCGAGCCGTTCAAGAAGGAGGCGGCGATCGCCAAGCTGTACTCGTCGACGGTGGCGGTGGACAACGCCCGCGAGGCGACCCAGATCCACGGCGGCTACGGCTTCATGAACGAGTACCCGGTGGCCCGGATGTGGCGCGACTCCAAGATCCTGGAGATCGGCGAGGGCACGAGCGAGGTCCAGCGGATGCTGATCGCCCGGGAGCTGGGCATGGGCACCTGACGGAGGGATGCGCGGTTGACGTACCCGCGGTTGATGTACTCCGGCCCAGGCGTATGCGAACCGGCCCCCGGGGGTCCACCATGACCAGGACGCCCGTGGATGTGTGGCTGCGCCCGGAGTCGGCCACGGACTGAGAACAGCTGCTCGCGACAGCCGCCTCCCCCGGGGGAGGCGGCTTTCCGCTGCCCGGGAAACGGAACGGCTGCCCCTTGCCCTCCCCGCCTACGACATGTGAGGTTAGGCTAGCCTTCCCTCGAATCATCAGCGGGCGCCCTGGGGCGCGTACGAAAGCAGACCTACTCATGCCCAACTCCCGGACCAGCTCACTCTCCCGCCGCGGCCTGCTGGCCGTCGGCGGCGCCGTCGGCCTCGGTGCCGTCCTCGCGGCCTGCGGCGACAGTGACGAGACGAGTTCCGCCTCGGGTTCGGGTACGGAGAAATCCGGCCCCTGGTCCTTCAAGGACGACCGCGGACAGACGGCCGAGGCCGGTTCCGTGCCGAAGAACATCGTCGCGTTCGTCGGTGTCGCCGCCGCGCTCCACGACTACGGCGTCGAGGTCAAGGGCGTCTTCGGCCCGACGAAGACCTCCGACGGCAAGGCCGATGTGCAGGCCGGCGACCTCGACGTGAGCAAGGTCGAGGTGCTCGGCAACGTCTGGGGCGAGTTCAACGTCGAGAAGTACGCCGGGCTGGCGCCGGAGCTCCTCGTCACCGCCATGTGGGAGAAGGACGCCCTCTGGTACGTGCCGGACCAGTCCAAGGACAAGATCCTCAAGCTGGCCCCGAGCGTCGCCCTGTGGGCCGCGCAGACCACGATCCCGAAGGCGATCCAGCGCCACGAGGACCTCGCCGCCTCCCTCGGCGCCGACATCGAGGCCAAGAAGGTCACCGACGCCAAGGCCGCCTTCGAGAAGGCGGCGGCCCGGCTGCGCGCCGCCGCCAAGTCCCAGCCGAACATCAAGGTCCTGGTCGGCTCTGCCAGCCAGGACCTGTTCTACGTCACCCTCGCCAAGACGGCCGCCGACACCCTGTACTTCCAGGAGCTCGGCGTGCAGTTCGTCGAGCCGAAGGTCAACGCGGCGGGCTTCTTCGAGGAGTTGAGCTGGGAGAACGTCGACAAGTACGACGCCGACATCATCATGATGGACAACCGCTCCTCGGCCCTGCAGCCCGACGCCCTGGCCTCCAAGCCGACCTGGGCCGGGCTGCCCGCCGTCAAGGCCGGCCAGGTCATCCCGCGTACGACGGAGCCCATCTACTCCTACGACAAGTGCGCGCCGATCATCGACGCCCTCGCCGAGGCCATCGAGAAGGCCAAGAAGGCCGGCTGACCTCCAGGCCCGGTCCGGAGGGTCTTCGGGCCGGGCTTCCGCCGTCGTGCCGGCCCCCGGGAGCGGCACGCGCACGACGACCGCCGCCGCTCCTTCCGGTTCCGCGGCCTGACGGTCCCGCGGCCTTCCAGCCGCCGCAGGACACCGGGTGGACGAGATCCACACCGAGGCCGATATACACATCACCTGGCTCGCCCTGGACGAGGGCGCCCCCTCCTTCGTGAACGCCGTGGACGCCGTGCGTCGGCGGCGCGGTGGCCGAACTGAGCCGTATCTGTTTCAACCAAACCGGACAGTCGGTTACACACGACGAGGGCCACGCGGCACCCTGATCCTCAGGGGAACATCTCGATCATTTCCGACATAAGAGCCCTGTCGTGTGAGATTCCTGCCCGATTCCGGGCAGATTTCTTGCGTAGAGACCCCGATCCACGCAATATCGACGGGTGCTCGAACGCCGCCAGACGCATGACGACCTCATCGACCACCTCGTACGCTCCACCGCGCTCCAGCGCGGTGAGGCCGCCAGGGTGATCCTCGACGTCCTGGCGTACTTCGACGAGACGACCGAGGACTTCGTCCGGCGCCGCCACCGCGAACTGCAGGCAGGCGGCCTGGTGAACCCGGAGATCTTCGAGCGGATCGCGGCCGAGCTGCCGCACCGCGCGGTGGCGCCGCCGGAGCTCTCGCTCCGCCAGTTGCGCCGCATCGTCTACGGCTGAGCGGGACGAGGCCGAAGCAGGACGGTCGGGCACCGGACTTTTGTACGTCGATGGAGGGCAGGGACCTATGTGCGGGATCGTCGGTTACATCGGGAAGCGTGACGTGGCTCCGCTGCTGCTGGAGGGCCTGCAGCGGCTGGAGTACCGGGGTTACGACTCCGCGGGCATCGTCATCACGGGCAAGGCGGCGGCGGGGAAGCCGGGCACCCTGAAGATGGTCAAGGCCAAGGGCCGGGTCCGCGAGCTGGAGGCCCGCGTGCCGAAGCGGTTCGCCGGCACCACCGGCATCGCCCACACCCGCTGGGCCACCCACGGCGCCCCGAGCGACGAGAACGCGCACCCGCACCTGGACGCGGAGAGCAAGGTCGCCGTCGTCCACAACGGCATCATCGACAACGCCTCCGAGCTCCGCGCGAAGCTCGTCGCCGACGGCTTCGTCTTCCTCTCCGAGACCGACACCGAGGTGCTGGTCCACCTGATCTCCCGCTCGCAGGCCGTCACCCTGGAGGAGAAGGTCCGCGAGGCGCTGAAGTCCGTCGAGGGCACGTACGGCATCGCCGTCCTGCACGCCGACTTCAACGACCGCATCGTCGTCGCCCGCAACGGCTCCCCGGTCGTGCTCGGCATCGGCGAGAAGGAGATGTTCGTCGCCTCCGACGTCGCCGCCCTGGTCACGCACACCCGCCAGATCGTCACCCTGGACGACGGCGAGATGGCCACCCTCAAGGCCGACGACTTCCGTACGTACACCACCGAGGGCTCGACCACGACGGCCACGCCGACCACCGTGGAGTGGGAGGCCGAGTCGTACGACATGGGTGGCCACGACACGTACATGCACAAGGAGATCTCCGAGCAGGCCGACGCCGTGGACCGCGTGCTGCGCGGCCGCATCGACGACCGCTTCTCCACCGTGCACCTGGGCGGCCTGAACCTGGACGCCCGCGAGGCCCGTGGCGTCCGCCGGATCAAGATCCTGGGCTGCGGCACCTCGTACCACGCGGGCATGATCGGCGCCGGGCTCATCGAGGAACTGGCCCGCATCCCCGCGGACGCCGAGCCCGCGTCCGAGTTCCGCTACCGCAACCCGGTCGTGGACCCGGACACCCTGTACGTCGCCGTCTCGCAGTCCGGTGAGACCTACGACGTGCTGGCGGCCGTGCAGGAGCTCAAGCGCAAGGGCGCGCGCGTCCTGGGCGTGGTGAACGTCGTCGGCTCCGCGATCGCCCGTGAGGCGGACGGCGGCATGTACGTCCACGCGGGCCCCGAGGTCTGCGTCGTCTCCACCAAGTGCTTCACCAACACCGTGGTCGCCTTCGCGCTGCTCGCCCTGCACCTGGGCCGCATCCGCGACCTGTCGGTGTCCGACGGCAAGCGGATCATCGAGGGCCTGCGCAAGCTGCCCGAGCAGATCGGGCAGATCCTCGAGTCCGAGGACGAGATCAAGAAGCTGGCCGAGGAGTACGCGGGCGCGCAGTCGATGATGTTCATCGGCCGTGTCCGGGGCTACCCCGTCGCGCTGGAGGCCTCCCTCAAGCTCAAGGAGATCTCGTACATCCACGCCGAGGCCTACCCCGCCTCGGAGCTCAAGCACGGTCCGCTCGCGCTCATCGAGCCGGCGCTCCCCACGGTCGCGATCGTCCCGGACGACGACCTGCTGGAGAAGAACCGCGCCGCGCTGGAGGAGATCAAGGCCCGCAGCGGACGCATCCTCGCCGTGGCCCACCGCGAGCAGGAGAAGGCCGACCACACGATTCTCGTCCCGAAGAACGAGAACGAGCTGGACCCGATCCTGATGGGCATCCCGCTGCAGCTGTTCGCGTACCACACGGCGCTGGCCATGGGCCGTGACATCGACAAGCCGCGCAACCTGGCGAAGTCGGTCACCGTCGAGTAGAGGGCCCGCCCCCGCCTCCCCGAAGGCACCCAGAAGGCTCCTGACGCCGCGTCAGGGGCCTTTCGGTGCTCAGGGGATGACGATGACCGGGCGCTGGGCGCGGCGCGCGAGACGGCCGGCGACGGATCCGAAGATCCGGCCGACGATGCCGTGCGTCGAACCGACGACGATGGCGTCGGCCGAATACTCCCGGCCGACCTCCTCCAGCTCGTGGCAGATGTCGCCGCCTCGCTCCACGAGCACCCAGGGCACCTCGGAGAGGTAGTCCGCGCAGGCCAGCTCCAGACCGAGGACCTCGGTGCGGTGGTCGGGCACGTCGACGAAGACGGGCGGCTCGCAGCCGGCCCAGACCGTGGTCGGCAGCCGGTTCGCCACGTGGACGATGATCAGTCCGGAGCTGAGCCGGCTCGCCATGCCGATGGCGTACGCGAGGGCTCGCTCGCTGGACATCGAGCCGTCGAAGCCGACCACGACCCCATGCCGGAAGGCGGGATCGCAGGAAGGGCGCGACTCTACGACCGGCAGCGGTACCGACCCTGGGTCGGCTACCTGCTTGCGGTCTGCGGGTTCGGGGATTTCGTGACCGGCCATCGGTGTCTCGGCGAAGAGAGTCCTCGTGAGGAGGGAGCGGTTTGAGAGGTGTACCTGCGAGCGGTGAAGCTGTGTCCGGGAAACATCTTCCCAACCCCTTACCCCCAAGGGTACGGCGCCACTCCTCCACTGCCCAGCCCTCGCGCAGCGCAGGCGGCAATGGAGGGAGCATGCCGGAGACCGCCCCGTATGGCAATGCCGGTTGCGTCGTACATCCAGCTCGTGGAGGCTCTGACGGGTCCCGGTCGCACCCTCCGGCCGGCCCTCGCGGGGAACCCCGGCAGGACGGCCGAATGCGCCAACCACCCCGCCGGCCCGGACCGTCACATTCCGCCATCGCGTAACTGCGCATCGTTCATCTCCGGAGTCCGGAGATCCCCGAGGGGCCCCAGAGGCGCACGGAGGCCCTTGAGGTCAGGGGGCGTGCGCCGGTCGTATGACTGGAATACACGCACGCAACCATCGGTTTTCAGCCAACTTCACCGTACGCCGCTCACCTTGGCTTCACGGCCGCCCAACCCGCGTGCCACCAGGCAGGAATAGACCGCGCGGTACGCTTTGACCCTATGGGGACGGGCCATGATCGCGATGCGCACTTCCCTGCGGGGCTCGCGAGTGAAACGCTTCGTGATCGAACGCTTCGCGCCAAGTTGCCTTGTCGACATAGTGCCGGTGGGGGAACGTGTCACGTCGGCACCACGGGACGCAGTAGATTCGATCATGAGTGTCGAGGACTGGGGACGCGTGCGAGACCGAGGGGAAACGTGCAGGAGCGACAGGCCCGTAGGGACCAGAAAGACGCGAACACCGAGGGGGGCTTAGCGTCATGAGCCAGGACTCCGCCACCGCAACGGAGGCCGCACGGAAACTGACCGGACGGCGACGCCGGGAAGTCGTAGCCGTACTGCTGTTCAGTGGCGGCCCTATATTCGAGAGCTCCATTCCGCTCTCCGTCTTCGGAATCGACCGGCAGGACGCGGGCGTTCCGCGCTACCGCCTGCTGGTCTGCGGGGGTGAGGACGGGCCGCTGCGCACCACCGGCGGACTCGAACTCAGCACTCCGTACGGCCTGGAGGCGATCAGCAGGGCCGGCACCGTCGTGGTGCCCGCCTGGCGGTCCATCACCTCCCCGCCGCCCGCAGAGGCCCTGGACGCGCTGCGCCGCGCCCATGAGGAGGGTGCCCGCATCGTCGGACTCTGCACGGGGGCCTTCGTCCTCGCCGCGGCCGGCCTGCTGGACGGCCGCCCGGCCACCACACACTGGATGTACGCACCGACGCTGGCCAAGCGCTATCCGTCGGTGCACGTCGATCCGCGTGAGCTGTTCGTCGACGACGGCGATGTGCTCACGTCCGCCGGGACGGCGGCCGGAATCGATCTGTGCCTCCACATCGTCCGTACCGACCACGGCACGGAGGCTGCGGGCGCACTGGCCCGCCGACTCGTCGTACCGCCGCGGCGCAGTGGCGGCCAGGAGCGCTACCTGGACAGGTCTTTACCTGAGGAGATCGGCTCCGACCCGCTCGCCGAGGTCGTGGCCTGGGCGCTGGAGCATCTCCACGAGCAGTTCGACGTGGAGACGCTGGCCGCGCGCGCCTACATGAGCAGGCGGACCTTCGACCGCAGGTTCCGTTCGCTCACGGGCAGCGCACCGCTCCAGTGGCTGATCACCCAGCGCGTGCTGCAGGCGCAGCGGCTGCTCGAGACCTCCGACTACTCGGTGGACGAAGTGGCGGGCCGCTGCGGCTTCCGCTCGCCGGTCGCGCTGCGCGGGCACTTCCGCCGCCAGCTGGGGTCCTCCCCCGCCGCGTACCGGGCCGCCTACCGGGCCCGCCGTCCGCAGGGCGGGGCACTGGAGAACGTCAGCACGGTGCTGGAGACGTCCGTACCCGCCCAGGGCACGGCGGGGTCGAGCCGGCGGGCCGCTGCGGCGTCCTCCCCCGGCCCGTCCCCGGTCACGGCGGCAGCCGCTCCCGGCGGCGCCATGGAGCGCCTCGGACCGGGTCCCGAGGCGTATGTTCCGGGTCGCCCGGCCCTGCCGGGGCAGCGCACCGCCCCGTAGGGTGGGGCCCATGAACGACCGTATGGTGTGGATCGACTGCGAGATGACCGGGCTCTCGCTGACGGACGACGCGCTCATCGAGGTGGCCGCGCTGGTCACCGACTCGGAACTGAACGTGCTCGGCGAAGGGGTGGACATCGTGATCCGCCCGCCGGACGCGGCCCTGGAGACCATGCCCGAGGTGGTGCGGCAGATGCACACCGCCTCGGGCCTCCTCGACGAACTGGCCGGGGGCACGACCCTGGCCGACGCCGAGGAGCGGGTCCTGGCGTACATCCGCGAGCACGTGAAGGAGCCGGGCAAGGCTCCGCTGTGCGGAAACTCGGTCGGCACCGACCGCGGCTTCCTGGCGCGCGACATGCCGTCGCTGGAGGGCTACCTCCACTACCGGATCGTCGATGTCTCCTCGGTCAAGGAGCTGGCGCGCCGCTGGTACCCGAGGGCGTACTTCAACAGTCCGGACAAGAACGGCAACCACCGGGCACTGGCCGACATCCGCGACTCCATCACGGAGCTGCGTTACTACCGGGACGCGGTCTTCGTGCCGCAGCCCGGCCCGGACTCGGCCCGCGCCAAGGAGATCGCCGCGCGCCACGCACCGGCCGCCGGAGCGTAACCGCACAGCCCCTGGTCACGGGCCCTCCGGGGCCCGTGGACGGGCCCGGAAGAACTCGTGCGCGAGCACCCACTCGGACCCTGTACACTTTTTCTCGGCCGGTCAGTAAAGCGACCGGGCGACATGGTGGGTATAGCTCAGCTGGCAGAGCACCTGGTTGTGGTCCAGGATGTCGCGGGTTCAAGTCCCGTTACTCACCCTGAATGATCAAGGCCCGACCTGTGAGAGCAGGTCGGGCCTTCGTCGTGCCCGAAACTTCGGGAACGCGGGGGAACACAGGGCCGCCCGGCTCCGGCGGCCCCGTGGACCACATCGCCCCCTGTCCGGCCCTTGCGGCGGGGCAGGGGCGATTCGTGCGTCCAGTCCAGGGTCACCCGCGTCGAGCCGCTCCGGACGGCCAGACCACATCCACTTCCAGTCCCGCCTGCCGAGCCTGCTCCACGGTGTCTGCCGTGCCGCCCTTGCCCGATGCAGGTGTGCCGTCCCACACCGCGACAAGACGATCGGCGCGACGCGACAGCTCAGCGTTGGCCGCCTCGTAAGCCGACCGGTTCGCAGTCGCATGCGGCAGAGTAATGACATCCTCGGCCGCCTCCACCAGGTGGTCGAAGACGGCAGCATGGGCCGGCTCCACCTTCGCGGCGCGGTAATCCTGGGATGGGATCACCGCTACCAGGCGGCCTCCGATGGCGGTGACCTCTTCCGCGAAGAGGCTGTCAGCCCCGGCGGCGATGCACGACACCCCGGTCAGGTCGTCGCTGTACTCGGCGAGCAACTCGCGCAGCGCCGCCCGCACCAAGGGCACGCTGTCTTCGGCCAGGTCCATGTGCCCGGTCACGGCAAGTGTCGTCATGCGCCCGTTCCTCAACTCGACAGCAGGTCGCGGATACTATCGCGCGCCTCGCGCACGGGACGCGACGCACCATGTCCCACGGTGTACGGGTACAACTGCCCGAGCTGCGCACGAACACGCCCCGACTGCGTGCCCCGCGCGGCATCGACTGCCAGGGTTGTTTCGGCGGCAGCCGCTCGGATGTCACCGGCGAGGAACTGGCATTCCGCCAGGCCGATGCGGTCAAGGGCGTGGGAACGTCCGGCCTCGGCACCGCGGCGCTCCAGGGCGGAGATCGAGCAGGCCTGGCGGGAGTACGAAGACATCGGCCGGCCCGACCCCGAACAGTTCGGACTGACCGTGACCGCCGGCGGGCAACAGGTCTGGCTCCGCGACCCGCACACCGTCATCGCGCCGGCCCGTCGGTAGCTCCGCTACGAACCGGTCCTCCGCAAAGGTCCAACAGCCTCATCGAGCCCTGCCGCGCTCCCGACGTGGCAGGGCCACTTCGTGCGTCCGCGAGCGGACGAACCGCAGCTGTGTGGAAGGTGTGAGAAGGGCTCATGCATACGTCCGGGTCTCATGGGCACGCGAACTGCATCCCCGCACGAACAACTGGACCGGACGAACTGACAGGAAGCCACCATGACGCGCGGCAGGTGAAACAGATGGCGACGAGCGAGAACACCAAGAGCAATTCCGGCAGCAGCGGAAGCAGCGGCCGGGTCGATGTCTCCACGGCGATGCGGAACGCAGCCGAGCAGCTTGCCCAACTCCTCCAGCGCTCACCCGATTCGGTGTCTTCACTGAATGCGACGGAAGACGGCTGGAAGGCCCATGTGGAAGTCGTCGAGATCGAGAAGATCCCCGACACCATGAGTGTCATGGCCTCCTATCGCGTGAACCTCGACGGCCAGGGTCAAATCGTGGGGTACGAACGAATTCGACGCTACTCGCGCGGACAGGTCGACCGCTGATCCGACCGGCGAGCAGCCGTGATCGCAGAGAACAACTCATTGGAAGGAAGACCGACCATGAGTCTCGTGCAACAGAGCAATGCCACCAGCAACACCGGGGGCGGATCCGGAAATCTCTACGACGTCCTTGAGCTCATTCTCGACAGGGGGCTCGTCATCGATGCCTTCGTCCGTGTCTCGCTCGTCGGGATCGAGATCCTCAAGATCGATGTCCGTGTCGTCGTGGCCAGTGTGGACACGTATCTGCGCTTCGCCGAAGCGTGCAACCGGCTGGACCTGGAATCGGGCCGTAAGGCACCCACCCAGCTGACCGACATAGTCGGCGACACGATGGAGAGCGGCGCCAAGGGAAAGTCGAAAGGTGCGCTGACCGGCGCGGTCGAAGCCTTCACCGACTCCCTCCAGGGCGGCCGTGACGACTCCGAGGACCAGGAGAAGGAGAAGCGGCCGGCGCGCAAGAGCTCCGCTTCGAGCACCAGCCGCCGGACGGCCCAGCGGCGGGAGGAGTAAGGCATGCCGACCTACATCTACGCCATCACCGCGGCCGACCACCCCCTGCGGCTCGACGGCCTGTCCGGTGTCGGGGAACCGGCCTCGGACCTGCGTACCGTCACGACGGACACCCTCGGCGCGGTCGTCAGCGACGCGCCGGACGGGCTGCGGGCGAAGCGACGTGACCTCGTCGCGCACCAGAGCGTGCTGGAGCGGCTGATGGCCGACGGCGCGGCACTGCCGATGCGGTTCGGGCTCGTGGGGCCCGACGACGAACAGGTCCGTGCCGCGCTCGACCAGGGAAAGGACAGCTACACGGCCCGCCTTTCCGAACTGGACGGACGCCTCGAATACAACGTGAAGGTTGCGCGCGACGAGGAGAGCCTGCTGCGGGAAATCCTCATGGGGTCGCCCGAGGCCAGGCAGCTCAGCGCGTACACACGGCAGAATCCGGGCGCACAGGACCAGAAGATGGCTCTCGGCGAGCTCGTTTCGCATGAGGTCCAGGCACGACAGGAAGCAGTGGGAAGGGAGGTGGCGAGCGCACTCGCGTCCGCCGCGGAGCGGACTTCCGAAGGAGAGCCCACGAAGACCCACTTCCTGAACGTGTCCTACCTCGTTCCACGGGACAAGGCCTCCGCATTCTCGCAGGCGGTCCACGAGGAAGCGGAGCGCCGGGGCGACGACTACGCGTTCTCCCTCAACGGACCGCTTCCGCCCTACAGCTTCGTCTGACGTACAGCCCTCTCACGGAGGGGAGGTACCGCGGGACATGGGCCTGATTTCACAGCTGCTCACCCTTCCGCTGGCTCCGGTGCGCGGGACGGTGTGGGTTCTCGATCAAGTGGTGCTGGCGGCCGAACGCGAGCATGACGACCCGGGACCCGTCCGTACCCAACTGGCCGAGCTGGAACGTGAACTGCTGAGCGGCAGCATCGACGAGGAAGAATTCGACCGGCGTGAAGACGAACTGCTGGACCGGCTCACCGAATGTGAGAACTACCGGAGACGTCTGAACGACAACTCCTGATCTCGGGAGATTGAGGTGTTCGACAGATGACGGGCAATGCAAAGATAGGCGTGGCCCTGGTGGGTGGCTACCTGCTGGGACGTACGAAGAAGGCCAAGCTGGCAATCGGCTTCGGCATGTTCCTGGCCGGCAAGAAGCTGAGCCTGGACCCGAAGCAGCTCGGCAGGATGCTGACCGATTCGCCGATCCTCGGCACGCTCAACGACCAGGTCCGCAACGAGTTGGTGGGCGCCACGAAGACGGCCGCCACCAACGCCCTCACGGACCGCGCGACCGGCCTCGCCGACTCCCTGCGCAAGCGCACCCTCGAACTCGACGATCCGTCCGGCGGACGGGCGGAGGAACCGCAGGACGAGGACACGGCGCACGAGGACGCCGACGAGAAGCCGGCCGAGCGCCGCGCCGCCGGCGCCAAGAAGGCGTCCAGGCCCGCAGGCGGCGCCAGGAAGAAGGCTGCTCCGGCCGCCCGCAAGGCCACCTCCGGAGCACGCAGGACGGCTTCGTCGGGCGCGCGCAAGGGACGGGGTGCCAGCTGATGACCGACACGGCTTTCAGCAAGCTCAAGGACGACGTGGTGAAGAACCCCGCCACCGACCGCCTCAAGGAGGAGCTGCAGAACTATCTCCGGGCCCGGGCCCAGCACGCGGTCACCGACTTCGGCCACAAGCTCGGCGCGGGCGTCGGCAGACTCGCGGACGGCAAGGCCTCCCCCGGCGGCGCGGTGAAGAGCCTCGCCAAGGGCGGCAAGGCTCTCGGAGAGGGCAAGTCCCCTGCCCAGGCGGCGGTCAGCGCGGGTGCCTCCCATGTGAAGGACGCGATCAAGGACAAGGTCAAGGGATTGTTCGGCAAGGGGCGCAAGGGCGGCGGCGGCAAGTCGAAGAGCGTCACGATCTCCGAGGACATCGACGTCGGTGTGCCCGTGCGCGAGGCCTACGACCAGTGGACGCAGTTCCAGGAGTTCAGCACCTTCGCCAAGGGCGTCGTGAGTGTCGAGAAGGCCGACGACACCAGCAGCAACTGGAAGGTGAAGGTCGCCAAGTCCACGCGTAGTTGGAAGGCCAACGTCACCGAACAGGTGCCGGACGAGCGGATCACCTGGACGACCGAAGGCGCCAAGGGGACGGTCAAGGGGGTGGTGACGTTCCATGCCCTCACCAATGACCTGACCCGGGTCCTGCTCGTCCTCGAGTACTTCCCCAAGGGGCTGTTCGAGAAGACCGGCAACATCTGGCGCGCCCAGGGCCGCAGGGCCCGCCTCGATCTGAAGCTGTACCGCAAGTTCCTCATGATGCGCGGCGAGGCGACCGACGGCTGGCGCGGTGAGATCCGTGACGGAGAGGTCGTGCTGGAGCACGACGAGGCCGTCGAGGAGGAGAACCGCTCCGAGGCGGAGGAGACCGAGCCCGGCGACGCCGAGGCGGAGGCCGAGCACGCCGAGGACGAGGACGCGGAGTACGCCGACGAGGACGAGGGACTCCCGCCGGAGGACGAGGGCGAGGGCGAGGACGAGGAGGAAGCGGGCGAGGACGAGGACGAAGTACCCGAGGACGACTACGAGGAAGAGGAAGCGGAGGAAGAGCCCCTTGACGACGAGACCGAGGAGCCGGCCCCGCGCGCCCGGCGCCGTACCGCCTCCGCACGCCGCTGACGTGCTCCGCCCACAGCACGAGGGGACTGATCCGACGTGACCGACTCACTGGCCGGCCGCATGGGGGCCTCTTCGGCCGCGTCTCCGTACGGCCGGCAGCAGTCCTCGGCGAATCTGGCCGACATCCTCGAACGCGTCCTGGACAAGGGTGTCGTCATCGCGGGTGACATCCAGATCAATCTGCTCGACATCGAACTCCTGACGATCAAGCTGCGGTTGCTGGTCGCCTCGGTCGACAAGGCCAAGGAGATGGGCATCGACTGGTGGGAGCACGATCCCTCGCTGTCGTCCCGGGCCCGTCCCGCCGAGCAGAGGCCGGAGGTGCGCGCCGCCCCGGCGGCGGACCAGGTCGAAGCGGAGAACGCGCGGCTGCGCGCCGAGATAGCCGAGCTGCGCGCCGCTGCGGGGCTTCCGGCCGGGCAGACCGCGCACGCGGAAGGTGAGGAGCCGAAGTGACTGCGGAAACGACCACGGCGACGGACCCGGCCATGGCGTACGTCTACGCCGTCAGCCGCGCCGGACCCCCCCTCGAGACGGCGCTCATGGGGCAGCAGGGCCTGGAGGGGAACCCTCTGCGGACGGTCCGCGCCGGGGGCCTCGCGGCCCTGGTCTCGTCCGTCCCCTCCGCCCTGTACGGAGCCGAGGGGGTGCAGGCCCAGATGGAGGACCTCGCCCGGCTGGAGGTCCTGGCCCGCACCCACCACGCGGTCGTCGAGGCGGCGTACGAGCACACGACCGTGCTGCCCCTGCGTCTGGCGACGGTCTACCTCGACGACGAGCGCGTACGCGGGATGCTCGGTGCGCGCGAGCCGGAGTTCGCCGCTCTGCTCGCCCGCCTCGAAGGTCACGTCGAGCTCGGCGTCAAGGTCTACGCCGACCCGCGCGAGGCCGTCACGGTGGGCGGCCGGGGGCCGGAAGCGGACACGGCGGAGAGCCCGGGGCGGGCCTACCTGCAACGGCGCCGCGCCCAGCAGCGGAACCACCGTCAGACCTACCGGGCAGCCGGCACGGTGGCCGCCGAGGTGACCGCCCGGGTGGCCGGCATCGCCAGGGCGCACGTCACGCACCGTCCGCAGCAGGGAGAACTGGCTCAGGCCGCAGGCGAGAACATCGTCAACGACGCCTATCTGGTCGACGGCGCACAGGCCGACGCGTTCCGCGCGGCGCTCACCGGGCTCGCCGACGGCGTACCGGGCGTATGCGTGGAGATCACGGGCCCCTGGGCGCCGTACTCCTTCGCCTCTCCGCCCGCGGCGGACGCCGGTGATCCGCGATGACCGACGACGACTCCGTCGAATCCCTGGCCGGGCGCCAGGTGGCGCTCATCGACCTGTTGGACCGGCTGCTGAACGGCGGCGCGGTGCTCACGGGAGACCTGGTTCTCTCCGTCGCCGACGTCGACCTCGTGCACATCAACCTGAGAGCCGTGATCCGGTCCATCACGTCGGAGGAACCGGCGCCGTGGTGAAGACGAGCGAGGAGTTCCCCATGCCCGAGCAACCCAGGGAAGCGGTGGCCCCGCCCATGCCGACGACGAGCCTCCAGGAGGTCGCCCAGGCCGCAGCCCACGCCTTCGACCTCGTGCCCGCCGGTCCCGACGAGCCGGGCACACGCAACGGCCTGGCCCAGCGTCTGGAGACCGACCCGGAGACCGTGGAACGCGATCTGATCAAGCTGGTGCTGACGATCGTCGAGCTGCTGCGCCAGCTCATGGAGCGCACCGCTCTGCACCGGGTCGACGTGGGGGATCTGCGTGAGGAACAGGAGGAGCGCGTCGGGATGACGCTGATGATCCTCCAGGACCGGATGACGGAGCTCTGCGAGCGCTACGACCTCACCATGGAGGACCTCAACCTGGACCTCGGCCCGCTGGGTTCGCTGCTTCCCCGGGATTCCGGCTGAGTTCCGTCAGTCCGTTTCGAGCCGCATCGAGAGGTAACACGAACACCATGACTGCAGAGAGCGAAGAATCCAGGAAGAATATGAACGGTTCTGCGGCGAAGGCCGGTACGGGTGCCCGGACGGCCGCCGCCAAGGGGCGACAGACCACTGCGGCGGCCGGACACCAGGCCAAGTCCGGCTCGGCGGTCGCAGCCTCGAAGGCCAAGTCATCGGCGCAGGACGCCGCCGAGTCGGCGGAGAGCGGCGTACGGTCGGCGGGCCTGGCGACGAAGCGGGCCGCTGCCGTCGGCTGGGACACGAGTCGGCAGACCGTCCTGGAGACGGCGGGCAAGGTGACCTCGAAGGCGACCACCGCGTGGACCGTCGTCAAGCACCGCAAGGCCATCGCCGTGGGCGCCGCAGCGGGCCTCGGCGGCCTCGTGGGCGGCGCGTTCGCCCTCGGCCGCCAGACGGCCAGGACCCACACCGGTCCGATCACCCGCCTCACCGGTGGCCGGATCTGACCGGACCACGGCACGCACCAACCCCCGGGAGGGCCGACAGAGCACTGTCGGCCCTTTCGCTCGTCCGAGGACGACGGTGTCAGACCCGGCGGCAGCGGTCTCGGAGTTCGCCGATGACGGCCTTCTCGGGCGCGTTGACGTCACCGTCCACGGTGGCCACCCGCTCCGCCGCGTCGACGATGTCGCGCAGATCCCCCGGCTCGGCATCCAGACGTCGCCACACCTCGGCGGGGTCGATGTCGACGAGGTGGGCGAGCTGTTCATCGACCACGTGATGCTGATCCCGGACCAGCCTCACCAGGTGGCGGATCAGCAACGCCTCGTCGTCCGCGATCTTCTTGTCCGCCATGATGACGAGCCACGCGACCCACAGCAGCAGCTGCGGGTGCCGACTGCGCCCGCTCAGCCCCTCGGCGACTTCGATCACCCGCGCCTCGTTCCGGAAGACGGCCTGCGCGTGCCGCCCCGCGAGCAGCGTCGTGTAGCGGTTCAGCACCACCGCGAGGGGAACGCCGACCATGGGGATACCGATCTTGATGACGTTTCGCTGGAGGAGGTACTTCCCTACGACGGGAAACCCCTTCGCGGCGGTCAGTACCCCTCCGGAGTAGAAACGCTTGATCACCGGCCGGATGATGGCCGGGACCGCCTTGGTCACGCCTTCCTTGACCATCTCCCCGCTCTTGATCGTGAAGGCCACGCGAATGAGCTTCCACATGTCATCGGGGTCGGACAGATCGAGGGGGACCCGGTAGAGGACCGCCACGTCGTAGGCCAGGCGGAGCTGGAGCCGGGTGACGAACGCGACGTCGACCATCATGGTCGCGACGGCGGCCGGGACGGTCGCTGCCGAGGCTCCACCGAGGCTCCCGAGGGTGGCGATGACGGCCGCCGAGTAGGCCCCGGCGGAGAGCCCGCCTTCGAGCGCGGCGTACCGTGCCGCCATCTTGATGCGCTGAGCGACGACGGCATCCGCGGGTACGCCCTCGTACCGCTCCTGGAAGTACTGCCAGTCGACCTTGTCGGTGTAGGCGCTCAGGGCCTGGGCGCTCAGCTTGGTGAACCAGCCGCCCGACTTGATGTCGTCCGGGCTCAACCCCTTGATGAACGCCCGCAGTTCGGCCCGCTCACGCTCGACAGCCTTCCGGTCGGCTTCGTCGTCGCCCTCGGCGTCAGCGGTGCCGAGTGGAGCTTCGGTCACGGGTTGCCCCGTCGGATCCTCCTGGCTCCTCGCCTCCCCCTCGCTCGCCGGGGACGTGGAATCGGGCTCAGGTGCCCGGGGTGAGGGCACCGCCGCCCAGGCGTCGTCATCGATGTCGACACCGAAGTCCGTCGCCAGCCCGGCCAGCCCGGACGCGTACCCCTGCCCGACGGCACGGAACTTCCACTCGCCGGTGCGCCGGTAGAGCTCTCCGAAGATGAAGGCGCGCACGGCGCCCGCGTCGTCGACGGAGAACTGGACCAGACGGTCCCCGGAGCTGTCCGTAAGCGTCAGGTAGAGGTCGTTGAGATCCCCGAAATGGGATCCTCCGTAACGACTCGCGGCCACCACGATCCGCTCGACCTCGGGCGGTACCGCGTCGAGATCGAAGCCGAGGCGATCCTCGTAGCCGTCGACCGTGGGAGCTTTCCCAAGCAGTTGGACACTGCCGTTGCCGACGACGGGGTTGTTGTGGAAACAGAAGTCGGCGTCACTGCGCACTTTGCCGCCGCCGTCGAGCAACCACAGGGAAACGTCCGCGTCCCCCTCGCCCGACGGGCTGTTCCACCCCAGACTCATCGTCACGGAGCCGACGTCGTCGCTGAGCGCAGCCAGCCCGACGTTCGCGCCTCTGACCATCTTCTGCATGCGTGCCCCCAGATGTGCTGCCGACCGGAGCGCACGCGCGGCAGATGTGTGCGTGACGTCGTGTGGTGCGTCACACATTCGCCGGACGCCGCGAATCCTATCGGCCGAGTGGATGCTTCATGGAGAAGTTGTGAAACGTCGCTCGGCCGGTACGGCTGCCCGAATCACGGCCTTCGCCCCACGGGACGGACGCGACCACAACCCGTGACACTCGCCCCCATCCGTGCCTCCGCCGGTCAGGACGACTCCCGCACCACCAGCTCCGTGGGAAGCACGATCCTCGGGCGGCCCTCCGCGGTCTCTGCCGACGAGCGGCTCGCGATCTCCTGGAGCAGGACGCGGGTCATCGTGCGACCCATCTCCTCGATCGGCTGGCGCACGCTCGTCAGGGGCGGGTCCATGTGGCGGGCCACCGCGGAGTCGTCGAAGCCGATCAGGGCCACGTCGTCCGGGATGCGGCGGCCCGACTCGCGCAGGACCTGGCGGGCTCCCGCCGCCATCACGTCGGAGGCCGCGAAGACCGCGTCCACGTCGGGGCGGCGCTCCAGCAGTTCGCGCATCGCCCGGGCTCCGCCCTCCTCACTGAAGTCCGCCGGGGCGATGAGCCGTTCGTCCGGGTCGAGGCCGGCGTCGGCGAGGGCCTTGCGGTAGCCGTCCAGGCGGCGCTGTGCGCCGTAGACGTCCAGGCGGCCGGTGATCGTGGCGATGGAGCGGCGACCCCTCGCGATGAAGTGGTCGACGGCCGCGCGGGCGCCCTCGAAGTTGTCGGAGTCGACGGAGGGCAGCGTCTCCGCCGCGTGCCTGCGGCCGCTGATCACGGAGGGCATGCCGAGCTGTTCGAGGAGGTCCGGCAGCGGGTCGTCGGCGTGGACGGATACCAGGAGCACCCCGTCGACCCGGTGCGCGGTGAGGTACTGGGCCAGCCGGCGGCGCTCGCGGTCGTTGCCCGCGAGGGTCAGGAGCAGCTGCATCTCGGTGTCGGCGAGGGCGGCCCCGACGCCGCGCACGATGTCGGAGAAGTACGGCTCGGCGAAGAACCGGGTCTCGGACTCGGGGACGACGAGGGCGATGGCGTCCGTGCGGTTGCCCGCGAGTGCGCGGGCTGCGCGGTTGGGGACGTAACCGAGCTCGGCGACGGCCGCTTCGACGGCCTCCCGGGTCTGTACGCTGACCCGCGGCGAGCCGTTGATGACGCGTGAGGCCGTGCCCCGCCCCACTCCGGCCCGGGCCGCTACCTCTTCGAGCGTGGGCCGCCCGCCACTCCGTACTCGCGCTGCCGCCATGGCTGCCTCCCGTTCGCGGTCAATTTCTCACAGCGGGTTGGCCAAACCAAGTCCCACCGTCCGATCCCCTGACGCCCGGCCGGACCCCTCGGTCCTTCGAAGCGCTCTACCCTTGGGAGCGCTCCCAAGCCTACGGGGTCCGGATGACGAACACGTAAGGCGGGCACGGAACAGCGGGACCCGGCGGTGTGCCGGGTCCCGCTGTTCACGCAGGTCGGGGTCATACGGTGCCGATCAGACGGTGCCGACCGGGGGCAGCGCGTGGCGGCGGATCACGTCGGAGTACCAGTGGGCGCTCGCCTTGGGGATGCGGCGCTGCGAGGCGTAGTCGACGTACACCGCGCCGAAGCGCTTCGAATAGCCGTACGCCCATTCGAAGTTGTCCATCAGCGACCAGAGGAAGTAACCGCGGACATCGGCGCCGTCGGCGACGGCCCGCTGCACGGCGTCGAGGTGGCCGTGCAGGTAGGCGACCCGCTCGGGGTCCTGGACCTTGCCCTCGGGCGAGACGTAGTCGTCGAACGCGGCGCCGTTCTCGGTGACCATCAGCGGGAGGCCGGGGTGATCGCGGGTGACGTCCATGAGCAGGTCGTAGAGCCCGTCGGGGTCGATCGCCCAGTCCATCGCGGTGCGCTCCTTCCCCTCGGGAAGGTGGAACGCGACGTGCTCGGAACCGGGCCAGGGCGAGTGCTGGCTGGCGCCGTGGGCGTCGCTGCGCGCGTAGCTGGCGCCTTCCACCGGCGTGGAGACCAGGGTCGGCGTGTAGTAGTTGATGCCGAGGGCGTCCACGGGACGGGAGATGGTGGCGAGGTCACCGTCCTTGACCAGCTTCGACCAGTCCACCAGGTGCGAGGTGTCGGTGATCAGGTCCTCGGGGTACTCGCCGCGCAGCATCGGGCCGGTGAAGATCCGGTTGCCGACCGCGTCGATGCGGCGGGCGGCGTCCGCGTCGGCCTCGCTGCCGGTGAGCGGGCGGACCTGGTGGAGGTTGAGGGTGACCGAGGTCTGCGCAGCAGCGGGGAGTTGGGCGCGCAGAACCTCGATCGCCCGGCCATGGGCGAGGTTGAGGTGGTGGGCCGCCTGCAGGGCGGCTGCGGGCTCGGTGCGGCCGGGGGCGTGCACGCCCGAGCCGTAACCGAGGTAGGCCGAGCACCACGGCTCGTTGAGGGTGGTCCACATGCCGACGCGGTCACCGAGGGCGCCGGAGACGATCGCGGCGTAGTCGGCGAACCTGTCGGCGGTCACGCGCTCGGGCCAGCCGCCGGCGTCCTCGAGCTCCTGCGGCAGGTCCCAGTGGTAGAGGGTGGCGACCGGCATGATGCCCGCGTCCAGCAGCTCGTCGACGAGCTTGCGGTAGAAGTCCAGGCCGCGTTCGACGGCCGGGCCGCGGCCGGTGGGCTGGACCCGGGACCAGGAGACGGAGAAGCGGTAGGCCTTCAGCCCGAGCTGCTTCATGAGCGCGACGTCGTCGCGGTAGCGGTGGTAGTGGTCGGCGGCGATGTCGCCGGTGTCGCCGTTGCGGACCTTGCCGGGCGTACGGCTGAAGGTGTCCCAGATGGACGGCGTGCGGCCGTCCTCGGCTGCGGCGCCCTCGACCTGGTAGGAGGCGGTTGCCGCACCCCAGATGAAGCCCGTGGGGAACTGTGCCTCGGGTGCCTGCTTCGGGGTGGTGTCGGGTCGTACGGCAGTCATGCGGGAGCGCTCCCATGGGTGGAGGGACAGGGACGGGAAGTGCGAGGGCCCGGCCCCGTACGGCCTGGTCAGGTACAGGTCGTACGGTACGGCCGGGCCGGACCGGGTGCGAAACAGCGGACCGGGTTCGGACCGGGCCGGAGCGGCCGGGGTCAGCCCTTGACGGCGCCGGACATGATTCCCCCGACGATCTGCTTGCCGAAGATCACGAAGACGACGAGCAGCGGCAGGGTACTGATCAACGCGCCCGCCATCACGATGCTCTGGTCGGGCACGTAGGACGCGCTCAGCAGGCCGAGTGCCACCTGGAGCGTGGGGGTTTCCTGGTTCAGTGCGAGGTACGGCCAGAAGAAGTCGTTCCAGGCCTGGACGAAGGTGAGCATGCCGAGCACCATCATCGCCGGACGGGCGACCGGAAGCACGATGCTCCACACGATCCGCAGGTTGTTCGCCCCGTCCATCCTGCCCGCCTCGATGAGCTCGTACGGCAGCGCCTCGATGAGGTACTGACGCATGAAGAACACACCGAAGGCACTCACCAGGGTCGGGAAGATCACCGACTCCAGCTGACCGCCCCAGCCGATGTCCGACATCATCATGAACAGCGGTACGACGCTGAGCTGCGGGGGGATCGTCAGCGTGGCGATGACCATCGTCATCAGCACGCCGCGGCCCTTGAAGCGCATCTTGGCGAAGGCGTATCCGGCCAGCGTGCAGAAGAACAGGGTCGCCAGGGTGATGCTGGAGGACACGATCACCGTGTTGAGGATGGCCTTGCCGAGGTTGGCCTGTTCCCAGGCCGCCTCGAGGTTGTGGAGCAGGTTGCCGCCCGGGAGGAGCGGCGGCGTGGTGTCCAGGATCTCGTCCTGGGTGCGGGACGCGGCCACGAGCGTCCAGTACAGGGGGAACAGTGAGCCGAGGCCGACGACGGCGAGGGCGAAGTAGGCGAAGGGGCCCGCGTGGTGCTGGCGGCCTGCGCCGGGCTTGAAGCGGCGGCGGCGCGGGCTCTGGCCGCCGGCGGGGGCCTTGGAGACGCGGCGGTGGTCCGGCGCGGTCATGGGGCTGGTGGTGGTCATGTGTATCGCTCCCCGTCAGGCCGCGGTCTTGCGCACGTAGCGCCCGATGAGCCAGTTGATCGCGGCAATGAGCAGCAGCAGGACGAGCATGGCCCAGGCGACCGCGGCGGCCTTACCGAGGTGTCCGAGGTTCCAGCCGTAGTTGTAGAGGTAGATGCTGAGCGTCTCGTACTGGTTCTCGGTGCCGCCCGTCGCGCCGTTGGTGCCGCCTTCCAGCAGGAGGGGCTCCCCGAACAGCTGCATCGAGCCGATGGTCGAGATGACGATCGTGAAGAGGATCGTCGGTCGCAGCGCCGGGATCGTCACGTTGCGGAACTGCTGCCAGCGCGACGCTCCGTCGAGCGAGGCGGCCTCGTACAGATCGGACGGGACGGCCTGCATGGCGGCGAGGTAGATCAGCGTGTTGTAGCCCGTCCAGCGCCAGATCACGATGACGGCGATGGCGATGTTGGACGTCCAGTGGCCGTTGACCCAGTTCGTCTCGCCGGCGCCGAAGAAGCCGAGGACCCAGTTCAGGAGGCCGCCGTCCGCCCGGAACACCAGGGCGAAGACGATGGCCGCGGAGGCCACCGAGGTGGCGTACGGGGTGAGGATCACCGTGCGCCAGAAGGTGCTGGCGCGCAGTTTGTAGTTCAGCAGGTGGGCGAGACCCAGCGCCATCATCAGCTGCGGCACCGTCGAGATGACACCGATGACGAACGTGTTGGTGACGGAGGTCCAGAACTCGGAGTCCTGGAGGATGCTGGTGAAGTTCTCCCAGCCGACCCATTCCATCTGGTCGAGGTTGGTCATCTCCACCTTGTGCAGGGCGATCCAGCCGGTGTAGATCAGCGGATACAGCCCGAAGGCGGCGAAGACGAGGAAGAACGGGGCGATGTAGGCGTACGGCGACGCCTTGTCGTCGAAGCGCCAGAGCCGGCTGCGCCACGCCTGGCGGCCGGGGGTCATGGGCTTCGGAGCGCGTCCGCCGCGCTGGGGGCCGCGCGCGCTCCGGGTGGGGGTGGTGGTTGCCACGGGTGGGAGTCCTTCCCTGGGTGTGCCGACACCGCAGGGGCAGGCCGGACCTGTGTCAGGTCGGATGCGGGTGTCGGAAGGTGCGCGGTGCCGGCGGGTGGACCGGCACCGGCGCGGGCGGCAGGACGCGTGGACGTCCCGCCGCCCGCACCGGCGGAGGATCAGCCGACCACCTTGTCGATGGCGTCGATGGCGGCGTCCCAGGCGGCGTCCGGCTTGGTGCCCCGCTGCTCCATGTTGTTGATCTGCTTGGAGAAGGTGTCCTTGATGTTGCCGTCCTTCGGGCCGAGAACGGCGGCGGGGATGACGTTGGCCGATGCGGCGTAGATCTCACCGATCGGGGCGTTGTTGAAGTACTCCAGCTCGGCGGTCTTCACGTCGGGGAGGTTGTAGGCACCCTTGTTCGACGGGAAGAGGCCCGCGGCCTTGAACACGGCGGCCTGCTGCTCCGGCGCGGTCAGCCACTTGACGAGCTCACCCGCCTCCTTGACGTGCTTGCCCTTGGCGGGCACGGAGAGGAAGGAGCCACCCCAGTTGGCCGCGGTGTCGCCCGGGGCACGGCTGATGTCCCACTTGCCCTTGAACTCGTCACCGGAGTACTCGGCGATCTGCGCGGCCATCCACGCGGGACAGGCGATGGTGGCCATGGTGCCCTGACGGAGAGCGGCCTTCCACGGGTCCTGGAACTGGGCCAGGCCCTGGGTCAGCTTCTTGTCGACCGCCTCGGAGGCGAGCTTCCAGCCCGCCTTGACGCCGGCGCTCTCCTTGTAGATCGGGTCGCCGTTCTTGGCGTAGTACTGCTCCGAGTTGGAGCTGACCACTCCGTTGTACATGGCGCTGGCGGAGTCCATGAAGAAGGTGCCCTTGGGCGCCTTCTTCTTGTACTCCTCACCGAGCTTGAGGTAGTCCCCCCAGCCGCCGGCGAACTTCGCGGCGACTTCCTCGCGGTCGGTGGGCAGTCCGGCCTTCTCGAACAGGTCACGGCGGTAGCAGATGGACATCGGGCCGATGTCGGTGCCGGCGCCGATGACCTTGCCGTCCTCGGCGGTCGCCTGCAGCGCCTTCCAGTTCACCCACTGGTCGGTGTCGATCACCTTGGAAAGATCGGCGAAGGCGTCCGCCTTGGTGTCGACGAGCTCCTTGGCGCGGCCGACCTCGATGCCCTGCACGTCGGCCAGGCCGCTGCCCGTGTTGAGCTGCTGGAGGAACTTGGTGTAGTAGACCGGCTCTTCGGCCGCGGTGTTCGCCTTGACCGTGATGTTCGGGTGGAGCTCGTGGTACTTCTCGAAGAGCCCGGCCTCCTTGTAGCCGAACTGTCCGAAGTCGGCCACGGTCAGGGTGATGTTCCCGTTCGCGTCGGCCCCCTCGGAATCCGAGTCGGAATCGCCGCAGCCGGTCAGCAGCAGGGCGGCGGCCGTGAGGCCCGTGGTAGCCATGACGGCTGTTCTGCGGCTTCGACCTGCAACGGTGCGGGTGATGCGCATTCCACTACTCCTTGTTCCAGGGTGGGACTGGCGTTCATCTGCTCGGCATACGCGCTGGTGCGTGCGGGTGCCAGTGGTACGGAGAGGGCATGGGCCGTGCCGTCCCCGTACGAGCGAAAAACCTCGTTCGAAATGGGAGCGCTCCCATGCGCTGATGCCGGAAGATTGCTGCCTCTGGGGGGTGGGTGTCAAGAGTTGAAGACACTTCCGTTGCCCGAGTGTGTCCTGCAAGTCACGGGAACGTGTCCGACCGAGGGCTTGCGTTTACCTTCACCCCCTGCATGCGGGACGGGCCGAAGTCTCAATTGCCGCAGGTCAGTGGGGTGTTGGGCCGCGATACGGGCATCCGACCGCCGGAAAGACCGGCACGGGGCGCAGTTTTCCGAGCCACGTCCGAAAGGGCGCCGGCAGCGCTGCCGCCGAAAGAGGCCCGCCGGAAAATGAACGGGGCAGGGCGTCATGGGGGTGCACAGGGGGGTCATGAGGCGTTTCCGTGTTCTTTCCCCGAACTCCACAGTGGGACAAGAAGGTTCCGCTTCTTTCCGTACGGGTGGGACAAGGACGGACGTGACGGTTCCCCTCCGCGCACCAGGACGAGCACGGAGGGGCGTCAGGGGCGGCGCGCCCCGGCCGGGTGTGGGGGGCGTGGGGGGCCGGCCGGGGCGCGCGGGTACATGGGGGCGGAGGGCTACCCGAAGGCGCCGAACGCCTTGGTGAAGGCCAGCGGCTCCTGGAGGATCGAGCTGCAGGTCGCGTCCGCGGCCGGCTTCGCGCCGCCCTCGCACTGCACGTCCCGCGTACCGGACCACATCGCCAGCCGGCCGATGCCCTTCTCCTGAGCGAACTCCACCAGCTGCGTGGCGTCCTCCACGGTGAAGATCTCGGTGACGACGTCGTTCACGCCGATCATCGGGGTGACCGCGACCGCCTTCCAGGCCGCCGCCTCCGAGAGCCCGAGCACGCCCTTGAGCTGGGCCTGCGTGGCGGTGGCCGCCTGGGCGGCGTAATCGCCCATGTCCCCGCTGTACGAGGCCCCGTAGTCCATCGCCATGATGTTGACCGCGCCGATCGCCACGCCGCTCTCCTTCGCGTCCGCGATCAGGTCCACGCCCGGCTGGGTCAGCCCCTCGGGCATCACGGGCACGGTGAAGGACACGTCCAGGCCGGGGTGCGCCTTCTGGAGCTGGGCGATGGCCTGCGAACGCCGGGAGTTGGCGGCGGTGTCGGGCAGCGCCCCGCCTTCGATGTCGAAGTCGACCTTGGTCAGCCCGTACGCGTCGATGACCTCGCCGTACGCTGTGGCGAGCTCGGCCGCCGAGGAACAGTGCAGCGCCAGTTCGGCGCCGGCCGCGCCCCCGAAGGAGACCCGCACGTCGCCGCCCTCGGCCCGCAGCGCGTCGATCTGGGCGGCCACCTTGTCGTCGGCGAGCCCCGTGACGCCGCCCCACAGCGGGGCGCAGCTGCCGCCGGAGGTGATGAAGGCCAGGTTGAACTCCTTGACACCCGTCCTGGACGCGGTGTCCAGCAGGTCGTAGGCGGGGAGGAGCGACGTATCGACGTACGGGGCGAATCCGGCCCCGTCCGTCGTGCCGCCGGACGGGGCCTCCGTTGCGGTCTCCGTGGGCGTGGGCACCGACGGGGGCGGCGCGGTCTTCGTCGGCGCGGGGGTGGGCGTGGGGGTCCCGGTCGGACGTCCGCTGGGCTCCGGAGTCGCTCCGCCGTCCGCGGAGCACGCGGCCTCGTCGATGAGGCAGCCCTCCGGGTCGGCGGCGGTGCCGGCGGAGGTGGTGACGAAGCCGACGGTCACGGACGCGCCCGGCGCGATGTCCTTGTTCCAGCTCGCGGGCTTCACGGTGACGTGGTCGCCGCTGACGGTGTGTTCACCGTTCCAGAGCGAGTCGATCTTCGTGCCGGCGGGCAGGTCGAATTCGAGCGTCCAGCCCGACTGGACCGTCCCGGTGTCGTTCGAGACGACGTACTGCCCGGTGTACCCACCGGTCCAGGCGCTGGCCCTCGTGTACGTCGCGCCGACGGCCGCCGCCTGCGCCGTGCCGGTGAGCGCGAAGACCGTGCCGCCCACGACCGCCGCGGCGACGACGGCGCCGATCGCCTTCGTACGGGTGCTCGTCGTGCGGCGGTGCGTGCTGATGCCCATCGCGTGCCTGCCTCTGTCCTGCCGGGGGGTGTTTGCGTCTGCACGCTAGCCGCCGCGAACCGGGCAAATGACGCTGATCGGAACCGGGTTGACGTTCTTAGGGTTTGCTTAAGGAGGACATCGGTGCCGGTTAAAGGTTCGGGGCGTTACGGGACCCTGTGTTGCGTCCCTTCACTCCGCGTGGCCATCGCCGTCCCCCGCGTCCGCCCACCCGGTGCCCCCGGCGGGCGCGCTCGGCCGGGCCGCCGTCGAGCCCGATCCAGATGCGTACCTCCGTGCCACCGAGCACCGAGCGCCCGATCCGCAGGTCGCCACCGGTGGATTCGGCGACCCTGCGGACGATGTCGAGGCCGAGGCCGGTCGAGCCCACCGCGCCCCGTGCCCCGTTCTTTCCGCTGGCACCCCGGGCCAGGGCGGATTCCGGATCGGGTATGCCGGGTCCGGCGTCCGAGACCAGCACGAGCACCGCGTCGCCGCTGTGGTGCACATCGACGGCGAAGGCGGTGCCTTCCGGGGTGTGCCGGAACACGTTGCCCAGCAACGCGTCCAGGGCGGCGCCCAGTTCGCTCCGGGCGACCGGGATCCGTACCGTGCGGTCCACACCCGCGAGGCGCACCGTGCGCCCCTCGTCCTCGGCCAGCGCCGACCAGAACCCCATGCGTTCCCGGATGACCTCGGACGCGTCACACCCGGCGCCCGCGCCCGTCTGCCCGCCCTGGGTCTGCGGGCGCTGCTCCCGCGCCGTGCGGATGATCGTGTCGACCTCGTGCTCCAGCTGTTCGACCGCGGCCCTGGTCTGCTCGGCGGCGGGTCCCTCGCCCAGCGAGGCGGCGTTGAGGCGCAGGACGGTCAGCGGGGTGCGGAGCCGGTGCGAGAGGTCGGCGGCGAGCTCGCGCTCGTTGGCCAGGAGCTGGACCACCTGGTCGGCCATGGAGTTGAACGCGACCGCCGCGGACCGGAGTTCGGTCGGGCCCTCCTCGGGCACCCTGGTCCCCAGCCGGCCCTCCCCCAGGTCCTGGGCGGCGCCCGCGAGCCGCTGGGCGGGCTCCACCATCCGTACGCCGAGCCGGTCGGCCACGGCCACCGATCCGACGATCAGCGCGATACCGACGCCGGCGAGCACCAGCCAGGCCGTGCCGACGCCGTTGGCCACCTCGTCCTCGGGCACGAACACCTCGACGACCGCGATGCCGCCGGAGCCCAACGCGGTGGGCTGGAGCAGCGCGGAGCCACCGGGCACCTCGGCGATGGCGGCACGCCCCGACTTCCGTACCGTCTCCAGGTCCTCGCGGACGGCGCGCCAGGTGCCGATCTCCAGGCGGTCGCCGCCCTGTCGCGCGGCGGGGACGTGCACCGCGAGGCGTCCCCGGCCGCCGGGTTCGGTGGACAGGACGGCCCGGGTCAGTTCCTCGCGGTCGGTGGTGATGGTGAGGGTGGGGCCGATGGTGGCGGCCTG
The DNA here is from genome assembly GCF_042871445.1 of Streptomyces sp. NPDC005794. Taxonomy (NCBI): domain Bacteria; kingdom Bacillati; phylum Actinomycetota; class Actinomycetes; order Kitasatosporales; family Streptomycetaceae; genus Streptomyces; species Streptomyces sp. NPDC005794. The sequence goes on from NZ_JBIAIN010000004.1 coordinate 446,258, forward strand.
CCGCTCGGCGTCGGAGAAGGCCCGGTCGCGGGCCATCTCCTTGATGACGAGTCCGAGCGGCACGGCGAAGGCGATCACGACCATGGCGGTGACGGCCAGACAGACCTTGACCAGGGCCCATCTCATGCGGACGGCCCCGAATCCGGGGGTTCGAGCTTGACGCCGACTCCGCGCAGGGTGTGCAGATAGCGCGGCCGTGCGGCTGTCTCGCCCAGTTTGCGGCGCAGCCAGGAGAGATGGACGTCGATGGTCTGGTCGTCTCCGTAGGACTGCTTCCAGACCTCGGCCAGCAACTCGCGGCGCGGCACGACGACGCCAGGGCGCCCGGCGAGGAAGGCCAGCAGGTCGAATTCGCGGCGGGTCAGGTCCAGTGCCCTGCCGTCCAGTTCGGCCTGCCGGCGCAGCGGGTCGATGGAGAGTCCGCCGACCTGGATGACGCGCGACGGCGGGGCCTGGGCTCCGGGGCCCCGGGTGCGGCGCAGGACGGCCGCCATACGGGCGGAGAGGTGCTCCACCGAGAACGGCTTGGTCAGATAGTCGTCGGCTCCGTCGTTGAGCAGCCTGACGATCTCGGCCTCGTCGTCCCGCGCGGTCGCGATGATCACGGGTACGTCGGTGATGGAGCGCAGCATCTTCAGGGCCTCGGCGCCGTCGAGGTCGGGCAGTCCGAGGTCGAGCACGACGACGTCGAAGCGGAAGTGCGCGACCTCGCGCAGCGCTTCGAGCGCGGTTCCGACACTCCGTACCGTGTGTGAGGCCTCGGTCAGGTGCCGGATGAGGGCGGAACGTACGAACTGGTCGTCCTCGACCACGAGCACACTAGGCATGCGCCGCACCGTAGCCCATACGGAGGAACAGGGTCCCCTCCAGGACAACTCCCGTGCGGGTGGTGCAGGATGTGCCCGATGCAACGAGGACTCGTACACGCGTTGGCGTGGTCGCTCGCCACGGGGGCGGCGGTCACCCTGTCCTGGTGGGGCGTGCACACGGTCATGTCGGGTACGGCGTACGACCCTCCGCGCGCCGTTCCGATCTCGGTGGGGGCGACGAACGAGCCGGTGTCGTCCTCGACGCACCGCGCGCTGCCCTCCGCCTCCCCGAGTGCCAGTGCCTCCCGTGCCAGGCCCACTCCCTCCTCCCCGCCGTCCCGGCCGCCGTCCTCCCGTCCTCCGGCCGCGAGCCCTGACCCGGGTCCGGGCCCGGGCCCGGCTGAATCCTCGGCGCCGCCGGCCGACGACGCGGGCTCGGTGAAGAGTTACCCCACGCGTGGCGGGAGGGTCGTCCTGGAGCTGGCGGACGATTCGGCGAAGCTGGTCTCGGCGACACCGGAGCCGGGCTGGTCGATGCAGGTGTGGACGAACCCGGAGTGGATCCGGGTGGACTTCAGCGACGGGGCGGGCGCGACGGTCTCCGTCTTCTGTACCTGGAACGGCCATCCTCCGATCGTGGAGACCGTGAACCAGTAACGGCCTCACCCGCGCCGGAGAGCCCGCTCGCTGTCGCGGGTGGGAGGTCGCGAGCCCTCGCCGTCAGTCGAAGGCGCCGGGTGGCGGCGCCGGGGACGGTCTGGCACCCGCGTCGGTGACGACGGCGGCGCCCCCCGTGAAGTCGGCGAGCGCGCGGCCGTGTTCGACGCGGCCGGGGTGCGGGTCGCTCGCGACCCGCCGGGACAGTTCGGTGACCGCGATCGGCAGGTCGGAGGCGACGAGGACCGCGTTGCCGAAGCGACGGCCACGCCAGACGGTCGGGTCGGCGGCCAGGGCCAGTTCAGGGAAGAGGGACGCGGCCGTGGCGATCTGACCGCGCAGGTGCGCGAGCGGCGGGCCGTCGGCGAGGTTGGCGGCGTACTGGCCGCCGGGCTTCAGCACCCGGCGTACTTCGGCGAGGAATTCGACGGAGGTGAGGTGCGCGGGAGTGCGGGCCCCGCCGAAGACGTCGGCGATGACGAGGTCCGCCCAGCCGTCCTGGATCTTTTCGAGCCCGGCGCGGGCGTCCACCGAGCGGACCCGTATCCGGGCCTGCGGGTCCAGGGGCAGCTCCCGCCGCACCAGTTGGACCAGGGGCGCGTCGATCTCCACGATCTGCTGGGTGGAGCGGGGGCGGCTCGCGGCGATGTACCGGGCGAGGGTGAAGGCCCCGCCACCCAGGTGAACGGCCTGGAGGGGCCGTCCGGGCGGCGCGGAGAGATCGATGACATGGCCGAGCCTGCGCTGGTACTCGAACGAGAGGTACGCGGGGTCGTCCAGGTCCACGTGGGACTGCGGGGCGCCGTCCAGCAGCAGCGTCCAGGCGCACGGGCGTTCACGGTCGGGCACGAGCTCGGCCAGGCCGCCGTCCACCGTCGCCGAGACGGTCTCCTGCCGGCGCTCGGACCGCTTGCGGTCGCTCGCGCCCCGGGCCGCTCCTCGACGTGCCACGCGCGCTCGTCCTCGCTCACCGGTTCGGGCCGGTTACCTGGGCGGCCCGGCGACGGCGGATGATCCGCCCACCTGGCCATTATGGCCTCAGTGGCAGTTGTCGGCCGCCTCGATGAGCCGGGCCGCCTGGTCGAGGGCCGCGCGCAGCACGGCCGGGTCGGTGACCGGGGCCTCCGCGGCGGGCGGCAGGAGCCAGCCGCCTCCGGTGACGGGCGGCTCGGCGGGGACGCGCAGCCCCCGGCCGTCCGTCCGCGTACAGGCGCTGCCGGGCACGTCCCATGCCTCCGCCGTGCCGGGCGGCACGAGAAAGCCGAGGACGGCACAGGCCCCGTCGTGCAGGACCGGGCCGACGGGCGCGTTCTCCGATCTCCTGCGCAGGATGTCAACGGCCTCCAGACCCTGACGCGCCGGGACGGTAACCAGGTCGCACGGTGTGGTTTCCGGGCCCATGTGAGGCAAGGGAACCCCTCCTCTTCGTCTCGACGAGGCGGGGCCACGCCCCGTCTCCGCATGGACCAACGCGCTGACGGCGTCAAGGGCTACGGCGGCACGCCGCCGCAAAGGGTGGCAGTTCATGGCAGATCACGGGTGAGATGTCCGGTTTATAGGCAAACGCTGCGTGTGCGTCTCGTCACAGCGGGTACGTTCATGCCCGCCGGGACACCGGAAGCAGGCGCCCGGCTGCGCCAGAGAGGGCCCCGCCATGGTCTCGACACGGGCAGTTCCCAACCTCGCCTTCCGGCGACTGCGCGGACAGCGCTCCGCCGGAGAGTTCGCGGCCGCGGTCCGCAGGGCCGCCCGCGAGATCGGTGAACAGGTCGCGTGTGACGCCCGGTACATCGGACGCGTGGAGTCCGGCGAGATCCGCTGCCCCAACTACGCGTACGAACGGGTGTTCCTGCACATGTTCCCAGGGGCCGGCCTCGCGGACCTGGGCTTCTCGGCCCGCGAGAACGTGCGCGGCCGGGGGGCCCGCACGACGGCCGTGTCCCCACCCACCACACCCCCCACGCTCCACAGCGACATCCACGAGGAGAGCGACGTGCTGCGTCGCGTGTTCATGACCAGCGGTACCGCCACAGTGGCGGCCGCGTCCCTGGGCCTCGGCGGGCATCCCGCCGCTGCGGGCCCCCTCGCCGTTCCCGCACAGCGCCGGATCGGCGAAGCCGAGGTGAGCGCCGTGGAGAAGGCGGTGCGCCAGATCCGGTTGCTGGACGACCGGCACGGCGCGGACGGCCTCTACCGGCAGGCCTCCCAGCCGCTCCGGGCCGCGTACGCCCTGCTCGATTCCGGCACCACGACGCGGCGCAGCACGGCGGACCGGCTGCACGCGGGCGCCGGTGAGCTGGCGATCTCCGTCGGCTGGCTGGCCCACGACTCCGGGCGCTTCGACGACGCGCGCTCCCATTACGCGGAGGCACTCGCGACGGCACGCCTGTCCGGTGACGCCGCCCTGGAGGCGCACGCGTTCTGCAACGCGTCGTTCCTGGCCCGCGACACGGGGCGGGCCCGCGAGGCGGTCCGTGCCGCGGAGGCCGGGCAGCGGGCGGCCCGGCCGCTCGGCTCCCCACGGCTGCTGGCCCTGCTGGCGCTGCGGGAGGCGGGGGCCAGGGCGTGGCTCGGGGACCGCACGGGGTGCGAGCAGGCGATCGGGCGGGCGCAGACGGCGTTCGACCGGGGGCCGTGCGATGCGGACCCGGAGTGGATGACCTTCTTCCGGGAGGCGGAACTGGAGCTGCTGGAGGCGCAGTGCTGGTCGGCACTGGGCGACTGGCCACGGGCGGCGCGGCACGCCCGCCGGGCGACCCGGCTGCAGGATCCGCACTTCACCCGGAACCTCGCGCTGTACCGCGTGCAGCTCGCGGGGGACCTGGCGCGGGCGGGCACGGCCGACGAGGCCGCGGCGGCGGGCCACCAGGTGCTGGACCTGCTGGACCGGGTCCAGTCCTCCCGGATCCGCGGGATGCTGGCGAGCGCCGTACGGGTGCTTCGGCCCCGCGGCGGCCCGGAGGTGACGGCCCTCCTGGCCCGCTACGAGGAGCTGCCCCCGGACGCCTGAGGCGGCCGGCCCGCGAGCGCGGGTGCGCCGGGGCCGGAAGCCCCTGGCCCGATCTTCGACCTGGAGATCAGGCTAGCGGTCCAGGTGACCCGTGTCGTTCCAGCGTTCCAGGGCCGGGAGGCCGTACGCCCAGCCCAGCACCGACAGCGACGTGGGCTCCAGGCGGATCCGCGCGGCGAACGACACGTCCTCGCCCAGCCAGCGCGCCCCCAGCGCCCGCAGGATGTGCCCGTGGGCGAAGACCAGGACATCGCGGTCGGCCGAACGCGCCCACTCGACGACCTCGTCCGCCCGGGCCGTGAGCCCGGCGAGGGTCTCGCCCCCGGGTACCCCGTCCCGCCAGATGAGCCAGTCCGGCCGGTCCGCCTTGATCTGCGCCGGGGTCAGGCCCTCGTAGTCCCCGTAGTCCCACTCCATCAGCGCGTCCCACGGCTGTGCCCGCTCACCGAACCCGGCGATCGCACAGGTCTCGGCGGCACGGACGAGCGGGCTGGTCCGCACCTCGACGCCGGGCAGACCTCCCCAGGGTTCCCGGTGCAGCCGCTCGCCGAGCAGCTTGGCGCCCTCGCGGCCGGTGTCGAGAAGGGGAATGTCGGTCCTGCCGGTGTGATTGCCCTGGACCGACCACTGTGTCTGGCCGTGCCGGGCGAGCAGGATTCGCGGTGCCATGACGGCTCTCCCTGAGAAAACGGAGATCCGAAGATCCGGGGACCCTGGGATCTGGTGGATCCGGGACAGCGGTGTCCGGGACGGCTGCGGGGCGGCGGGTGCGGGCGGCCGGCTGCGAGACCGGTGCGGGCCGAGGCCCCTCTCCATCATCTCCCACCCGTTTCACGGGCAACCTGCGGGGCGGCGTCCGCGTCCCTCCCAAGGCATGACCGGGGAACGCCCGCACGGGGCGGCCCCAGGGAAAAACAGGGCATACGACCGCCGTACGGTTGAACGCCCGCCGTCGACCGCGTGAACATGGGGAGAGCTACCGGATGCCGCACGCCACCGCCGCGCCATCGTCCTCCGGTCCCCGGCCCCGCTGGTGGACGGAGCTTCCCCTGATCGCGGTGGTGTACGGGCTGTATTCGCTGGGCCGTCTGCTGGTCCACGAGAACGTCCCGGCGGCCGTGGAGAACGGTCTCGCGATCCTCCGCCTCGAGAAGGCGCTGCATCTCAACGCGGAGCACCCGCTCAACCGGCTCCTGACCGCCCACCCCACGCTCGGCATACCCGCCGACTTCGCGTACGCCTCCTTGCACTACCTGGTCACCCCGGCCGTACTGATCTGGATCTTCCGGCGCCGTAGCGCCACCTACCGGGCGGCCCGCACCTGGCTGATGACCTCCACCCTCCTCGGGCTGATCGGCTTCACACTGATGCCGACCTGCCCGCCCCGGCTGCTCGACGCCCACCACGGTTTCGTCGACACGATGGCGCAGTACAGCGCGTACGGCTGGTGGGGCACCGGCGCGAGCGCCCCGCGCGGGCTCAGCGGGATGACCAACCAGTACGCCGCGATGCCGAGCCTGCACGTCGGCTGGGCGGTGTGGTGCGGTGTCCTGCTGTGGCGCCACGGCCGCCACCCGCTCGTCAGGGCAGCGGGCGTCGCCTATCCGCTGATCACCGTGTTCGTCGTGATGGGCACGGCGAACCACTATTTCCTCGACGCCGTGGCCGGGGCGGCCGTGATGGCCGTGGGCGCCCTGCTGACCAGGCCGTTCATGCGGCTCTCGGACCGCCTCACGGACCGGGTCAGGGCGGTGTCCGGACGCATGCCCGTATCCCGCGCCCCCGCGGAATCCACGATTGTCAGTGACGGATGCAAGACTTCCGCGGGTGAGCGAATACCCGGCCGGCGGACCGCCTCCGCAGATTCCAGCGACGCGAGCGCCCGTTCCGCGGCCGACGCCGGCAACGACGCTCCGGCAGCGGCTCGCTGAGCTGCGCGGCCCCTCCGTCACCCCGCATCCGCTCGACGCGCGCGCACTGGCCGCGCTCGCCGCCAACCCGGGATGCAAGCGGCGCGCCCTGCTGGACGGCGCGGGTGTCGACAAGGCCGAGCTGGCCACGGCGCTCGGCTCCCCCGCCGCGTTCGGCCAGTCCCAGTTCGCGTTCGTCCGGGGCAACGCCTTCGAGGCGAAGGTCAAGGCCGACGGCGGCACGGAGCTGCTGCGCCTCCTCGTCGAGCGGCTCGGCGGCGGCGCCGAAGCACCGGCCGTGGCCGCGGTGCCCGATCTGACGGCCGCCGGCCCCGAGGGCCGCGCCGCGCGTACGGCGCTGGCGCTGCGCGAGGCCACGGCGGCGGGCGGCTGGGCGCTGCTCGACCATCCGATGCTGGCCCTGGAGGTCGCGGGCTCGCCCGCCTACCTGGAGCCGGACGCCGTGGTGGTGCACCCCGACGGCACCTGGACGGTCGTCGAGATCAAGTCATTCCCCATGATCGACAGTTCGGCGGACGCCGCGAAGGTCGGTGCGGCGGCCCGCCAGTCCGCCGTCTACGTCCTGGCGCTCGAGCGGATCGCCGCGAAGACGGAGGGCGCCGAGGTCGGCCACCGGGTCCTGCTGGTCTGCCCGAAGGACTTCTCCAACCTGCCGACCGCCTCCGTCGTCGACGTACGCAAACAGCGCGCCGTCACCGCCCGCCAGCTGACCCGGCTGACCCGTGTCGAGGACATCGCGGCCGCCCTGCCCGAGGGCACCACCTTCGATCCGGGCTGCTCCCCCGAGGAGCTCGGCACCGCCGTCGAGGCGGTTCCCGCGGCGTACGCCCCCGAGTGCCTGGCCGCGTGCGAGCTGGCCTTCCACTGCCGGGCGAAGGCCCGCGCCGAGGGTGCGGTGGAATCGCTGGGCCGGAGTGTGCGGGGCGAGCTCGGAGGCCTGACGACGGTCGCCGGAGTGCTGGCCGCCGCAGCCGGCAAGGAGGGCGACCCGGCCGACCCGACGGTGGCGGCCCTGCGCCGGGCCGCCGCGCTGCGGGCCGAAGCACTGGCCGGTGTGGACGGCGGCGTCCCATGTCGCTGATCAGCACTCTCGCCCGGCTGGAGGCCGTCGACAGCGGGCGTGCCCAGCCGCTGGCCACCGTCCGCCACCGCCATCTGACCGGCCGGCCGCTCGTGCTGGTGCCGCTGACGACCGCCGGTGAGGCCGGCGCCCCGCTCGGCGCGCTCGTGGGCACGGACCGTGCGGCGCCCAGGCTGCTGACGGTGGCCCAGCCGCGCGACCGTGATCTGCGGTTCGCGTTCCTCGCCGAGCTGGCCGAGGCGGTACTGCCGCACATCGAGTCGTACGCCGATGCCGTCGAGCCCGCCGAGCGCAACGAGACCGATCCCGCGACCGGCAAGAAGGTCAAGGTCGAGGTCGAGCTGTGCGCGGACGCGGCCCAGCTGATCGTGCCCAGCAGGGCCGGCATCGACTTCGTACGGCTGCTCGGGCGGTCCATGCGGTTCCGGCGTACCGCCGAGGACGACCCGGACACCCCGTATCCGGCTCCCGCCCGCGTGCCGCTGCTCGGCCGCTGGCTGACGCACTACGGGGAGCGGGCCAGGGTGCCGGGCTCCTCGCTGCTGCTCGCCGCGACGGACCTGCTGAACCGCCACTGGGCGACGGGGCAGAGCAGCCTGGAGGACCAGCACCTCGGCGCGCTGCTCGCCTGGGTCGACCCGCCGGACGGCGTGTCCGGCGCCGAGGCGGCGCTCCGGGCGGAAGGCGAGCGGGACCGTGACGGTCAGCTGGTCTGCCCGCCGGCCGGACCGTCGACGGACCCGGCGTTCGACAACAGGCTGCTGGCGCCCGCGATCGAGCGGTACGACCGGGCACGCACGGCGCTGGCCGCCGCGGAGGACGGCCTCGACGCCGACGCCGGGCTCGGCGAACTGAGCGCCGCCGAGCGGGACATCAGGTCGCTGCTCGCGGGGGTGCTGCTGCCCACCTGGGACGCGGTGTGGCGGGGGCTCGACCTGCTGGCGGAGCTGCCCGAGGGGGCGAGGGCCGAGGACCGCTGGACCAGGGACCGCTGGTCGTTCACCGCGCACCGGGACCGGGTGCGGGCGGGCGAGCCCCCGCAGCCGCGACGGGACGACGCGGTGACGGCGGCGCAGAAGCTGGCCTCGCGGGAGACGGCCCAGGCGCAGCTGGACGCCCAGGAGGCGCTCGACGATCCGCTGGTGCTGGCGGGGCGCAGGCTGGCGGGCGAGGCGTTCGTCGGGGAGGTGACGGAGGTCGTGATGGCGTACAGCGAGTCGAAGCGGCCCTCGCCTCGGCCCCTGGTCACGGTGCGGACGGACGAGCGCCCGCACCTCGGTGAGCGGACCAAGGTGTACCGCTCGCTGGACGGGAAGCCGCAGACGGCGGAGTTCGTGGCGTACGCGGCCGGGGACGCCGAGGACGCGGGGAGCGCGGGCACGGTCGGCCTCGTCCTGCGGATCACGGACCGGATGGGCCGGAGCAAGGAGCCCGCACCGGGTTCGGTGCCCGAGCCCGGCGACCGGATCGCCTGGACCCTGTTCGAGCACGACCAGCGGGGCGGCCCGAAGCTCCCTGATCCGGAGGACACCCCGTGGACCCACGGCGGTCCGCCGGGTGCCGCCGGCGGCGGACCTGCCGAGCAACCCGATCCCGTGACCGCGGAGGACCTCCTGTGACAGCCGTTCTCGACCCGGGTGCCGCGGCGGCGCGGGCGACCGACGCGATCCTCGGCGACACCCTGCGCGGTTCGGCGCGCGGCATCGTGGTGGACTCGCCGCCGGGCGCGGGGAAGTCGACGCTGGTGGTGCGTGCCGCGCTGGAGCTGGCCGCCGCGGGCCGCCCGCTGATGGTGGTCGCGCAGACCAACGCCCAGGTGGACGACCTGGTGGTGCGGCTGGCCGAGAAGGCTCCCGAGCTGCCGGTGGGCCGGCTGCACAGCAGCGACTCCGATCCGTACGACAAGGTCCTGGACGGCCTGGACAACGTACGGAAGTCGGCGAAGGCGGCGGATCTGGCGGGCCTGGACATCGTCATCTCCACGGCCGCCAAGTGGGCGCACGTGAAGAACGTGGAGCCGTGGGGGCACGCGATCGTCGACGAGGCGTACCAGATGCGGTCGGACGCCCTGCTGGCCGTGGCCGGGCTGTTCGAGCGGGCGCTGTTCGTCGGGGACCCGGGCCAGCTGGACCCGTTCTCGATCGTGGGCGCCGACCAGTGGGCGGGGCTCTCGTACGACCCGTCGGCGAGCGCCGTCTCGACCCTGCTCGCGCACAATCCGGAGCTGCCGCAGCACCGGCTGCCGGTGTCCTGGCGGCTGCCCGCTTCGGCGGCGCCGCTGGTCTCGGCGGCGTTCTACCCGTACACGCCGTTCCGCAGCGGTACGGACCACGGCGACCGGCGGCTGTCGTTCGGGGTGCCCTCGGACGGGTCGGGGCCGGACCGGGTGCTGGACGAGGCGGCCGAGTCCGGCTGGGGGCTGCTGGAGCTCCCGGCCCGGCACACCCCGCGCACGGACCCCGAGGCGGTCCGGGCGGTGGCCCTGGTGGTCCGCAGGCTGCTGGACAGGGGAGGCGCCGCGACGAGCGAGCGTGGCCCCGACCCGGTTCCGGTGACGGCGGAGCGGGTCGCGGTCGGCACGGCCCACCGCGACCAGGCGGCCGCGGTGCGGGCGGCGCTCGCGGAGCTGGGGGTGACGGGCGTGGCGGTGGACACGGCGAACCGGCTCCAGGGCCGCGAGTTCGATGTGACCGTGGTCCTGCACCCGCTGTCGGGCCGCCCGGACGCGACGGCGTTCCATCTGGAGACGGGCCGCCTGTGCGTGCTGGCCTCGCGGCACCGGCACGCGTGCGTCGTGGTGTGCCGTGCCGGGGTGGCGGACCTGCTGGACGAGCACCCGTCGACGGAGCCGGTCCAGCTGGGCGTGACGGTGAAGTTCCCCGACGGCTGGGAGGCGAACCACGCGGTCCTCGCCCACCTCGCCGAGCATCGCGTGCATTGGACGCCCTGATCCTGGGCAGCGCTCTTGCGCCGGGCTGGACAATGGAAGGTGGCCGTCCGGCCGTACGAGGGAGGAACACCACATGGCACAACCCGAGCGGAACGAGCGGCAGAGGCTGCGACCCGCGCCGCTGCTCTTCGAGCCGTCGGAGGCGGCAGCCGATCCGGAGCACTTCTTCGACCTGGAGTCGATGGAGGACCCGACCGAGCTGCTGGCCCGCGCGACGGAGCTGACGCTCGCCTTCCGGGCGGCGACCGACCGGGCCGTGGAGTTCCAGGCCGTGGCCGCCGCGCAGCTCGCCGATCCTCGCCGGTTCGACCGGCTCACGCCCGCGGACATAGCCGAGCGCGCGGAGTGGACCGAGGACTACGCCAAGAAGATGATCGAGTTCGGCCGGTCCCTGCTGGACAGCCCCGCGCCCTGACCTCCAGCACGGTGGGGGGACGCCGGAACGGTCCTGAAACCGCACGACCGTACGTCACTGCGGGTACACCCGTGGCATATGCCGTCGGGCAAGATACCCCGCTGCCCGGCGCCCTGTACGGCTTTCGGCAACTCTGAGGAACAGGAGTGTCACGGCCGGTAGACATGACGCCATGAGCGCATGGCTGAACGACGAAACGACCCTGCGGACCGCTACCGCCCCGCACCCCGGTGTCGACATCTTCGCCCTGCTGCGGGACCGCGCCGACCACCGGGCCGACGACAGGGCAGCTCAGGTCACGGCGTCCGGAGCCGCGTGGCTGGCGGGCGCTTCGCCCTGCCCGCGCGGCACGCTCGCGCGGTGGGAGGCCCATCCCGCCGCCCCCGGCGTCCTGCCGTGCGGCTCCGCGTTCGACGTCGTGAACGTGCCGGCGCTGTTCGGCCGGCGCATGCTGGAGCAGCTCTGGGCGGAGGGTCCGGGGTCGGGCCCCGTCGCCACACACCGGGGCCGGATGCTGCTGTTCGCCTCCCCGGGCACGGCGCAGCGGCTGCCGTCTCTGCTGGCGTGGGAGGAGTGGGGCACGGGTGGCGCCGACGGCTCCCGGGGACACCGGGGCGCCCTGCCGCCGATGCTCTGTCACGGCACGGGGGACGCGGTCACCGTCCCGCCCCTGACCGGCGGCGCGGACACCGGCGGGCCCCGCTGGGTGGTCGCCCCCGACACCCGCAGCCCCTGGCTGCCGGGCCCGGACGTGCTGCTCTGGGCGTGTGTACGGGTGGGCAGGTCGGCGGCCCCTTCGACCACCGGTCATTCGATTTTTCCTCCCGCCGATCCGGGTGCTAATGTCTACGACGTCAGCAGGCGCCGTTAGCTCAGTTGGTTAGAGCAGCTGACTCTTAATCAGCGGGTCCGGGGTTCGAGTCCCTGACGGCGCACAGACAGAAGAAGCCCCTCGCGGAAGCGAGGGGCTTCTTCGTGCGCGCCCGCGCAGGTCAGACGCCGGTGGCGACCCGGACGGTCCAGGCCCCCGACCGGGTCCGGTCGGCGACGTCGATACGGATGCGTTCCCCGGGCACGGTGAAGCGCTCACCCTCCCGGAGCGGGGCGTCCGCGAGCGGCGGGTAGACCGAACGGTCCCAGCAGGCGTCGGAGTCGGGGTGGGTGTCCAGCACCTCCACCGGGCCGCCGCCGGACGGCTTCGCGTTGTGGATGCGGTAGACGAGCACTCCCTCGGCGCAGGTCGTCCGGTCGTTGCCCGTGGCGCCGCGGGCCTCGATGGCCAGCGCACTGTCCGCTCCGGTCCTGACGACGGCGAGCCGGGTCCCGAGGGACGCGCCGGGCAGGGGCACCCCGGCCATGGGTTCCAGGGTGAGGTCGGCCGCGCCCTGCACACACACGACCTCCTCGCCCTCCAGCCAGCCGAGCTTCCACTTGTGCCAGCCGAGCAGGTCCGGGGCGAGCCCGAACTGGCTGCCCATCACGTCCCAGTCGCCGACGTAGGTGTCCCAGTCGCCCTTCCCGTCCTCCGGCCGGTGGTAGAGGTCCGCCAGGTCGAAGACGTGTCCGGTCTCGTGTGCGAGGACGTTACGGTCCGGCGGGTGCTCCTCGAACACGGTGACCACACGCCGGATGTCCGCGCCGTCGGCGCGCACCGGCCGGTCGAAGTTGACGACCTTGGTGGCGTCGGAGTCGACACCGGGGGCGTCCGGGTCGGCGACGAGATAGACGATGTCGTACCCGGAGAAGTCGGTCCGTTCGTCGGCGGCCTCGATCGCGTCACGCAGGTAGTCGCTGCGGCGCTCGGAGCCCCAGTCGCGCTGTATGCCGTACGAGGTGGAGGGGCGCGGCATGGGGGTCCACTGCCGCTGGGGGTGGGGGCGCAGGGTGAACCTGCCGTACGAGGCGCGCCGGAAGAAGCGGGTGGTGGAGGGGAAGTAGTCGGCGGCGAGCACCTCGGGGGTCACCACGGGATCGGAGTCGGGGAACGAGAGGAAGACCATGACCGCGTCGAGGCGGTGGTCGGGGCGCGGGTAGGCGCTGTTCCAGGTGTCGAGGCCGAGGGAGTGGTGCGCCGCCGTCCGGGGCAGGGCGCACGGTCCGGCGTCCCGTGAGGCAGCCACGGCGGGCCCGGCGACGAGTCCGGTGGCGGCGAGCGCCAGGAGGGACGTGAGAGCGGCCGCCGCACTGCGCAGACTCGGCTTCTCCAGTCCCCCGGGTCCGTGCTGACGCGGCACATCTACCTCCGGGTGGCGAATGCGGGACTTCCCCCCTCACCCTGTGCCGATCCGGGGTCGTACGCCCTGTTGTGCTGCCCCACACGAGTCATCGGGGGCCGAGAGTGATCGCCCGGAGACGGATGACCACACTCACAGACAGTCACAATCGCTCACTCTGGAACTTGAATCAACCGTATCGATGCAAAAGTGATCATCTGCTGTCAAATCACATAAGAATGCCTCCTGTGGGACACACGTATGGCAAGCGCCGGACAGGCATCGGCCACGCGCGGTCCGCGTGTCCGAAACGACGGAGGCGCTGGAACGGTCGCCGCACCACCCTCTATGCTTCACCTCGCTTTCCCGCGTGGTTCCCGCCTCTGGCGCGGCGTTCCGCTCCACGCCCCTGCCCGGCCACACCTGTTCATGACGATCTGCACAGCGGGAGCGAGCGGTGAGCGGAACCTCCGAAGGGCCGATTCCCCGAGCGGGCACGACCTCCGGCGCCGGACCCTCGGACGTCACACGGTGTGATCATCAGAGAGCGAGCCTCACCGAGCTGCGTGACTACCGCGCCGCGTTCACGGCGGCCGCTCTCCCGATGGCCGTCGTCGACCACCGCGGCCGGATCGTCAGGCCGAACGACGCGCTGGGCGGGCTGCTCGGCGCCGAGCCCGCGACCCTCGCCGGACGGTCCGCGGCCGGTCTCGTCGGTCTCACGTCGGACGGCCCCGCCCTGCGGGCGTACAACGAGGTCCTGCGCGGTGCCCGCCCCCGGTTCCTGTGCACCCGGCGGCTCAAGCAGGCCGGCGGCCGGCCCCTGTGGGCCGAGGTCACCGTCGTGCGGATGGGCGACGTGGCCGAGGGCGCGGGCCGGGTACTGCTGTCCGTCGCCGACATCAGTGACCGGCGCGAGCTGCGGGAGCGGCTGCGTCATCTCCGGATGTACGACCCCGTGACCCGGCTGCCCAACCGCACGCTGTTCTTCGAGCGGCTCGCGACCGCCCTGGAGACCCCACCGGTCCCGGACGGGACGTCATCGCCCCGGCACGGCCGGATCGGCCTCTGCTACCTGGACATCGACGGCTTCAAGGCGGTCAACGACACCCTGGGGCACCGCATCGGCGACCGGCTGCTCACCGCGGTGGCCGGACGGCTCACCCACTGCGCCGAGGCCGACGGCCGGCACGACGACAGCCATCTCGTGGCACGCCTCGGCGGTGACGAGTTCGCGATCCTGGTGGAGGACTCCTCGGGTCCGGAGCAGCTCGCCGATCTCGCCCGCTCGGTGCTGACGGCCCTCCAGCGGCCGTTCGAGGTGTCCGGGCACCGACTGTCGGTCTCCGCGTCGATCGGGGTGGTGGAGCGAACCTCGGCGAATACCTCGACCACCGCCCTGATGCAGGCCGCGGACACCACGCTGTACTGGGCCAAGGCCGACGGACGGGCCCGCTGGACCCTCTTCGACCCCGAGCGCAACGCACACCGGATGACCCGGCAGGCGCTCTCCTCCACGCTCCGCCCCGCCGTCGAACGCGGCGAGTTCACGCTGGAGTACCAGCCGCTGGTCGGCATGGCGGACGAGGTCGTACGGGGTGTGGAGGCCCTGGTCCGGTGGAATCACCCACGGTTCGGGCTGCTGGCGCCGAGCCGGTTCGTGCCGATCGCCGAGGAGGACGGCACGATCGTCCAGCTCGGCCGGTGGGTGCTGCGCACGGCGTGCCGCCAGGCCCGCCGCTGGCAGCTGGAACACCCGGACATGCCCGCGCTGTTCATCAGCGTCAACGTGGCCGTGCGGCAGGTCCGGGACTCCGATCTGGTCGCCGACGTGGCGGAGATCCTCGCCGAGACCGGACTCGAACCCGGGCTGCTGCAACTGGAGTTGACCGAATCGGCGGTCATGGGCTCGGCGGGCCGGCCGCTGCGGGTGCTTCAGGCGCTCAGCGACATGGGGGTCCGTATCGCGATCGACGACTTCGGTACGGGCTACTCCAACCTCGCCTATCTGAGCCGGCTGCCCGTGTCCGTGCTGAAGCTCGACGGTTCCTTCGTACGCGGGTTCCGTTACGAGGACGGCGCGCACCCCAGCCCGGCCGACGAGACAATCGTCGAAGCCATGGTGCAGCTGGCGCACCGCCTGGGCCTGACGGTCACCGCGGAGTGCGTGGAGACCTCGGGCCAGGCGGAGCGGCTGCGCCGGATCGGCTGTGACACCGGGCAGGGGTGGCTGTACTCACGTGCGGTGGCCCCGGAACGGATCGCCGAACTGATCGGCACGAGGCCACCGGAGAGATAGAACGTGTTCCGGACGGCCGGTCCGGACCGGGTCAGCTCGCGCCGGGCAGCCCGTACGCGTCGGCGATCAGCTCGTACGAACGCAGCCTGGCCTCGCCGCCGTGCGCGTTGGCCGTGATCATCAGCTCGTCCGCGCCCGTGCGCTTGGCCAGGTCGTCCAGGCCGCCACGGACCTCGTCCGCCGTGCCGTGGACGATGTCCTTCAGCCAGCCGTCGACGAATTCGCGCTCCATGGGGCTGAAGTCGTACGCCTCCGCCTCCTCGGGGCTCGGCACGAGGCCCGGGCGACCGGTGCGCAGGCGGACCATGGACAGCGCGCCGGTGAGCACCTGGCGCCGGGCCTCGCGCTCGTCGTCGGCGGCCAGCGCCGCGACCCCGATGAGGGCGTAGGGGGCGTCGAGCACCGCGGAGGGCTGGAAGGACTCCCGGTACAGGTCCAGGGCCGGCACCGTGTTGCGGGCCGAGAAGTGGTGGGCGAAGGCGAAGGGCAGGCCGAGGACACCGGCGAGCCGGGCGCTGAAGCCGGAGGAGCCCAGCAGCCAGACCGGCGGACGGGCGGCGGACTGGACGCCGCCGGGTGACGTGGCCTGCACGGGACCGGGGACGGCGTGGATACGGGCGTAGGGGTGCCCGTCCGGGAAGTCGTCGTCCAGGAAGCGGGTCAGCTCGGCCAGCTGCTGCGGGAAGTCGTCGGCCCCCTCGTTCAGCCGGTCCGTGCGGCGCAGGGCGGCCGCGGTGGCGCCGTCCGTGCCGGGCGCCCGGCCGAGGCCGAGGTCGACGCGGCCGGGGGCCATCGCCTCCAGGGTGCCGAACTGCTCGGCGATCACCAGGGGGGCGTGGTTGGGCAGCATCACGCCGCCGGAGCCGAGCCGGATGCGCTCGGTGTGCGCGGCCAGGTGCGCGAGGATCACGGCGGGGGACGAGGAGGCCACGCCGGGCATGGAGTGGTGTTCGGCGACCCAGAAGCGGTGGAAGCCACGGCTCTCGGCCAGCTTGGCGATGTCCACGCTGGTGCGCAGGGCCTGGGTCGCCGTGCGGCCCTGGCCCACGGTCACCAGATCGAGCACGGAGAGGGGTACGGAGGCCGTCCCGCCCGCTGTGCCGCGAATCTGGTCGCCTCGGTTCTCGTCCACGTGTTCGGCCTCTCCGGTGGTGCGTCTGGGTACCGGAGGGTGCCAACAGGAGGATGGCTCCGCTTATTCCCGGGCGACGGCTCCCGGCCTGTCCGCGACCCCTTACTCGCGCACCTCGATGCCCCGGGGCTCGGTGGCGCCCAGCGGGGGCTCGCGGGTGGCGAACAGGGTGCCGAGGGTGGGAGCCCAGATGCGGCGGTCTGCGAGCCGGAGGCCTTCCCAGACCGCCACCTGGTTGGCGGTGAGGACCGGCTTTCCGAGGAGTTCCTCCAGCTCGGGAACGTGCGCGGTGGTGTGCAGGGCGTTGTCGGGCAGCAGCACCACCTCGGCGTCGGGGTGGTCACCGGCCACGACCAGCTCCTTCACGAGCTCCACGTCCGCGGCGGCCGCCGCGGACGCCGTGATGATGCCGCCGCCCCGGGTGGCGGCCACCTCGACGCCGCCGGACTCCAGGAAGCCGGCGAAGAGGGCGGCGATGTCCTCGGAGTAGGTCGCGGCGACCGCGACCCGGGAGGCGCCCAGCTCACGCACCGCGTGGACGAAGGCGATGGAGGTGCTGGACGCGGGGAGCCCGGCGGCCCTGGCCAGCCCGGCGGCCTGCGTGTGCGCCCCGTCCCAGCCGAAGGCGAAACTGCCGCCCGAGCAGGCCCAGACCAGGGCTTCGGCGCCGGCCATCCGCAGTTCCTCGACACCGGCGTTCAGGCGGTCCGGCGCGCCTGCGGCGCGGAGGTTCTCGACCCTGCGGGCGTCCTCGTCGATGTCCGTGTGGAAGAGCGGCACCCTGATGTCGCTGTCGAGTATGACCTCGGTCCGTGGAAAGTCGTCCTCCGCGGCGTGGCCCGGGTAGAGAAGTCCTACGGTCGTCATGTCCATCCTTCCCGTACGTCGGGATGTCCTGCCTCAGTCGGCTGCCCCTGCCTGGGACAAGTATTCCCCTTATGGCCCCATATCGCCGCCCGCAGCGGGTGTGACCAGCGGTTCCTCCCGCGAGGCCGAGGCCCTGTTGACGGGCGTACGCACCGGTGCGAGCGTGGTCATTCCTGATGGCCACTCCCGTGATCCTCGTCCTGGACACCGACCCGTCACCGCGCCTGGGCCGGCTGACCGGCCGGGCCGTCGTCCGGTACGCCGACGAGCGGACGCTCGCCGGGCAGCTGCCCGGCGCGGACGTGCTGCTCGTCTGGGACTTCACCTCCGACGCCGTCCGCGAGGCCTGGCCCGGCGACGGCCCGCGCCCCCGCTGGGTGCACACGGCGAGCGCCGGGGTGGACCGGCTGCTCTGCCCGGCACTGGCCGCCTCCCCCACCGTCGTCACCAACGCCCGGGGCGTCTTCGAGCTGCCGATCGCCGAGTACGTCGCGGGGCTGGTGCTCGCCTTCGCGAAGGACCTCCCCCGCACGCTGGAGCTCCAGCGGCAGCGCAGGTGGCGCCACCGGGAGACCCGGGGCCTCGCCGGCAGCCGCGCGGTGGTCGTCGGGGCGGGCCCCGTCGGCCGGGAGATCATGCGGCTGCTGCACGGCCTCGGCGTCCAGGTGGCGCTCGTCGGACGTACGGCGCGGCGCACGATCCACGGCGTCGAGGACCTGGGCCGGCTGGCGGCCGGTGCGGACTGGGTGATCGCCGCCGCCCCGCTGACGGACGGGACACGCGGGATGTTCGACGCCCGCTTCTTCGGACTGCTCCAGCCCTCCGCCCACTTCATCAACGTGGGGCGCGGTCCGCTGACCGTCGAGGAGGATCTGGCCGACGCACTGCGCAGGCACTGGATCGCGGGCGCCGCGCTCGACGTGTTCCAGGAGGAGCCACTGGGGCCGTCCAGCCCGCTGTGGGACCTCCCCGGCCTGCTGGTCTCCCCGCACATGAGCGGCGACACGGCCGGCTGGCGGGACCGGCTGGGCGAGCAGTTCGTCTCGATGTACGAGCAGTGGGCAGCCGGACAGCCACTGCCCAACGTGGTCGACATACAGCGCGGTTACGTGCCTTCTCCTGACATCCCGTCCTGATATCGGGCATGACGGGCGCTCATGAAGGCGCGCCCTGCGGGGAACACGCCCCGCGCACCGGCTGTCGCCCTGCGCCCATGGCGGGACACGGGAAGGTCACCCTCCGGCCACTGTTCGGTTACATGGGAGCGCTTGCTGCATAGGCGCCCTGGATCGGGCAGGTGCCCACTCTGTCCGGACTGTTCGGCACCCCCATTTCTCCAGGAGATTGCGAACCATGGCTGACTTCCCTCACCTGTCCCGTCGGGGCTTCCTCAATCGAACGGCGGCCGTGGGAGGTCTGCTCGTCGTCCCCGGTCTGCTCTCCGCGTGCAGCAAGACCGACGCCGGCGCGGCGAACGGTGAGGGCGCCCTCCACAAGCTCCGCGAGCAGGGCTTCGTCCGGGTCGCGTACGCCAACGAGGCCCCGTACGGCTACATGGAGGGCAAGGAGCTCAAGGGCGAGGCCCCCACCCTGCACCGGGAGATATTCAAGGCGCTCGGCGTCGACGAGCTGAAGCCGACCCTCTCGGAGTGGGACGGTCTCATCCCGGGCCTGCAGGCGGGCAAGTACGACGTGGTCAGCGCGGGCATGGCCATCACCCCGGAGCGCTGCGCCAACGCCCTCTTCTCGGAGCCCGAGTTCATCTCCCCCACCGCAATGATGGTGAAGAAGGGCAACCCGAAGAAGCTCACGGACCTCGCGTCCGCGAAGGCTGCCGGGGCCACCATCGGCGTGATGTCCGGTGCGGTCGAGGGCTCGTACGCCGAAGGGGCGGGCATCGCCGAGGCGAAGATCAAGACGCTGCAGAAGCCGCAGGACGGCGCGGACGCCGTCAAGGGCGGCCGGATCGACGCCTTCCTGCTCACCGGCATCTCGCTGCGCTGGCTCACCAAGACCAACCCGGACACCGAGGTCACCGAGGCGTTCGTCCCCGAGCTGGACGGTGTGAAGCAGTTCTCCCCGGGCGGCGCGGTGTTCCGCCAGGGCAACGAGGAGCTGCGGGACTCCTTCAACCGCGAGCTCAAGAAGATCGTCTCCGACAGGTCGCGCTATGTGAGCCTGCTGCAGGAGTACGGCTTCGGCGCCACGGAACTCCCGCCGGCCACGCTGAAGACCGCCGATCTGTGCAAGGGCTGACGAGGGCGGAGCACACCGTATGAGTGACTTCTTCTCCACACTCCTCGATGAGTTTCCCCAGGTCAGAGCAGGTCTGTGGGTGACGGTCCAGGCCACCGTCCTGGGCTCCCTGCTCGCCCTGCTCCTGTCCTTCGCCCTCGGCCTGGCGGCGGGCAGCAGGCTGCTCCTGGTGCGCGGGGTCTCCCGGACCGTCGTGGAGTTCTTCCGCGGCACCTCGCTCTACATCCAGCTGTTCTGGCTGTACTACGCGATGCCGCAGCTGACGGGCTACGAACTGACGCCGATCCTCTGCGGCGTCGTCGCCTTCGGCCTGAACTACGGGGCGTACGGCTCCGAGGTCGTGCGGGGCGCGATCAACTCCGTGCCGCGCGCCCAGTACGAGGCAGCGGTGGCGCTGAACATGACGCCCTTCCACCGGATGCGGAAGGTGATCCTTCCGCAGGCCTGGGTCCAGATGATCCCGTCCTTCACCAACCTGCTGATCCAGCTGCTGAAGTGCACGCCGCTGCTGTGGCTGCTCTCCGCGGCAGACCTGATGACCGTGATCCAGACGATCCGCGACCGCACGGGTGAGAGCCTCACCGCCTATCTGACGCTGCTGGCCGTCTACTTCGTCCTCGCCTACGCGCTGACCCTGCTGATGAACCTGCTGGAGCGGACCGCCAAACGACGGCTCGGCCTGCACACCGGCGTGGGGAGCCTGCTGAAGACGCGCAGTGCGGAGCCCGCCACGACGGCCGGAGGTGCCCGGTGAACACATTCGACTGGGACGCCGTCGGGGAAGCCCTTCCCCTGCTGCTCGAAGGATTCCGGGTCACACTGCTCGCGACCGTGCTCGGCACGCTCGTCGCCGCGGTGCTGGGCCTGGCGATCGCCGTGGCCGGGCGGGCGCCGTCCCGCTTCGTGACGGTGCCGGTGAAGGCGGTGATGGAGTTCATCCGCTCCACCCCGCTGCTGGTCCAGCTGGTCGGCGCGGCCGCCGTCTTCACCTCGGTGGAACCGCTGACCATCGGCGTCGTGGTGCTCGGCATCCACTACGCCACCTACACCTCCGAGGTGTACCGGGCCGGGATCGACGGCGTGCCCAAGGGCCAGTGGGAGGCCTGCCGGGCCCTCTCGATGTCTCCCCGGCGGACCTGGCAGGCGGTGATCCTGCCGCAGGCGGTGCGCAACGTGCTGCCCGCCCTCGGTAACTACGCCATCTCGATGTTCAAGGAGACTCCGTTCCTCGCCGTGATCACCGTGCAGGAAATGGTCTTCGAGGCCCGGAAGTACGGAGCGGACCACTTCGCGTACACCGAGGCATTCACGCTCGCGGGCCTGGTCTTCCTGGTCGCGAGCTACCCCACCTCGCTGCTGATGAGAAAGCTGGAGAAGCGCCTTGGCCACTGACTCTGCCCCCCTGAAGGAGCCCGCGGACGCCGTACCCACCGGCAAGGCGGCCGGAGTGGAGCCACTGGTCCGCTTCGACAAGGTCGTCAAGCGGTACGGCGACCATGTGGTCCTGGACGAGCTGGACTTCACCGTGCGGCGCGGCGAGCACGTCACCCTGATCGGACCGAGCGGCTCGGGGAAGACCACCATCCTGCGGCTGCTGATGACGCTGGAGAAGGTCAGCGACGGCGTGATCTGGGTGGACGGCTCGCCGCTGTCGCACGTGCGCAAGCCGGACGGCTCGCTGAAGCCCGCGGGCGAGAAGGAACTGCGCAGGTCCCGGAAGAAGATCGGGATGGTCTTCCAGCAGTTCAATCTCTTCCCGAACATGAAGGTCCTCCAGAACATCACCGAGGCGCCGGTCAACGTCCTGGGGACGGACCGCGACGAGGCGGAGGCCCGGGCCCGGGAGCTGCTCGACCTGGTCGGGCTCTCCGGCAAGGTCGACGCCCACCCCTCCCAGCTCTCCGGCGGACAGCAGCAGCGCGTCGCCATCGCCCGCGCGCTGGCGATGCAGCCGGAGATCCTGCTGCTCGACGAGGTGACGTCGGCGCTGGACCCGGAACTGGTGGCGGGCGTGCTGGAGCTCCTCAGCGACATCGCGCGGAACACCGACATCACGATGCTCTGCGTGACCCACGAGATGAACTTCGCCCGGGACGTGTCGAAAAAGGTCCTGATGTTCGACGCGGGGCGGGTCGTGGAGTCCGGTTCTCCGGAGAAGATATTCACCGATCCCGCGCACGAACGCACGCGCGATTTCCTCCACGCGGTGCTGTGACCTCACCTTCGGCGTAGCGCTCGTGCCCTAGGCATATGCCGATCGGGTGCGCCCCGGCTCGCGGAGCCGGGGCGCACCGCCAACTCCCCGACAGCCCCTTCATATCGGCCACGTGGCGACTATCGTGGGTCGTGAGCTTACGGTCACGACCTGGCACATGCCCTAAAGGGGGGAACCGTGGCGTTGAAGCCCGAGCCGAAGGCGCCGTTCCATTCGGTGCAGTACGCCTTACGTGTGCTCGAATCCGTGTCCACCCACGGCAGCGGGGTGACCGACACCCAGATCTCCCGCGAAGCGGGGCTGCCGACCGGGCACCTCAGGCCCCTCCTGCTGATGCTGCGCCGCGAGGGATACGTCGAGCAGGTCGCCGACGGCGCGTACATCATCGGCTCCTCGCTCCTGGAGCTCGGCTCGGGCGCCGCCCGCAGACGGGCCGTGGAAGCGAAGCTCCAGCAGTCGCTGGTACAGCTGCGGGATTCGGTCGGCGCGGCGGTCTACGTCAGCCGTTACGTCGACGGGGAGATCCGGGTGACGCAGGTGGCCGACGGCCCCCGTACGCCCGCCGTCAACGAGTGGGTGGACTTCCGTTCCGCGGCGCACGCCAGCGCGATCGGCAAGTGCCTGCTGACCCAGCTGGACCAGAACGGCCGGCGTGACCATCTGGCCCGGCACCGGATCGCCCGGCTCACCTCGCGGACGATCACGAACGAGAAGGTGCTGTTCTCGAAGCTGGACAGCCAGCCGGCGACGGTACCGGTGCTCGATCTGCAGGAGTACGCCGTGGGCACGGTGTGCGCCGCCGTTCCGCTGACGGCGGGCTCGTCGGCCGGATGCCTGGCCCTCTCCCTGCCGATCGAGCACGCGCACCGGCTGCGGGCCGCGGCCGCCACACTGAACCGGCGCGCGGCACCGGTCCTCCTGTCACTGGCCCTCTGAGCCGCGACGCGTGAGCCCGGCTCTGTGGCCTACGCCACGCGTGGATACCGCCGGTCCGGCGGGCACGTGTCATCAGCACCCCTGAGCACCAGGTATTATTTTCGAGTCAGCAGGCGCCGTTAGCTCAGTTGGTTAGAGCAGCTGACTCTTAATCAGCGGGTCCGGGGTTCGAGTCCCTGACGGCGCACAGACACCACAGTGGGTGGTCTCCCTCCGGGGAGACCACCCACTGTGCGTTGTGCCGCGAATCAGAACTTCACGTCGGAGCACGCGTAGAACGCGTTGCCGGTGTCCGCGACGTTCCAGACGGCCAGGATGACGTGCTTCCCGGTCTTCTGGGTCGGCATGGCGCCCTGGTGCGTGAGGGTGGCCGGGGGCTGCTGGTTCCCGTACGGCACCGTCATGAAGGGCTGCGATTCCAGGGCGGCCCTGGTGAGCGGCTTGGTGGAGTCCCAGCCGTCCTTGGTGATGTAGTAGCGGAAGTCACTCGTGGAGTGCCGGGCGGTGAACTGCCAGCGGAAGCTGTAGCCCTGCCCGGCGGTGACCTGGGTGGCGGGCCAGTTGCCGCCGCGCGGGTCGTCGAGCTGAGCGAAACCACTGTTGCCGCCGGCGCAGATCGCGCCGTCCGCCGGTCCTGCCGCCGGGAAGCCCTTGGGGCCCTCGACGCTCTGCGGTTCCCACTGGATGTTGCCGCAGCCGGTGACGGCGCCGTCGGCGCAGAGCTTCTGACGGCTGATGGGTGAGTCCGTGTAGCCGTGGCTGCTGGCACTGCCGGTCGCGAACATGGAGACGCCCGCTATCGCCAGGCCGATGACGGCCGCGCTTGCCCTTTTCCGCATGCTGTGTCGCTCCTCGAGAACGTGGGGGGATGTTCTGGGGATGATCCGAGCTGTGATGCGCGCGCACCTTTGCGGTCTAGACCAAGTCCAGATTATTGACAAGGCATGTACATGTCCATCCCCATGTGCACCGGGTTTCGGCGCGTCCCCCGTGCGACCGGTAGCGGTCAGACCCCTTCTCCGCCGCTCCGGCCGGTGTAGAAGGCCACGGTCAAATCCCTGACCAGGGCCTTGTGTTCGTAGGCGTCGAGCTCGACGATGCCGCGCGCGGTCAGCCGGCCGACCGTGTCGTCGACCGCGTCGACCACGGAGGTCAGCACTCCGTCACGGTGCCTGGCGTCGATGGCGGCCACCCGGCACCGCTGCATCACCGCCGCGACCTCGGGGGCGTACTCGATCCTGGTCGGCTGCGCGGAGTACACCTCGATGCCCACGGGCACGCAGTCCGCCTTCACCATCCGGGTCAGCGCGTCCCCCACCGCCTCCGCGTCGCGCAGGGTGCGGGTGTCCTCGTGGAAGGCGTCTGCGGGCAGCTGCGAGAGCACTCGGGCCAGCGCCGCCTCCACCTGGTCGCCCAGATACCTCTCGTGGTCCGCGACACCGAGCGTGGCCCGGGCGGTGTCCTTCACCCGCCAGACGACGAGGACCACGGCCCGCAGTGCGGTGCCGCTCGCGTCCACGGCGGGCAGCGGCTCACTGCGCCAGTGCCGCAGGCGTACGTCGATCCGACGGCGCCGCAGGAGCGGGGAGATCCACAGGAGGCCGGTGCGCCGGGCGCTGCCCCGGTAGTCGCCGAAGAGCGTCAGCACGGAGGCGTGTCCGGCCCGGCCCCGCCCGAGACCGCAGAGCGCGAACAGCGCCACGGCCGCCAGCAGCGCGAGCAGCGCCCAGGTCCCGGTGCCGATGCCGTGGTACGGACGCGCGCCCAGTCCGAGGCGGCCGGTCACGGCGGCGGGCAGCGCGCCGTGCCACCCCAGTACGGCGAGCACGGCGACCGCCCCCGCCGCCGAGGTGAGCAGCGCGGACCAGCCGGGCAGGACGGGTCCCGGCCGCTCGGTGAGCCGGGGGTCGGCGAGGGGTGCGGGCCGGGTGGGTCCCTGCACCCGAGGGGAACGCGGCGGCGGCGGACGGCGGTCGGCGGGCCTCCGCTCGACGCCGCTCCCCGCAGCGGTGCCGCCCGTACCGGCGGGCTCGCCGTCGTGGCCGTCGTCGCGGAAGAGCAGGTGTACGGGGATGGGCGCGGTGGTCTCGGTGGCGATGACGGGCCGCCTGGGACCGGCACCCCACCAGGCGCCCGGTTTCGCGGCCCCGCCGGTGAGCGCCGCCGGGGCGCGCCCCTCGCCGGTGGACAGCGGGACCCCGCCGGACACGGGCTTCCGGAGATCCGGCGGCCCGTCCTCCGGCCCGCTCCCGAGCCCCGCCGGGACGGGCTCCGCCTCCGGGACCGCGTCGGCGACCTCCTCCGGGGCCGGCCCCGGGGCGGACACCGGGTCCACGTCAAGCGGCTTTGGGCCGGGCGCCGGGTCCGGTTCCGGGTCCACCTGCTCCTGCTCCAGAGCCGGCACCTCCAGGCGTGGAGCCGGCTCCAGGTCCGGCAAGGCCGGGGCAGGCGCCGGGTCCGAACCCACGTCCAGGTCCATATCCAGGCCCATGTGAGCCGGGACCCTGCCGACGGCCGGGGCGGTCGGGCCCACCACGGCCACCGCGTCCAGGGCCGGCCCCAGATCCGCCGGGATGTCGTCGTCCCCCACCGCGGGCACCTCCACCGCGGCCCCGACAGGCGCCCTCGCCTCTTCCGGCTCCGCCACCGGCGGCACCCCGGCCGGCGCCTCTCGCTGCGCGTCCCCCGCACCGGGCCCGGGCAGGACCACCCGCGCGTCCCGCTCGCCCAGCTCGTCCCACTCGCCCCGTACGTTCTCCGTGGATCGCATTCCCGCCTCCGTCATGTCCGTTCCGTCACTTCAGCCGTCACGCGAAGAGCCGTCGCCATGTCTCCGGCCCCGGGTATCCGTCGGCCGCGCTCCCGCTCCAGCCCTGCGCCCGCTGGAACGCCTCGACATTGCGGCGGTCCGCCTCCGTCCAGCGCGGGCCGGGGCCCGTCGCGTAGTGCTCTCCGTATCCCTTGCTCAGCAACTGGGCACCGAGCCGCTGGACGTGGCCGTTGGACAGCCCGGGTCCGAAGAAGCCCTTCCCCGGGTACGCCACGGTCCCGCTCGGGGTGCCGCCGGACCCGGCGGCGGGGATCTTGTGCCCGGTGCCCTGGATTAGCAGGCTCCAGGTGCCCGGACCGGGGATGCCGTCCGCGTCCTCGCCCTTCCAGCCCTGCGCCAGCTGGAACGCCTGCGTCGCCCTCTTATCCGCGTCGCTCCAGCGCGGCCCCGCGCCCTGCTCGTAGAAGCGCTTGCCGCCCTGGGCGATGAGCAGCTGCCCGAGCCGGGTGACGTACGCGTTGTCCACCCCGGGACCGAACGTCCCGGACCCGGGGAACGCGGTGGCCGAGCCACTGCCGCTCGCGCCGCTGACGATGCCCTTGTAGCGGTAGGCCACGTACTGCGAGGAGTTGGTCCAGTACGCCATCGGCGTCGTCGCCTCACGCGCGTTCGGGCGGGCCTGCTCGTACGCCAGGTAGTGACTGTGCGTGTGGTCGGTCCAGCCGCCGAAGACCGTCACGTGCGACCCCACCGAGGGGTCGGCCAGGTTGTGGAAGAGGAGGATGTCGCCGGGCTGCAGGTCGGCCCGGGCGATCTTCGTCCCGAAGGCGGCGAGGCTGCCGGTCCACTCGTTGGTGCCGAGGTTCCAGGCCATCGACACGAAGCCGGAGCAGTCCTGCCGGTAGCCGTCCGACCAGTACGCCGCCATGTCGTACGGGACCTTCGCCGTCACCCACTTCTTGGCACGGGTGATGATGTCGGCCCGGGTCGTCGTGCGCTGCGCCGTGTCCGTGGGGGCGGCCGACCCCGTGGCTCCGCCGCTGTTCAGGGGCCCCACCGTGCCTTGCGGGGTGCCCGGCTGGGGGTCGGCCACCGTGTCGGCACGGGCGTCGCGCCCGGTGGCGGCGGCCTGGCCGGCCCCGCAGGACAGGACCACCCCCGCCGCGGTGACCAGGACGAGCACCCGCCGCGCACCGTGCGCCGCCGGGTGCCCGCCGTGGCGGACGGGCAGCGCGGCTGCCGTACGACGCCGTCGGGCGCAGCCCGGACAACCGCAGTCGGCCGCGGGTTCGTACTCCTCGAAGACCGGCACAGTCATGCGACTCCTCTTCCCCACGGCGGTCGTCCAGATCTTCCGTGACTCAGCGTTCTCAACCTTCCCGACATATCTCATGGTGACGGACT
Organism: Streptomyces sp. NPDC005794; assembly: GCF_042871445.1. Lineage (NCBI taxonomy): Bacteria > Bacillati > Actinomycetota > Actinomycetes > Kitasatosporales > Streptomycetaceae > Streptomyces > Streptomyces sp. NPDC005794. Next base: position 473,203 of record NZ_JBIAIN010000004.1, read on the forward strand.
AAAGGGAAAAAACGACCATCCGACAGGCCGCGCGAGAGGGGGATTGGTCAGGAACACCTCCGCACGTCGGGTAAAGTTCTCCAGGTCAGCAGGCGCCGTTAGCTCAGTTGGTTAGAGCAGCTGACTCTTAATCAGCGGGTCCGGGGTTCGAGTCCCTGACGGCGCACGCAACAGCGAGGCCCCTTCACCACGCGTGAAGGGGCCTCGCTTGCGTCCGTTCCGCCCCAGAAGCGCCCCCGGGGCGCCTTCCGTCACGCCTGTGCGCCTCCTTCACGGTATTCCATCAAATCGCACGTATGGCTGGTAAACAGCCTGTTTCACCCTTGCGTTCACGCCGCGTATCGGACAACCTGACCTGGTGTCGTCCGAGGGATCCACGGGTCCTCCGGCCGGGGGGAGCGAAGATCTGCTTCAGGGCGGGGTGGGGACCCCGCTGACGTACGCACAGGCAGAATTCACGCAGGGTGACCTGCGTGCGGGGGGATGACCATGACGTCGACGCCGTCAGGCGACCGGCAGCACAACGACCCTGCCCGGACGGTCCAGCTGCGGTTACCTCCGCAGCCGCGCGCCGGGAGGCCGAGACGGCAGCCGAAGCAGGCGCTGCCGCGCTACGACTACGAGCACTACAGCCGGCTCGCCGGGCCTCTGACCCAGCCCGACCCCGACCGGCCCTACACGGTGCGCTACCGCTCGCTCCTCTCGCAGGAGACCCACCGCATTCGCGCCGCCCTGCTGCTGGGCGCCGCACCGCTCGTCTCGCTGGGCCTCTTCGCGTGGCTCATGCAGCCCGAGCACTGGACGGAACGCGACCCGAACCTCCAGAACGACACCCTGCTCGTCCTCGACATCGTGATGCTGGTGTCGATCGGCCTCATCGAGCTCTTCCGCACACTCAACGTCCTGTCGAACGCGCACGCCACACTGGTGGCCCGCGACCCGGTGCCCGTCATCCCGGAGAGCGGCACGAGGGTCGCCTTCCTCACCTCCTTCGTCCCGGGCAAGGAGCCCCTGGAGATGGTGACGAAGACACTCGAGGCCGCCGTGCGGATCCGGCACCGTGGACAGATGCACGTCTGGCTCCTCGACGAGGGCGACGACTCCGCCGTGAAGGAGGTCTGCGCCCGGCTGGGCGTGCACCACTTCTCCCGCAAGGGCGTCGCCCACTGGAACCAGGCTGAGGGCCCGCACCGGGCGAAGACCAAGCACGGTAACTACAACGCCTGGCTCGACGCGCACGGTGACGCGTACGACTTCTTCGCCTCGGTCGACACCGACCACATCCCGCTGCCCAACTACCTGGAGCGGATGCTCGGTTACTTCCGCGATCCGGACATCGGCTTCGTCATCGGCCCGCAGGTCTACGGCAACTACGACACCTTCGTCACGAAGGCCGCCGAGTCCCAGCAGTTCCTCTTCCACGCACTGATCCAGCGGGCGGGCAACCGCTACGGCGCCCCGATGTTCGTCGGCACGAGCAACGCCGTGCGCATCTCGGCCCTCAAGCAGATCGGCGGCCTCTACGACTCGATCACCGAGGACATGGCCACCGGCTTCGAGATCCACCGCCACCGCAACCCGCTCACCGGCAGGAAGTGGCGCTCGGTCTACACCCCCGACGTCCTGGCCGTCGGCGAGGGGCCGACCGCGTGGACCGACTTCTTCACCCAGCAACTGCGCTGGTCCCGGGGCACGTACGAGACGATCCTCAAGCAGTACTGGAAGGGCTGGTTCTCGCTCCCTGCGGGCAAGCTCTTCAACTACACGATGATGATCATCTTCTACCCGATGTCCGCCATGAACTGGATCCTCGCCGCCCTGAGCTGCGCCCTGTTCCTCGGCATGGGGGCCTCCGGTGTCCAGATCGACCCGGTGATCTGGATGATGCTGTACGGCAACGCCTCGGCGCTCCAGATCGGCCTCTACATCTGGAACCGCCGCCACAACGTCTCGCCGCACGAGCCCGAGGGCTCCGGCGGCCTCGCCGGCATGGCGATGTCCGCGCTCTCCGCACCCGTCTACGCCCGCTCTCTGATGGACGCGGTGCTGCGACGCAAGAGCTCGTTCGTGGTGACGCCCAAGGGCGACTCGTCCAGCCCGGACACCCTCTTGGGCACCTTCCGGATCCACCTCTTCTTCATCCTGGTCTTCGGCGGATCGATCGCCGCGTCCTTCGTCCTCGGGCACAGCCACCCGGCGATGCTCACCTGGGCCTGTCTGGCGCTGCTGATCACCGCCGCGCCCATCATCGGCTGGCGGTACACGGTCCGCGCCGAGCGGAAGATGCGCCGCGCGGGACCGCCCTCGCCGCCACCGGTACCGGCCCCCGAGCCCACTCCTCGGGCCGAGCCCTCATGGGCGAGCAACGAAGACACCGTGCAGATCGCCCTTGGGGGACGTAGCCGATGAAGTACCGTCCGAGCCGCCGTACCCGCCGCCTGGCGATCGGCACGGCGGTGGTTCTGGCGCTCGCGGGGGCGAACGGGCCGTGGCTGTACCGCTTCAGCACCGAGCGCTACCACGAGTACGCCATCAACCAGCAGGACTACAAGGCGGAGAACGGTCACTGGGACTTCCTCGACGTCCCGTCCGAATTCCGGATCAACACGATCCACGCCGCACTGCTGCACACCGGCAAGGTGCTGCTCGTCGCGGGCTCCGGCAACAACCAGAAGAACTTCGACGCGAAGAGCTTCCGGTCGGTGCTGTGGGACCCGGCGGAGAACACCTACAAGAACATCGCCACACCGAAGGACATGTTCTGCGCCGGGCACACCCAACTGCCGGACGGGAAGCTCCTCATAGCCGGAGGCACGAAGCGGTACGAGAAGCTCGAGGGCGATGTCACCAAGGCCGGCGGCCTGATGATCGTCCACAACGAGAACCCGGACAAGCCGATCACGCTGCCCGCGGGCACCAGCTTCACCGGCCGGGACAACGGCAAGACGTACCGTTCCAAGGACCCGGTGCTGGTGGAGAAGGCCACCAAGGTCTTCGACAGGGAGACCGGGGCGTTCCTGCGGAACGACCCGGGGCTCGGCCGGATCTACGTCGAGGCGCAGAAGTCCGGTACGAAGTACGAGACGGGCACCGAGGACAACTACCGGATCTCGGGACTCACGGGCTCCGACAGCCGCAACGTCTACGGGATCGCGCAGAAGCTGGCCCTCGACAAGAAGGACTTCCAGGGCGTCAAGGAGGCCTACGAATTCGACCCGGTGGCCGAGAAGTACATCAGCGTCGACCCGATGAACGAGGCCCGCTGGTACCCGACGCTCACCACCCTGGAGGACGGCAGGGTCCTCTCCCTGTCCGGGCTGGACGAGATCGGGCAGATCGTGCCGGGCAAGGACGAGATCTACGACCCGGAGACCCGGAAGTGGGAGTACACCGGCATCGTCCGGAGGTTCCCCACCTATCCCGCCGTCTTCCTCATGAACAACGGCAAGCTCTTCTACTCCGGCTCCAACGCCGGTTACGGGCCCGCCGACGTGGGCCGCGACCCGGGCGTCTGGGACCTGGAGTCGAACACCTTCGAGAAGATCCCCGGGCTCAGCGACCCGGACAGGATGGAGACCTCGGCGACCGTACGGCTGCCCCCCGCACAGGACGAGAGGTACCTGGTGATCGGCGGGGGCGGGGTCGGTGAGTCCGACAGGTCCAGCGAGAAGTCACGGCTGGTCGACCTGACGGAGGACGACCCGCGCTTCACAGACGGCGCCGGCCTCTCCGAAGGCACCCGCTATCCGAGCGCCTCGCTCCTCCCGGACGACTCCCTGCTGGTCACCGGCGGCTCCAACGACTACCGGGGGCGCGGCGGTTCGGACATCCTGCAGGCCAGGCTGTACGACGCGGAGTCGGACACCTACCGGCGGGTCGCGGACCCGGCGGTGGGCCGCAACTACCACTCGGGGTCCGTGCTCCTCCCCGACGGCCGGGTCATGATCTTCGGCTCCGACTCGCTGTACTCCGACGAGGCGAACACCCGGCCCGGCACGTTCGAGCAGCGCATCGAGATCTACACGCCGCCGTATCTGTACCGCGACGGGCGTCCGGAACTGACGGCGGGGCCGAAGCGCGTCTCCCGTGGCGGGACGGGTCTGTTCACGACCCGGCACGCCCCCTCGATCGCCTCGGCGAAGCTGATGCGCCCGAGTGCGGTCACACACGTCACGGACACCGACCAGCGGTCGATCGCCCTGGACGTGGAGAAGTCCGCCGGCAGCATCACCGTGACCGTCCCGAAGAACCGGGCCCTGGTGCCGTCCGGCTGGTACATGCTCTTCGTCACCGACGCCGAGGGCACACCCTCGGAGGGCATGTGGGTGGAGATCCCCTGATCCTGGTCCCCTGATCCCTGGATCCCTGGATCCCTGGATCCCTGGATCCTGATCCTCCGGCGCGGATCTCCACCCCCGGGCCGGCCCGCCTACTTCGTGGCGCGGGCCAGCCCCAGCGCGTATTCCGGCCACCAGTCCCCGGCCTTGGGGCCGCCCTTGCAGTCACCGTCGGACTCCCCCGGACGCTTGATCCACAGGTAGGCGTCCACGAGCTCCTCGCCGGTCCGGGTCGTCGGAGGTTCGCCGAGCGCGCGGCCCGGCGGGTTGCACCAGTTCTCCGCGGGGTCGCCCCCGTCGTACGGGCCGTTGCCGTTACGACTGGTGTCGATCACGAACGGCTTGCCGCCGACCTTCGCCGACAGCTGCTTCCCGAAGTCCGTGCTGGCGGCCGTGGTCCGGAAGTTGGACACGTTCACCGCGAAGCCGTCCGCCGCCGCGATCCCGGCCCGCTGCAGGGGCTCGAACAGTGCGTCGGGCGACTGCCATCCCGCGTTGCCCGCGTCCACGTACACCGTGGTCCCCGGCTGCTGCTTCAGGCGCTCGACCGCGCCCTTGAGCAGGTCGTACCGCTCCTCGTGGAACTCCTGCGGGGTGCACCCGTCCACCAGGTGCAGCAGGGCGTCCGGCTCCAGGATCACCGTGGCCCGGCGGTCACCGATGCCCTGGGCGACACCGTCCAGCCATGCCCGGTACTCGTCGCCGTCCGCTGCCCCACCCTGGGAGAACTGGCCGCAGTCCCGGTGCGGGATGTTGTAGAGGACGAGCAGCGCGTCCCTGCCGACCCGCTCGGCCGCCTCGGTGAAGCCCTTCGCGGCCTCCTGCGGGTTCTCCGGCCTGATCCACTCCCCCACGGGCTGCTCGGCGATCTTCCGGATCAGCTCGGCGTTCGCCTTCTCGCCGTCCTTCACGTACGCGGCGACCTGCCGCGCGGCGCTGCCGTCGGGGTTGACCCAGTACGGGTCGCCGCCCTTGGGCTGCTGATCGACCGTGGCCGGTGCGTCCTTCCCTCCGTCGTCGGACGAGCCGTCGCCGGACGAGGAACACCCTGCCAGCAGCAGAATCGCGGCCGCCCCGGCCACCGCACCCGGTATCCGTCCGGTGTAACTGCCGTACATCCACTCCCCCTTGCGCCGATGCACTGCCGGTCGAATCCATCCTGGCACAGCGATCCGGGCCCCGGACGCTCCCGCCCGGATCAGGACATCTTGCCGAAAACTCGCCGGAGGCCACACAGCGTCGGCCTACAGTGTCGTCTCAGTACGAACACCCCGACCTCCCGCGTCGTGACCGGATCACTCCCGCGGTCCGGACACCGCGGTCGAGGACCGGCCCGGTCGGCGCTCCGAGAGGGATCGAGCGCCGACCGGGCCGGGGTGCCCTGTGGGGCAGACGTCAGAGCTGGTCCTTCTCCGGGCTGTGCTCCGCCGTCAGGTACGCGGAGACGACGACATTGGCCGTGTACGCACGGGTCTTGTGGTCGTACGTACCGCCACAGGTGATCAGCCGGAGCTCGGCCCGCCCGTCCTCGCGCGGCCCGTACGCCTTCTGCGCGTCGAAGCGTTCCCGGGTGAAGACCTGGACGTCGTCGATGGTGAATTCGGCGACCTTCCCGTCGGACCGGCTCACCCGGACCTTCTCTCCCGGTCTCGCGGCGCTGAGCCCGTAGAACACGGCGGGCTTCGTCTCGGTGTCGACATGACCGACGAAGAGCGCGGCGCCCTCCGTACCGGGCTCGGTGCCCTCGGCGTACCAGCCGACGGCGCCCGGCGTCGCGAACGGCGGGGGCTCGATCGCCCCTTCGTCGTCCAGCCCGCGCCGTACGACGGTCGCCTCGATGCCGATGGAGGGGATCTCGACCCGCTGCGGCGCGGCGCCGTCGAGCGGATCGTGGGCCGGCGGCAGCGGTACGCCCAGGGGGCGTCCGACCGCCGCGACGTCACCGGTCGTCGGGGCCGAGTTGCCGGCGGTGGCCGCACGGCCCCACAGCCACAGTCCGAGCAGGAGTACGGCCCAGGCGACACCGGTCAGCAGGCGTCCGGTTCCGGCGGGACGGTCCGGGGCGGACATGTCAGTGCTGCGCCGGGCGGCGGCGTCGCGCGCTGCGGAACGCGACGGCGACGGCCGCGACGGCGCCCAGTCCGAGGCCGATCACCGCGTGCCGGGTACCGGGGCCCTCATCGGCCGCGGCCTTCTCGGCGAGCAGCGCGGCGCCTCCGCCGCCGGCCCGCACGGGGGCGACGGGCGAGGGACGGCCGTGGTGGACGACGGTGACCGTGCCGGTGGCCTTGCCGTGGCCGTCCTTGCAGGTCACCCAGATCTCGTAGTCGTCGGGTGCGGCGTCGGAGCGGATCCGGGCCTCGGCGACGAGGCCCTTGCCGTCGGCCGGCTCGAAGCGCGCTTCGGAAGCGAAGGCCTCGGAGTTGCCGCGGGCCGACCTGCCCTTGCCGCAGACGTCGACCCGGAGCTCCACCTCCCCGCCGGGGGACACCCGGGACGGGCTGACGGAGACCGTTCCGGAACGTTTCTCGTCCCTGGGGTCTGCTTCGGATTCGGCCAGTGCGGCGGACGCGGGAAGGGCTATCGTCCCGGCCACCACCGCGGCACAGAACGTGAGGTGCAGTGAACGCATCGTAAACCTCCTGAGGGAAGGTTCACGCGTGGGGCGGCGTCCCGCATCCGCTGGAGACCGGTCGGGTTACTCCACGGGCAGGTCGACCAGGTCGACGAGGTCCGCGATCGAGTCGACGACCGTGGAGGGCCGGAAGGGGTAGCGGTCCATGTCGGCCTCCGTGGTCAGGCCGGTGAGGACCAGGAAGGTCTGCATCCCCGCTTCCAGACCGGCGAGCACGTCGGTGTCCATCCGGTCGCCGATCATGGCGGAGGTCTCGGAGTGGGCGCCGATGGCGTTGAGCCCGGTCCGCATCATCAGCGGGTTGGGCTTGCCGGCGAAGTACGGCGCCTTCCCGGTGGCCTTGGTGATCAGCGCGGCGACCGAACCGGTCGCGGGCAGCGGGCCCTCGGCGGACGGGCCGGTCTCGTCCGGGTTGGTGCAGATGAAGCGGGCGCCGCCGTTGATCAGCCGGATCGCCTTGGTGAGCGCTTCGAAGCTGTAGGTCCGGGTCTCTCCCAGGACGACGTAATCGGGCTCGTGGTCGGTCAGGACGTAGCCGATGTCGTGGAGCGCGGTGGTGAGTCCGGCCTCGCCGATGACGTACGCCGTGCCGCGCGGCCGCTGGTCGTCCAGGAACTGCGCGGTGGCCAGGGCGGAGGTCCAGATGTTCTCCACGGGCACGTCCAGGCCCATGCGCTTGAGGCGCGCGTGCAGGTCGCGGGCGGTGTAGATGGAGTTGTTGGTGAGGACCAGGAACGGCAGCCCGGAATCCCGCAGCCGCTTGATGAAGGCGTCGGCCCCGGGGATCGGCGTGCCCTCGTGGATGAGGACACCGTCCATGTCGGTCAGCCAGGATTCGATCGGCTTGCGCTCTGCCATGTGACGGGCTCCTGCCGTACGCGCTGTGCACTCGAGGTGCTGGACGCCGGCGACACCGCGTTGTGCAGCGCCGACGCCCTGATTTTAGGCTGACCGCCTCGGTCGGCGGAACCGGCCGGACGCAGACAGCTGATCTTCACCGGCCGGTCACCTGCGGCGTTCGTCGGAAGGTCCACGACGTGACGGTGGCAGATACACACGCATGGAACGTGGCGCTGCGCGGGAGGCCCTGCCAGTCAGTCCCGTACGCGGCGGATCCTCCGGGCCCCCGCCAGCGCGGCCACACCGCCGGCGAGCAGCACACCGGACGCGAGGCCGGCGGCGGCCGCCTGGTCCTCCTGCCCGGTGCGGGCCAGTTCGGAGGCTCCCGGGTCGCTGTCCTCGCCGGTGTCCGTCCCGGGGCCGGTGAGTTCCAGGTCCGTACCGCCGTCGGGGGCTCCCTCGACGATGTCGAAGGTGTAGTCGTCCGACTCCCCCACCCAGTCGCCGTCACCCTCCTCCGCCGCCGCCAGTCGCTGTACGACGGCCGCGTTGGCCGTGACCCGCACGGGCTCGGTGTCCGAGGTGAAGGCCATCCGGACCTGGACGGTGACGGTGTCCCCCGCCGGCACGGTGAAGCCGGGGAAGTCGTCGTCCTCGCCGCCGCCGAAGACGCCGATCTGTTCGTGCCGTTCCGTGGTCTCCCAGGCGACGCGGTGCCGGGTGTCCGGATCGGTCCGCTCGGAGAACTCCAGCTGGATCCGGGAGGGGGTGAGCGTGCGGTCCTCGTCGGTGAGCACCAGCACCGGGTGGATGGCCGCGCACCGCTCGGACGTGGTGTTGGTGAGGTCGAGGTACCAGGTCCCGTAACCGCCGCCGGAGGCGTAGGTGTCCGGGCCGCCGTGGATCCGGGTCTCGATCGGGAAGCGCTCGGCCTCCGGCTCACCGCAGGTGGGCGGCTGGTCGTCGGCGACGACGACGGCGGTGGGGGCCGCCGGTGCGGCACTTGCCTGGGTACCGGCGAGGAGGACGGCCGGTACGGCGAATCCGGCCGCCAGCCCGAACGTCCCGAGGGTGGAGAAGACACGGCTGTCGCGTGGCCGTACGGGGGGTTTGGGACCCATCGGAGAACACCCTTCGCTGCTCGCGAACGACCGGCGCGGAGGGCTGCCGGCTGCCGCGGACGACGCTGTCACGCGCGCGCGGGAGAGGCCACCGCCGACCGGTGGACACCGCCCGTTCGGTCGCAGGAATCCGCCCGATCAGCCCTGTTCGCCCCGTTCCTCGGCCTCGCCGGCCCGGCCGAAGAGCGGGGCGAGGACGAGCTGGGCGGCTCCCTCGGCGACGGGGCGGTCGCCGCCGCCGGCCACGGTGACGGGAACGGCGGTGGTGACGCCCTCCCGCCGGGCGCGCTCCTCGATGACGGCGCAGACCCCGCTCACATAGGCGTCCTCGTGGGCGGCGACGGTACGGCCGCCGAGGACGACCCGGTCGATGTCGAGCAGTCCGACGAGGTTGGCGGCGCCCGCCCCGAGGACTCGGGCCGCCTCGGCGATGTCGCCGCGGGCGGCGGCGGTGAGGCAGAGCGCCTCGATGCAGCCGCGCCCGCCGCAGTCGCACGGGGGGCCGTCCAGCTGGAGGGTCTGGTGGCCGAACTCTCCGGCGCCGGTACGGGCTCCGCGATGCACGGCCCCGCCGAGTACGAGCCCGGCGCCGAGGCCGGTGCCCAGGTGGAGATAGGCGAAGTCGGCCTCGGCGCGTTCGCGCAGTGCGAGGCCGAGGGCGGCGGCGTTGGTGTCCTTGTCGAGGACGACGGGCAGCCCGGTGCGTTCGGCGAGGGCGTCGCGCAGCGGGTAGCCGTCCCACTGGGGGAAGCCGGTGACCCGGTGCAGCACCCCGGCGCGGTGGTCCAGCGGCCCCGGCAGGGCGGCTCCCACGCCGAAGACCTGCCGGTCCTCGGCCCGGGGGGCGTCTGCCCGTACCGTCTGCACCGCGTGGGCGGCCGTGGCGAGGACCTCGGCGGCCGGCGCTCCGAGGTCGAGCGGGAAGGTCCGGGTCGCGATCGTGGTGCCGGCGAGGTCGGCCAGGACGGTGGTGAGCTCGTCGCGGTCCAGGTGGAGCCCGACGGCGTATCCGGCGTCCGGGACCAGTCGCAGGACGGTGCGGGGCTTGCCGCCCGTGGAGGCGAGCCGGCCCGCTTCGGCGGCGAGGCCCTCCGCGCGGAGTCTGGCGGTGATCTTGCTGACGGCCTGCGGGGTGAGTCCGGTGTGCTCGGCGAGTTCCAGCCGGCTGATGCCCCGCTCACCGGCCACGCGCAGCAGGTCGAGGACGAGCGACGCGTTGTGGTGGCGCAGGGCCGGCAGGTTCGCCCCGCCGCTCCTGCTGTTGCTCCTGTTCACCGCACCATTGTCTCCATCGCTTGCACTTTGGCAACAGCGTTGCTTAAGTGGTCGGCATGACTGCCAACGTTCCTCTCCGCGTCGGGCTCGTCGGCTACGGCCTGGCGGGTTCCGTCTTCCACGCCCCGCTGGTCTCCGCGACCGAGGGCCTCGTCCTCGACACGGTCGTCACGTCGAACGAGGAGCGGCAGGCGCAGGCCCGCGCCGAGTTCCCCGGCGTGCGCCTGGCGGCCTCGGCGGACGAGCTGTGGCCGCGTGCGGGCGAGCTGGACCTGATCGTGATCGCCTCGCCGAACAGGACCCATGTCCCGCTCGCGAGGACGGCGCTGGAGGCGGGGCTTCCGGTGGTCGTGGACAAGCCGCTCGCCGGTACGGCCACCGAGGCCCGCGAGCTGGCGGCGCTCGCCGCCGGGCGCGGACTGCTGCTCTCGGTGTTCCAGAACCGCCGCTGGGACAACGACTTCCTCACGCTGACCGGTCTGATCGAGGACGGCGAGCTCGGTGAGGTGCAGCGTTTCGAGTCCCGTTTCGAGCGGTGGCGTCCGCAGCTGAAGGGCGGCTGGCGCGAGTCGGGGGACCCGGAGGAGATCGGCGGGCTGCTGTACGACCTGGGCAGCCATGTCGTCGACCAGGCGCTCACCCTGTTCGGGCCCGCGGTGCAGGTGTACGCGGAGTCCGACGTGCGCCGCCCGGGTGCGGCGGCCGACGACGACACCTTCATCGCGATCACACACGTCGGCGGGGTGCGCTCACATCTGTACGTGAGCGCCACCACGGCGCAGCTCGGACCGCGTTTCCGGGTGCTCGGCTCGAAGGCGGGCTATGTGAAGTACGGCCTGGACCCGCAGGAGGCCGCCCTGCGCGAGGGCGCGCGTCCGGCGGCCGGTGTGCCGTGGGGCGAGGAGCCGGACCAGCTGTGGGGCCGGATCGGTTCCGGTGAGTCTCCGCAGACCGGCGGCGGCGACCCGGTGCGTACGCTCCCGGGTGACTACCCCGCGTACTACGCGGCCGTCGCCTCCGCCCTGCGCGGCGAGGGCGAGAACCCGGTGACGGCGCTGCAGGCCGCCGCCGCACTGGATGTCCTGGAGGCGGCGCGGCGTTCGGCCCGTGAGGGTGTGTCCGTGACCCTCCTTCCCCACCACGACGAGGAGCAGCACGCATGAGCACCGGCGCGCCGACCATCTCCGAGCTGATCGCGCAGGAGCGGCGGCTGACGCTGCCGCGTTTCGGCTACGACGACGCGTACGCGCTGGGCGGCCTGCTGGTCGCGCTGGCCCGTGAGCGGCACGCCCCCGTGGCGATCGACATCCGGCGGGGCGGCCAGCAGCTGTTCCATGCCGCGCTGCCGGGTTCGAGCGCGGACAACGACGCCTGGATCGAGCGGAAGCGGAAGGTGGTGGAGCGGTACGGCGAGAGCTCCTACCTGGTCGGTACGCGGTTCCGGGCGAAGGGCACCACGTTCGAGGAGTCCTCGCGACTGGACCTGGACACGTACGCGGCGCACGGCGGCTCGTTCCCGATCGCCGTGGAGGGCGCGGGCGTGATCGGCTCGGTCACCGTCTCGGGCCTGCCGCAGGCGGAGGACCACGCGCTGGTGGTGGAGGCGCTGGAGCAGTTCACGGCGCGCCCCCGGGACTGAGGGCGGTGCGGCCGCCGGGTGTCCCGGCGGCCGTGCCGCGTTCGTCTCAGGCGTCCTTGAGCTCCTGGCGCTGGCGTCCCAGTCCCTCGATCTCCAGCTCCACGACGTCCCCCGCGCGGAGGTAGGGCTTCGGCTCGGGCCGGCCCATGGCCACGCCCGCCGGGGTGCCGGTGTTGATGACGTCACCCGGGTAGAGCGTCATGAAGTGGCTCAGGTAGCGCACGACCTCGCCGACCGGGAAGATCTGCTCGGCCGTCGTGCCGTCCTGCTTCAGCTCCCCGTTGACCCACAGCCTCAGCGGCAGCGCCTGCGGGTCGGGCACCTCGTCGGTGGTGACGAGCCAGGGGCCCAGCGGGTTGAAGGTCTCGCAGTTCTTTCCCTTGTCCCAGGTGCCGCCGCGCTCGATCTGGAACTCCCGCTCGGAGACGTCGTGCGAGACGGCGTAGCCGGCGACGTGCCCGAGCGCCTCCTCGGCCGAGTCGAGGTAGCGGGCGGTGCGGCCGATGACGACGGCGAGTTCGACCTCCCAGTCGGTCTTCCGGCTGCGGCGCGGCACCAGCACCGTGTCCTCGGGGCCGACGACGGTGTCGGGGGCCTTGAAGAACAGGATCGGCTCCTCCGGGATCGCCGCCCCGGTCTCGGCGGCGTGGTCGTGGTAGTTCAGCCCGATGCACACGACCTTGCCGATCCGGCCGAGGGGCGGCCCGACCCGCAGTCCGTCCGCGTCGAGCGGAGGCAGGACGTCGGGCGTCTGGGCCGCTTCCCTCACCCGGGCCAGCGCCGAGGCGTCGGCGAGGAGCTCGCCGTCGATGTCGGTGACGAGGCCCGAAAGGTCACGCAAGATCCCGTTACGGTCCAGCAGTGCGGGGCGCTCCGAGCCCGCCGTACCCACGCGAAGAAGCTTCAACGGTCCATCTCCCCTTGGTCGAGATCGAGCCCGTCGATGGGTTGCGGCCAGCGAAAGGCTTGGCCGATCCTCCAAGACATCGGATCACTCCGCAAGACCCTGTTCACACACTGGACCCGTCGCCCTCTACACGGCGGGCGCGACGACGGCCTCGGTGGCCGGGGTCTCCCGGTAGAGGTAGGCACGCTCGAGCGCCGTCCAGGTGGTGCTGGTGACGATGTACAGCGCGGCGGCGAGCGGCACGAAGGCCACGGAGAAGAGCGTCAGGAAGGACATCAGCGGCATGACCTTCGTCATCGCGCCCATGCCGGGCACGGGCTGTCCGTCCGGGCCGGTGGCCGGTGTCATCGGGTTCGCCGCCATCTGCCGCTTGGTGCGGCCGTAGTTGAAGGTGGCGACGGCGGCGACGATCACGAAGAGCGCGAGGTAGACCAGCCCCTGCTCGCCGAAGGGGCCGCCGTCGGCGAGCGCGTTGTGCCAGCGTTCGCCGAGCGGGGCGCCGAAGAGTTCGTGACCGAGCAGCGAGTTGGGGTCGCCGCCGATCCTCTGGCTGGAGAAGAGGTGGTAGAGGAGGAAGAAGGCGGGCATCTGGAGCAGGCTCGGCAGGCAGCCGGAGAGGGGTGAGACCTTCTCCTTCGCGTGGAGCTCCATGAGCGCCTTCTGCATCCGGTCGGGGTTCTTGGCGTGCTTCTTGCGCAGTTCGGCGATCTGCGGCTGGAGCTTGGTGCGGGCCTTCTGCCCGCGCGCCGCCGCCCGTGACAGGGGGTGCACGGCGAGCCGTACGAGGGCGGTGAAGAGGACGATCGCGGCGGCGGTGGACGCGTGCTGGAAGAACGGCTGGAGCAGGTCGGCGAATGCGCCGACCAGGCTCGCGAAGGCGGACATGAATGCGGACATGGGTGAGCCCTCCGGGGGTCTCGTCGTGCCGGGGAGTGGGAACTCGGCAGGACGACCCGCGCAGAGGGTCGTGGAAGGTGCGCCCTCTACGCGGCCGTCAGGAGGGCGTGGCCGGGTGCTCGGGGCCTGGTGCGTCCCCGGGCGTCGGGGTCCCGTTGCGGGAGGAACGCGGTGCGCTTCTCGCGGTCGCGGATGGCGGTGCGCACTCTCGTACGGGGTACGGGGGCGGCGCAGCGGGCGCTGATGACGGAGCAGACGAGGAGCGCCGAGCCGGCGGCCGCGGTGGCGGCGAGCGCGACGGCGGCGGAGAGGCTGCCGCCTTCGGTGAGCAGGACCTCGGTGAGGAACAGGACGAGGAAGGCGGCGGGGCGGAAGAGGCGGGCGACCGCACGGCGTACACGGTTCATGTCGTCGTTCATCGGCCCTCCCCCTTCGCTTCGCGCGCGTACGTGTCCTTCAGCCGTTATACACGATCGGTGTCCAGCGGCTGAAGGAGCCGGCGGGGGCCGAGCAGCGCGCGGCTGACGGGGTCGTCGGGGTCGGGGTCGAGTCCGGGGCCGGGCCGCATCTCCACGTCCTCGAGCGGTACGCCGATGTGACCGCAGGCCGGGCACTGTCCGTACGCCCCCAGTTCGGTGCCGCACGTGGCGTGGAAGAAGAACCGCATGGGGAGCGTCCCCTCGATGTGCTCGCGGCCCCAGAGGCCGAGGGAGCGCAGGGTGGGCCAGAGCGCCTTGCCGCTGTCGGTGAGGACGTACTCGTCGCGCGGGGGTGACTCCTGGTAGCGCCGTCTGGTCAGGACGCCCGCCTCGGTGAGCGCCTGGAGGCGGGAGGCCAGGACGGCGCGCGGGATGCCGAGGTGGGTGAGGAAGTCGTTGTAGCGGCGTACGCCGTAGCAGGCGTCGCGCACGACGAGCAGGGTCCAGCGCTCGCCGATCACTTCGAGTGCGCGGGCGATCGAGCACTGCTGTGCCGCGTAGTCCTTGCCGAGAGCCATGGGCATCACTTTACTCCTTCGGTTCAGTGAATGAACCTACTCGTGCTAGCGTGACGCACCCAGTAGGTTCATTCACCGAACCTACGATGCGCCTGGGCCCAGGCGGGCCGATCCCCGGAGGGACGTCATGACCCAGCACCCCGTACAGACCGTCACGGCCCCGATACCCCCGCGGGCCCCGCGGGCCCGGCTGCCCCGGCTGCCCCGGCCGCACCGGCCGGGGGCGACCCTCGCCGTCACCAGCGCGGCCACCACCGTCGCGCTGATGAACTACACCGCGCCGATGGGGACGCTCCCCGCCCTCTCCGCCGCCTTCGCCACACCGCCCGCCGCCCAGGCCTGGCTGCTCAACGGAGCCCCGCTCGGCCTGGCCGTGCTGCTGCTGGTCGCGGGCAGCCTCGCCGACGACTTCGGCCGCCGCAGGCTCTTCCTCATCGGCACCTTCGGCCTCGGCGTCACAGCCGCACTCGGCGCCCTCGCCACGGACACCGTCACCTTCACCCTCGCCCGGGCCGGACAGGGCGCCGCGAGTGCGGCGATCCTGGCCACCAGCCTCGGGCTGCTGGTCGGCGCGTATCCCGTCGGCCACGCCCGGATCAAGGCGATGGGGGTGTGGGGAGCGTTCGTGAGCGCCGGGATCGCGCTCGGCCCGCTGCTCGCGGGTTCCCTCGGCTCCCTCGACTGGCGGCTGACGTATCTCGCCCTGGGCCTCGGCGCCCTCGTCACCGGGGCCTTCGCCTTCCGTGCGCTCACCGAGTCCCGCGCACCCCGCGCCGGCCGCCCCGACCTGGCCGGCGCCGCCGCGCTCGGCCTGGCGATGACCGCGTTGCTGACGGCCCTGACACTCGGCCGGGACGGCTGGCTGCGCGCTCCCGTCGGCCTGCTGCTGCTCGCGGCCCTGGCACTGACCGCGGTGTTCGCCGTGGTCGAGCGCCGGGCGGCGGCCCCGCTGATCGACCTGTCGCTGCTGCGCAGCCGCGCCTTCCTGGCATCGGCGGTGGGCGGCCTGTTCACCGGGCTCTCGGTGATCGGCCTGTTCAGCTATCTGCCGACCCTGCTCCAGCACGCGCTCTCGCTGTCGTCGCTCGACGCGGCCTGGCTGTTCCTCCTGTGGTCCGGTACGTCGTTCGTCGTGGCGCTGCAGTCCCGGCGGCTGACCGGCCGGGTCACGGCCAGGCACCAGCTGGCGGCCGGCTTCGTGCTCCACGCGGTGGCGGTCCTGCCGATGCTGGGGCTCCTGACCGGTGCCCCGGGCGGCGCGGACGCGGCGGTGTGGCTGCGCCTGGCCCCGGCGCTGGGCGTGGCCGGTGCGGGCAGCGGCCTGATCAACGCGGCGCTGCCCCGTCTCGCGGTCGAGTCCGTGCCGCCGGAGCGTGCGGCCATGGGGTCCGGCGCCAACAACACCGCCCGCTACCTCGGCTCCTCGGCCGGTGTGGCCGTGACGATCGCGGTGGCGACGACCCCGGCGGGCGCCGACGGGGCGGTGCTGCTGTCGGCCGCCATGGCACTCGCGGCCACGGTGGGCGTGCTGTTCCTGCGGGAGCGCTGAGTGTTCTCCCCGCCGTCCCCTGGCCTTCATGAGCACTCCGGTCCGCTCCCTCTCACCTTCCCCCCGACCCGCAGTACCGTGTGGTCCATGCGCCCCGACACGCCTGCCGACCACATCACCGAAGCCGAGCGCCTGCTGCGCACCGCGGCGCAGTACCCCGAGGACCACGAACCGCTGTTCCTCCAGGCCGCGGCCCATCTGGAGCTCGCCGGTGAGCGCGCCCGCGCGAGCACCCTCTACGACGAACTACTCGGCTCCACCGACATCACCATCGAGCGCCCGCACCTGGTCAAAGCGCTCAAAGCGGCCAATCTGTGGGAGTTCGGCCACGAGGCGGAGGCCCGCGCGATCATCGACGGCATCCGCGTCGCGGGCCCGCTCGACGCGGCATCGTGGGAGATCGCCGCGGAGACGCTCGAGGCGCACGACGAGCTGGAGGCCGCCCATGACTTCTTCTCGGCCGCGCTGACACTGCTCCTCACGCCGGGCGAGGAGGTCCCGTACGCCACCCAGTCGCTGCTGATCGGGCGGCACCGGGTGCGCAGGCTGCGGGGCACCGCCCATGACGCGTGGGACGAGCTGGCCGACACCCTGCACACGGCCGCCGTCCCCCTCGACGAGCTGCACGACCCGAAGCGTCTGTGGGCGCTCGGCTCCTCGGACCCGGGCGAGCTGCGGGCGGAGATCAACCGGATCCGCGCCGAACTGGGCACCTACCGCAGCGCGTTGTCCCGCCCGTTCCCGGTCGCGGTGCTGCTCTGGCCCGAGGACGAGCTGCGCGAACTCCTCACCGCCTACCCGGAGCTGGCTCAGGAGTACGTCTCGCACGAGGACCATCTGGCGCGCCTGGAAGCGGCGTTGCGGGATCTGCATGCCACGGGCACACCGAATCTCGGCATCGTGACGGGCACGGTCCCCTCCTACGAGGCGTTCGCCGCGTCGGAGGCCGCGTCACCGTCCGACCCCGACCTGCTCCCCCAGTACGCGACGACGCTGGCGGCCCGGGGCCGCGCCGTCCCGTGGCCCCCGGCGCGCAGCGCGTCGTGCTGGTGCGGCTCGGAGCGTGCGTACCGGGAGTGCCACGGAGCGG
Source organism: Streptomyces sp. NPDC005794 (assembly GCF_042871445.1). NCBI lineage: Bacteria > Bacillati > Actinomycetota > Actinomycetes > Kitasatosporales > Streptomycetaceae > Streptomyces > Streptomyces sp. NPDC005794. The sequence continues at coordinate 490,490 of NZ_JBIAIN010000004.1, forward strand.
CCTGAGACCGCGCGCGGGCGGCCTGAGACCTCGCGGGCGGCCTGCCCTCACCTGCCCGCGAACACGTCCCGCAGATCCTTGTCGAGCCTCCCGGCGGCCTCGGCGGTGTCGGGCCTCTGCGCGGCCAGCAGCGCGTGCACATGGGTCTGCAGCACCTGTGTGAACGCGCCGTAGTACGGGGTGCGCGGCCGCTGCACCGCCTCGGTCAGCGCCGCGCCGAGGAGCCGGATGTACGCGGCACGCGCCTCCGGCCCCTGCCCCTGCGGCGCGCCCTCCCCCGTGGCGGCCGCCTTCGGCGCGTCCCCGGCGGGCCGGAGCGCGGCGGCGACACGGGGCCAGCAGGGCTTCGCGGTGCTGCCGTACACCGAGGCCCTGGTCGCCGCGAAGCCCGCGTCGAGCAGGCAGCGTTCGCTCTCCCGCGAGGTCAGGAAGGTGATGAGGGCGCGGGCGTTACCGGCGCGGGGCGAGTCGCCGGTGACCGAGGTGACGGCGAGGTTCTGCCCGCCGAGCACGGCCTTCCCCGGCAGCCGGTTCACGGCGTACTCCTCCGGGTCCATCAGGTCCTCCAGGGCCCCGTACGCGTACGGCCAGTGGCGCAGGAAGACGGCGCGGCCCTCGGCGAAGTCGGTGAGGGACTTCGTCTCGTGGGAACGGATCGCGGCGGGCTGGACGCGGCCCCGGCCGACCCGGTCGAGGAGCGTGTCCAGGCCCTTCTTCAGCTCTCCCTTGCTGGAGCTGTACGTCCCCTCGCTGTCGGTGAGTTCGACCCCGGCGTCGGCGAACGCCTCGACGGTGTTGACGGTCAGCCCCTCGTAGCGCTCGAGCTGTGAGGTCCAGCCCGACAGGTCCTCGCTGCGGACCGGGTTCAGCCCGAGGGTCTTGACGGAGGCGTAGAGCTGGTCCCACGTCCAGTTGGCGTTGGGCTGCTTGTCCACCGCGATGTCGGCCCGCGTCAGCAGGTCGGGCCGGTAGTAGAGGAGCCCCACGTCGGTGTTGAACGGCCGGGCGTAGGAGCGGTCCTTCCAGACGGTCGTGGCGTGGACCTGCCGGATGAAGTCGCGCTCGTCGTCGGCGGCGGTCCCGGTCTCCGCGACGGTCAGGGGGCTGATGAGTCCGGCCTCGGCGAACTCGGGGATCCAGGTGATGTCGAGGTTCACCACGTCGTAGCGTGCGCTGCCGGACTGGAGGGCGCCGAGCAGCTGGCTGCGCTGCTGGTCGGCGGCGCCGGGCAGCTCGACGAGCTTGGCCTGCTCGGCTTCCGACCCGGCGTGCAGACGGTTCCACTCCTCTATGAGCTGCTGGCGCACGCTGCCGGAGCCGGTGACGTCGAGCCCGCTGGCGACGACGATGGGCCCTTCGGCCGTCTGCTCGTCCTGGCCGGGCTGTCGCGTGCCCCCGGATCCTCCCGTACAGGCGGCGCAGAGGAGCGCGAGCAGACCGCCGAGGACGACGGCCGCCCTGGCCGGTCGAGGGCGAGGGCCGGTGTGCCGGTGCCCGTAGGTCATTCCGCGTCCCCCGTACCGGTCCTGGCGACCTCCGCCGCCAGTTCGACCGCGATGTCGTCGGCCGGGTCCAGGCAGCGTCCGCCGCTCGCGTCGGCGAGCCGGTCGCCGAACCGGCCGGGTGCGCAGGCCCCGTTCTGCAGTGACACCGTCACGATCCTCACGTGCGGCGACTGCGCCGCCTTCGCGACCAGTTCCCTCCGCTCGGCCTCCTTGACGGCCTCGAAGTCCTCGCCGTCGGTGACCAGGACGAGGAGCCGTGGCTGTTCCACCGCCGTGGGCTCGTCGCGCAGGGTGTCGAGCGCCTCCTTCACGCCCGGCGCGATGCGGGCGTCGAAGGCGGCGGTCCGCGCACCGGTGACGGCCTTCTGCGCCGCCCCGGCCCTGGTCTGCGGGCCGAACGGCACGAGGTCCGTGGCGGGTTCTCCGTCCTTCACGGCCGTCATCCACACCCCGTACGCGTCCTTGGCGCCCAGGGAGCGCATCGAGCGGGCCACGAGCTCCTTGGCGCCGCCGGTGCCGTCCCAGACCCGTTCGTCCGCCGTCGAGGTCGAGTTGTCGAGGAGGTAGAGCACCCGGCCGGGCCCGAGCGCTCCCCGGTAGCGGCTCAGGGTGTCGGTCAGTGACGCGGACACGTCGGTGCCCTCGCCGGTCGCCGGGATCTGTTCGCGTACGGCCGTGGTGTTGTCCTGGGACCGCAGCACCGAATCGGGGCCCGGTGGTGCCGGGCCGCTCGTGTCGACGCCCCGGAAACCGTCGTCGGTGAAGCACTTCCGCGCGTCCGGGTCCGTGACCAGCCAGTCGTAGAAGTCCTCGACGGCCGCCTTGCGCTCGTCGTCGTCCCGGTCGGCCCCGGCCCAGGTGACCCGGACGAAGGGCAGGTCGAGCATCGGCACGTCGGAGGGGTAGTGGGCCACCCGGTGCGCCAGCGCCTCCGTCGCGCAGTCGGGACGGCCGGCCTCGCCCGCCGACAGGTTGAACTGCGCCAGGGTCTGCTCCGGTACGAGCACCGCGGCCCGGTCCTCCAGGGGGTTGTGCGTACCGTCGGCCAGGACGCACATCAGTTCCCGCGCGGTGGAGGGCATGGGCCGCAGGACCTGCGCCATGCCCTGTTCGACCGTGGCCGCGCGCCCGGCACCGGAGGCGGCGTAGAGCGCGTCGGTGGCCAGCAGCGCGCCTTCGGTCCCCTCGGGGTCGGGGCGCAGGATGTCGACCTTCTGGCCCTTCTTGAGCCCGGAGATGATCGCGTCGAGGGGGTCGTCGGTCTGCAGGGACTGCGCCAGCGCCATGGTGTCCGGCACGCCGAGGACCATCGGTGTGTAGGCGACGGACCCCAGCCGGTCGAGGTCGACGACGCTCTTCGCCGCGTCCGCGCCGGACTCGCCGGCCCCTGTCGCGGGGGCGGTGCCGTTGCCGGTCGCGGCGGCGGTGCCGCCGCCCGCGCCTTCGGCCGTCGCCCGCTGCCACGCGCTGCCGGCCGCCGGGATCCAGATGTCCGGCTGTGCGCCTACGTCCCGTTGGGGCCGCAGGCAGTCGCCGGAGGGCGGGCAGTCGGCGGGCGGTTCCTGCCAGAGCGAGGAGGACCTGAGGGCCGCCACGGCGTCGGTGGCCTTGGCGTCGTACACATTGATGCCGACGGTCCGGCAGTCGGCGCTGTCCCGCTCGAGGTAGGTGTCGGCTGCCTTCTTCACGGTGGCCCGCAGATCAGGGTCGGTGAGCACACGCAGCTCCAGTGGCGAGGCGCAGTGACCGCCCGGCTCGGGCCCCAGGAAGTACCACGCCCCGGCCCCGGCGAGCGCGACAACACCCGCCAGGACGAGGCTCGTTGTCCGAGTCATGCGGCGGACCAGGGCAGGAAGCACGCGGCGCGGAAAGGCCGTCCACCGCTTCCGCCCCGTCGTGGGCACCGTCTGCGGGACGGCCTCCGGAGGTGGCGGTGGGGGCGGAGGAGACGGCGGCGGCCCGGAGTCCGCCGCGCGTGCGAGCACCACGTCGTCGCCGTGCCGCAGCTCGTCCGGGATCCACGGGTGCCCGTCGACCGCCTTGAGCGGAGCCATCGCCCGGCGGATCCCGGTGACGATCCGGGTGAAGGTGACCGGCTCCCCCTCTCCCGTGGTCAGCAGCCGGTGCAGGGCGGCCGTGAACTCCGTACCGGTGGCGGGGTCGCCGGGTGGGATCTCCACGCCCGGCTCCGCCGCGGTGAGCAGGGCGAAGTTCTGTCCGACGGCGGGGCTGAAGGACCAGAGGGCGTTGCCGGCGAAGCAGCAGTCCAGGATGACGACGACCCAGTCCGCGTCGGCGCGGCGCAGCTCCGGCATGATGTCGTCACGCCAGGACAGGGTGTCCACGAAGGGGTGGCGCCGGTCCCTGGTGACCCGGGAGTCGGTGAACATGAGGTTGAGGTCGCTGCCGTCGGTGCGCACGATGCCGTGCCCGGCGAAGTAGACGACCAGCAGCCCGGTCACCTCCTTGCGGGCAGCGGTCAGCACGGCACGCACCCGGAGCGGATCGACGGTGGTCGTCGGGCCGCCGTCCGTGGGGACGACGACGAGGTCCTCGGGGCCGAGCACCCCGGTGGTGCCGGCGGTCAGGGCCTCGCGCATGAGGCGGAGGTTCGTGGCGACGGCCGGAAGGTCGTTCCGGGTGCCCGTGTAGTGCTCGACCCCGATGAGGACGGCTCTGTGCCGCTTGGCTCTGTTCTCCTCGCCGCGCGCGTCGTACGGCGGCACGGCCGCTAGACCTCTCCGGGCTCGTCGCCGCCGCGCGTTCGGTCGTGCCCACCGGCCGGGGGCCCGGCCTCCGGGCCCCCGGGCCGGCCGGTTCCGGATTCGGGAGCAGGGCCGGTGCCGGTGTCGGGGTCGGGACCGGTGTCGGTGTCGGGGTCGGGGTCGGGACCGGTGTCACGGCTCAGGTCGGAGCCCGGCCCCTCGGGCGGCCCGTCGAGGGTCACGCGGGGCGTCTCCTCGGGGTCGGCGAAGCGGCGCCGGTTGCGCAGCCAGGTCTCCACGGAGCGCCACGCGTTCTCGGACACGCTGCGGGCCAGCTCGACGGAGACGACGAGGATGATGTCCTGGATCAGCTCCCCGCCCATCGCCTCGGTCTGGGTGAGCGAGTCCTCACGGGTCAGGACGAGTTCGTCCCGCGCCAGCGCGTCCTCGAGGACCGGAGCGTTCTTCAGCCAGGTGTTCAGGGCCTCGAGGTCGTCACGCCGGGTATGCGTCCCGATGAGGCTGATCCGTAACTCGACTCTCTCCTGCCCCTGTTGCCGTACCCGCGCGCCCGTGTCCGCCCCGTCCGCCATGCCCGCCCCCATCGGCCCGTCGGTCCCAGCCCCTCGCCCGCGCGGGGCTGCTCACTGAACACAGAATCATTGCACGGCAGTTGACGCACGACACCCGTCTGTTCAGCTCCGTCTGGAGGTTGTTGTGCGCCCCATCGGACACTTTCGCGCCACCCATCACTTCCACGCCCACCCATCACTTTCGCGCCCGCCGATCACTTTCGCGCCCGCCGGCAGTCAGAAGCCCTGAGAGACTCACGATCACCTCACGGTGCTCACCCTGAGGGATTCCACGGAGGGGACGCGGACATGACCGACGCGGTCAAGGGCCCGGCAAGCTATTTCCCGGCGATCGAGAAGAAGTACGGCCGCCCGGTCACGGAGTGGAAGGACCTGATCCGTTCCTCGCCCCTGACCACGCACATGCAGCTCGTCTCCTGGCTCAAGACCGAACACGGCCTTGGCCACGGCCACGCCAACGCCCTGGTCGCCCACACCCTCGCCGAGGACAAGTAGGTCCTCTCCTGGGCGGCGCGCCCAGGCGCCCCGCCCAGGGGAGCCGTCCTCAGCGGCCGTGCTCGGGAATCACCTGCTCCGACCAGACGGTCTTGCCCTCGGCGGCGTACCGGGTGCCCCACAGGGAGGCGAGCTGGGAAATGATGAAGAGGCCCCGCCCGCCCTCGTCCACCGCTCCGGCGTACTTCATGTACGGGGCGGTGGTGCTGCCGTCCCGGATCTCGCAGGTCAGGCCCCGGTCGAGGATGAGGCGCAGCTCCACCGGCGGACGGCCGTAGCGCACGGCGTTGGTCACCAGTTCGCTGACGATCAGCTCGGTCGCGTCGCCGGTGTCGCCTTCGAGGTGCCAGTCGGCCAGCCTCTTGGAGGTCAGGCGGCGCGCGGTCGCCGGGGCCGTCCTGTCGTAGGGGAGCTCCCAGGAGGCGTACCGGTCCTCGGGCATGGCGTGGGTCCGGGCCAGCAGCAGCGCGGCGCCCTGGAACTCGGCGGCGTCCGGCAGGGCGTAGGCGACCGCGTCGCAGAGTTCCCGCATCGGCCGGCCCGTCGGCCTGAGCGCCTGGCGCAGCGCACCCGAGGAGTGCTGGGCGTGGCCCCGCAGCACGTTGCTGTGGAGCGCGAGCAGGCTGCCCTCCCGGAGCGCGACGGAGACCTCGGCGACGGGGGCCCGGTCCGCGGCCCCCAGCGGCGGCCCCACGGGCAGGCCGACCACGAAGGCGTCACCGAACGGTTCGACGACGAGGGGGGCGGGATGGCCCGCGGAGGCCACCGTGCACGTCTCGGTGAACGGGTCGTACACGGCGTACGCGCAGGTCGCGGCCAGTGGTTCCAGGTGCAGCGGGTCACTCTTGGGCAGGTGGGCGCGTTCCTCGGCCAGCCGTGCCGCCGTGTCGTAGAGGCGGGCGAGCAGCTCGTCGGGCTCCAGGTCCAGCGCGGCGAGAGCGTGCACGACGGTGCGCAACTGCCCCATGGTGGTGGCCGCGTGGATGCCGCCCTCGGCCACTTCCCCGATGACGAGGGCGGTACGGGCCCCGGACAGGGCGATCGTGTCGAACCAGGTGCCGGCGCCTCCGCCGGGCAGCAGCAGGTGGTCCGTCTCGACGGCGGGCTGGGGAGAGGGGCTCTGCGGCAGCAGCCGGCGCTGGAGCGCGCTGGCGATGGTGTACTCGTGCACGTACCGCCGGGCGTTGTCGATGCCGAGGGCGACCCGGGACGCCATCGCCTCCACCACGGGGATGTCCGCCTCGGTGAACGGCTCGGAGTCACCGCACCGGTAGAGGCTCACCAGCCCGAGGACCGCCCCGCGCAGCGTCAGCGGCGCCACCAGCAGCGTGTGCGCCCCGATCTTCCGGATGGACCCCACACGCGCGGCGTCGGCGTCGGCCCACGGGGCGTCCTCCAGCGGGAGGACGCGGACCCGCAGGTCGTTGAGGGCCCGCTGGTAGGGGGTCCCGGAGGGCACCGCCCGTACGTCTCCGACCGGGTGGGCCGTCTGGTTGCCGCCCGCGTACGCGGCACGCCGCAGCGGGACGTCGGGGGCGAGCGGCCCGGGCTCGGGAGTCTCGCCGCGCAGGACCGCGTCGACGACCTCGACGACGCCGACGTCCACGTAACCCGGAACCAGCGCCTCCACCAGGTCACGGCAGGTGGCGTCGACGTCCAGGGTCTGGCCCACACTGTCGCGGACCGCCGCGAGCGCCGCGTCCCGGCCCCGGCGCCTGACCTGCTCGCTGACATCGACCACCGAGACGGCGGCCCCCAGGACCGTGCCCTCGTCCCCCTGCCGCGCCCCGTGCCCCTCCTGGAGCCGGAACGCCGTCAGGGCGAAGGTGCGCCGTATGCCGGGCACGTCGTCGGAGCGGGCGCGGAACGGCCGCTCGACCCCGGGCACACCGGTGCGCAGGACCTCCCGCACGAAGGCCTCCACCCGCTCGGGTTCCTCGAAGGCGCACACGTCACGGAACGGCCGTCCGCGCAACCGCTCGCTCTCGTCGGTTCCGGGGTCGGCGGAGGGGTCGCTGATCCGCAGGAGGCGGAGCTCCGGATCGAGCACGTGGACGCGTACGCGTGCCTGCGTGAACAGCACGTCCAGCAGCGCCGTGCTGACGACATCGCCGTCCGTACCGGGCCCGGCACCCCCGCCGGCCTCCCAGACGGCCCAACTCGCCCCCGCGAGGGGCTCCAGCCGCAGCCCCGCAGCCGCCTCACCGCCCCCGCGCACCTGCCGGCTGCTGTCGTTCGCCAGTACGTCCATCAGGCGCAGCCCCAGCGCGTCGGCGGTCGCGGGCCCGAAGCGCCGCTCGGCCGCCCGGCTCCACCCGGTGACCACCCCGGCGCCGTCCACGACCATCAAGGGCGCGTCAGCCATGAACCCAGCTCCTTCGCCCCCTCACGGGGCCCGGTACCGAGCCGCCGCACACGTGGACACGTACGCAACCAGCATCGGCCCCCGGTCCGCCGCCCGCTACCGGAGAGTCCGGGCGTTGTCAGCGGCGCCGCATAGCCTGCGGCCATGAACGACACGGACGCGTACGACCGCCGTTTTCCCGCCGCCCTGGCCGAGGTGGCGAAGGTGGACTTCTACGACGATCACTACCTCGTCGTCGACGAGGACGGGGACGAGGACCACTGTTTCGACTTCGAGCCGGACACGGACTTCAAGTCCGCCGAGTGGACGGCCGAGCTGTTCCGGAGCTGGACGGGGAACGCCGAGGCGGACGGCAAGGACTACCTCGTCTTCGGCCAGGACGGCGCGGGCGGCCGGGCCATGGTCTGGCGCACCCGCCCCGGCCGCCCCCTCACCGACCAGCCGGTCGTGTTCCTGGGCTCGGAGGGCGAGCGCGGCGTGGTGGCGGGCAGCCTCTCCGACTTCCTCTGGGTCCTCGCCGACGGCTACGGCCCGATGGAGGCCGCCCTGGCCCACACGTTCGAGTCCACCCCCGACGCTCCCCTGACCCGCATCGCCGAGCGCCACGCGACGACACCGCGCCGGACGGCGGCGGAGATCGTCACCGAGGCCCGGGCGGAGTTCCCCACCTTCGAGGAGGACATCGCCGCGCTGTGCCGGTGAGCCGGCGCGGCTCCGGTCCCCATCGCTCCCGAGCAGCGGTCATATACCAGCTGTCGGACGAATCCACCGGAGATTCCCCTATGTCTCACCTTTGCAATACGATCACATTCAACAACCAACTCCGGGCCGCTCACCCCCACACAGGCCCCGTTCCGTCTGTGCGAGGACACCCATGCCGCCCTACCAGCCGTCCTCGGACTGGCAGTACGAGATCCCCACGGCCGGCAGCAAGCGGCTGCCGCCCCACGCCCGTTACGTCGAATCACTGACGCACCAGGGGTACGGATTCGAGGCGGCGATAGCCGACCTCGTCGACAACTCCATCGACGCGGGTGCGCGCAACGTCGTCATCAGCTTTCTGCGGGACGAGGACCGTCTGGTCAGCCTCCTGGTCGTCGACGACGGCCGGGGCATGAACGACGAGACGCTCGACACCGCGATGACCGTGGGCGGCCGGCAGGAGTACGGGGAGAACTCGCTCGGCCACTTCGGCGCGGGCCTCAAGGCCGCGTCCCTCTCGCACGCCGATTCGCTCACGGTGATCAGCCGCACCAAGCGCAGCCCGTCCACCGGCCGCCGGTGGCTGACGTCCCGCGCCCAGGCCGACTTCACCTGCGACATCGTGGACCCCGGCTACTGCCAGGACCTCGTCGACCGTTACGACGGACTGATCGAGTGGCACGGCACCGTCGTCCGCTGGGACAAGGTCCGGGCGTTCGACACCGTCACCGCCGGCCAGGCCGACCGCTATCTCGACGACGCGATCGAGAAGCTGGAGACCCACCTCGGCCTCCACCTGCACCGCTTCCTGGCCGACGGCGCCTTCAACGTCGACATCGTCGTCGAGGACGTCACGACCAAGGAGGAGCTCGATCACCGCGGCGTGGAACCGATCGACCCGTTCGGCTACCGCATCCCCGGCCGGGCCGGCTACCCGCGTACGTACACCGCTGCCGTCGAGGGCGTCGGCGACGTGGCTCTGACCGCGCACATCTGGCAGCCGAAGTCCCCGCTGGTCAGCTTCCGCGGGATCGGACCGCTCGCTGAGCGGCAGGGCTTCTACATCTACCGCAACAACCGGCTGGTGCAGGCCGGTGGCTGGAACAGCACCCGCAGCGCCGAGGGGCACCTCGTACTGGCCCGTATCGCGATCGACCTTCCGGCCGAGACGAACGACGTCTTCAGCCTCACGGTCAAGAAGGACGGGGTGACGGTCACCCCGGCCTTCGCCCGAGGGCTCGAAGAGGCAACGGACGCGGCAGGCCACACCTTCTCGGAGTACGTCCAGGAGGCGCAGACGACGTACCGGGAGGCCGCCAGGCGCGCGTCCGAGCCGCAGCGCAAGGCGGTGATCCCGGCGGGCAAGGGGCTCGACCCCCGGCTGAAGCGCACGCTCCGGGACGAACTGCCGGAACTGGAGGGTGAGGACCCGGTGGCCTTCCGCTGGGAGTCGCTGCCGTCGGACGTGTTCTTCGAACTCGACCGGGAGGAGCGGGAGATCAGGCTCAACAAGGAGTACCGGCAGGCCTTCAACGGCGGCAGGCGCGGTGGTCTGAACGACGCCCCAGTGGTGAAGAGCATGCTCTACCTGATGGTGAACGAGATCTTCCAGAAGGAGCGGGTCCGGGCGGTCCACACGGACAACGTCGCTCTGTGGAACAGCGTCCTGGTGTCAGCGGCCCGCTGCGAACTGGCCCGCTGACAGCCCTTCCCCGCCCCACCCCACCGCTCCTCGCAGGAAGCCGCATCCGTTATGACCGACCACCTGTTCAACCTCCACGGCGACGTCCTGGCGGCCATGCGCCGGGGCCCCAAGGCGTTCTCCAAACTGGCCTTCGCGCTGTCCGACGCCGACGAACCGGCCGACATCCACGTGGGTCACTTCCGCGACCGGATCGTCGGTGCCGGCCACGGGGACGAACTCACCGCACTCTGGCACCGCACCCTGACCGCCTGGGACCTCGCCGAGCAGGTGGACTGGTCCTCCTCCCCGGCCCGCACCGACGCCCGGCGCACCGACATCTACAACCGCCTCGGGTTCGGCGCCGATCTCCGTAAGGCGCTCGACGAGGCGGTCCCGGTCTTCAAGGAGCCGGGCGCGACGGTCATCAGCAGGGAGTTCACGTCCTGGTACTCCAGGGACACGGCGGCAGCCCGCGCCTTCTACTGGAACTCCTACGAACAGACGCTGCGCCGCAAGGGCTGGTCGGACGCGGCCGTCTCGAGCCTGGACGAGGCGAGCCACGCCGTGGTCGAGCGCCTGTCCGACCCCACACGCACCGAGGCCTACGGTGCGCGCGGCCTGGTCGTCGGCTACGTGCAGTCGGGCAAGACCGCCAACTTCACGGGCGTCACAGCCAAGGCGGTCGACGCGGGCTACCGCCTGGTCATCGTCCTCGGCGGCACCCTGAACCTTCTCCGCGGCCAGACCCAGCGCCGCCTGGACATGGAGCTGATAGGCCGGGAGAACATCCTGCGCGGAGCCGACCCGGCGGACACGGACGCGCTGGTCGGCGTCGACTACCAGGACGACGAGGACTGGCCGGCGAAGTTCGTGAGCCACGGCGGCCGCCCGTCCACACTGGGCTCCTTCGACATCGAGCGCCTCACGACGCGCGACAACGACTACAAGAGCCTGGAAACCGGCATCCGAGCCCTCGAGTTCGACAAGCAGGACCGTACGCAACCCCTGTACGTCCCGGACAACCTGCATCACGCCGCGGCACGCGTGATGGTCGTGAAGAAGAACTCGCCGGTCCTGACCAAGCTGATCAAGGACCTGAAGAAGATCGGTCCGATCCTCTCCGAGATCCCGGCGCTCATCATCGACGACGAGTCCGACCAGGCGTCGGTGAACACGACGGACCCGAAGAAGTGGGAGGACGGCAAGGTCGTCCGCAAGGCCATCAACGGCCAGATCACGCAGCTGCTCGCTCTTCTCCCGCGCGCGCAGTACGTCGGCTACACAGCGACGCCCTTCGCCAACGTCTTCGTCGACCCGGGCGACGAGGAAGACATCTTCCCCAGGGACTTCCTGATCTCGCTGCCCCGCCCGACCGGTTACATGGGCGTACAGGACTTCCACGACCTGGAGTCCGAGGGCACCGCCGAGGAGACGCACGTACGCGGCATCCACGACGACACAGGCGACCGCCTCCAGGATGCCCTGGACGCCTTCGTCCTCACCGGCGCGCTGAAGCTGTACCGCGCGGCCCACGGCGTTCCCGAAGGCCCGTTCCGCCACCACACGATGCTCGTCCACGAGTCCGTACGGCAGCGCGAGCACGCGGTCCTCGCCCTACGCATCAACTCGATGTGGCACCGGTCGGCATACACCGGCCAGGAAGGGCACGCCCGCCTCGCCGCCCTCCTCGCCGACGACTTCCAGCGCTTCGCGGACGAAGACCTGCCCACGCCCATGTCGTACGACGACCTGAAGCCGTTCGTCTCACGGGCCCGCCAACTCATCAACTCGGGCGGCGAGCCCGTGATCATCGTCAACGGTGACACCGAGCGCGACTACGAACAGCCCGAGCTCGACTTCGACCGTACGCCGCACGTGTGGAAGATCCTGGTCGGCGGCACCAAACTCTCCCGCGGCTTCACGATCGAGGGCCTCACCGTCACGTACTACCGCCGCACCACCCAGCAGTCCGACACCCTCATGCAGATGGGCCGCTGGTTCGGCTTCCGCCCCGGCTACCGCGACCTGGTCCGCCTGTTCATCGGCCGCCAGGAGCCGCTGGGCAAGAAGAAGACGGTCGACCTGTACGAAGCCTTCGAGGCGATCTGCCGCGACGAGGAGATGTTCCGCGCCCAGCTCAGCCGGTACGCGACTCTGGTGGACGGCAAGCCACAGGTCACGCCGGCGCAGATCCCGCCGCTGGTGTCGCAGCACCTGTCCTGGCTGAAGCCGGCGGCCCGAAACAAGATGTTCAACGCGGAGCTGGTGGAGATCCGGTCACCTGGGCATCCCATCGAGCCCGCGGCCTATCCAACGGATGCACTCGCGACCCGCCGGAACACCGAACGCTGGCGACTTCTGCTGGACTCCTTCCGAACAGGTCCCGTCACGGTCACCAATCCGCCGGACAAGCGGAGCCCGCTGTCCCGGAGCTTCCCCGCGCTCACCTGTAGCGTTCCCCACTCTGAGCTCATGAGCATTATGGGCCGGCTGGAATGGGAACGCCCAGAGCTATTCCGACCTCACCTCGTTTACCTGTCTCAGCTCGACGGCAAGCTTGCAAAGGTAGATGACTGGCTGGTAATCGCCCCACAGTTGTCACGGTCTGACCGTGTCGAGGCGAGCATCCTCGGCTCACCTCCTCTCTCGCTCGTGCGGCGCAGCCGCCAGGCCGGAAAGGCGGCTTTCAGTCGTATCGCTGGCGTGGAACACCGGAGTGCAGCGCTGCATCTGATCAACCGAACCGCTGCTACCAGCCTGCCTGTGGGACCAACTACAGGAGTCATCCTGCTGTATCCAGTCGTGGAGGGGAAGAGCGACGCTGACATTCACGCCGCGGCCCCTGACGGCATCGCAGAACCGTCGGCGGTCACAATCGCTTTCACTTTGGTCCCGCCGAAGTCCGCAAACAACTCGTCGAACCGACTGCTCAGGTTCCAGGCGAAGGACTCCCAGCGCGCTACCGACTCCGTCGTACCCACGGGTTCGCCGTGACAGATACTCAATCACTGTCGCAGTCCAGAACAGAAACAACATTCCCCCGTTGAAAAGAGGCCAGAGTGACACTGTTTGACCTTCCAGGGCCGGCACGGGGCGTCTGGGACGACCCTGAGCTCATGCTGGTCTACCAACACCTCAAGAAGCTCGATCCGGATGGCGCACGCTTCTCGCAAGTACTGCGCGACACCATCGACCAGCTCCTCAACGGTGAAGCTACAGGCAGGTACGACTGGAAGACCCTGTTCAAGACCGAGAAGACGCATGCCGGCACACTCGTCGAGATCAACCTGCAGCGCGAATTCGAGTTCGACGACGGAATCGATATGGACTACCGCATAGAGGGTATCGACGTCGACTGCAAGTACTCCCAAACATTCGGCGCCTGGATGATCCCACCAGAGGCAGAAGGGCATTTATGCTTGCTCGTCTGGGCTGACGACTACGAGAGTCGCTGGAGTGCTGGGCTGCTACGCATAGAACGTGCGTGGCTCAACGGCGGAACAAACAGAGATATGAAGTTCACAGTCAAGGCGGAGCACCGCAGCAAGATCACCTGGCTTTGGAAGGATGCGACGCTCCCAGAGAACATCCTCCTGCATCTCGATGATGCGACGCGAGAACGCATCCTGATCCCAGGAAAGCAGAAGGGCCAAGCCCGCGTTCGCGAACTATTCCGTTCCGTGCACGGAAAACGAATTGGGCGCGGCGTAGTTCGCACTGCTGCTCAGCAACTCGACTACATGGCACGTGTCCGCGAGGGAGACAAAGGGCGCGCGCGTCCGGCGCTGCGCCCAGAGGGAATCATCATCCTCGGTGACTACCAGTCCCACCAAGCAGTAGCCCGCGCCCTCGGAGGACCCACCCCAAGGGAAGGCGAGTTCGTTGCATATCGCGTCGTTCGCGCCACGCCTGAACACGGCGATCGCCCGCAGGCCGAAATCGACGGAGTTTACTGGGTAGTGGCGAAACCAGACGAGACTGGCGGCGTAGCACCGCGGCTCCCAGAGGCCCAAGTCGGCCGAGGAGGCCACTGAAGCGATCAGCAGATACCCGCAGTAGACGAGCACAACCGCGGGAGGACACCGTTTTCCGGCACCTCCCGCAGCGGCGTCGGTCAACGCTCATACAGCACGCCTCCCCTGAACGAGCGCCGACCGGTACCCCGCCCGGAACGCATCAGGGCGCAGACTCCGGAGGCATACTGTCGGAACTCCCGCTGCGCACGACGGTCACTGTCACCGATTCAATGGTGGACCAGGAAGCGCCGTCCTCGTACACCGCAGGGGCCGCGGAACGCTTCCTCTCAACACGGGTTGTGATCTCAGACCAACTGGTCCACTGGTCATCGGCACTGTCCATGGGGTTCTCTCCGCTTCGCTGAAGGGGCAGGTGTACGTACATGAGTGCACCGCAGGGACGACACCTCGTGCCAAACGACGGGGGTGTTGCGGGATTCAGATCGTGGACGCGCCGATCGCGGCTATGCGCGGTGGCGGGTATCCGCTGCGGAGCCTGCCGACGGAAGCGCTGCTCGCATGACCAACTCGGCGTATACGGTGAGTTCTCGGCCCATCAGCGTAAGAGCAAGATCTATCGCCTCGGCCTGAACACGCTCGCGTCCCCCCAGAATGACGGCCTCAGCGAGATCCACCCTGCCCATGTCGTGCAGCTCGGCCACAATTGCGCTGATCTCGCCGGGCGCCATGGCCTTGCTAACGGACCACGCGATGCCGAGCAGTGTCCGGCGCTCGCCAGCGGCTTCTGCAGCAACAAGTGCACCAATCGTCTGGGCGGCCGCACTGTTCGGGGCGTTACGCCGGTCCCGTGCCGGAAGTGCCGGACGAATCCTGCCGGGCACAGCAGGAGCGGGCATCCTGTCGTCCACACGAGGCACTGAAACAGAGCTGGACACGCGCACTGCCGCAGTCACATCTCGACTCCTCCGCGCAGCGGAGCGGCGGAGCCGCTCAAGCTCGGAGAGCGTGACAGTAGCCTTCTGCGGTTCTATGACCCCGCAGAGCGCCTGGTACATCTCCTTCAGCCTGACCTGCCCTGGCACCCGGCGGCCGCTCCAATAGCAGGACAGACTGCTCAGAGGTATATCCAGGAAGCTGGCGCGAGCCCCCTGTATCGAGTAGGGACTACTTCTGAGCAGATGGCGGAGGCGGTCGACGAACGCTATGCGGTCGGCGTCACATCCCTTCCAGTAGTGCTCATTGACATGGCCGGCGGCAGCCATGGGCCCCCCTCGCATGGGTCGTGTTGAGTAGCATCCAGTCTTTCCTGGATTAGCGTCAGCGCAACCCGGAACGAACCCTTCCGCACGTCAACTTGTTTGCAGTTGCTCGAACATGAGAGTCGGATGTTTGCACTTAGGCTCCGACCTCGGCAGACGTGTTTGCGTTCACCCGCAAAGACCCGAAGAGACTTGCCCTGACACCTTGTGTGCGCGTCCAATGGGGGATGTGGGGCACCGTCTGCCATGGCTGTAATTGCCGCGTCAGATCACGCCCCCGGAAATCACTCCTGGACACGAAGGGCAAATGGTGACGTCTCAGGATATTCCCCCATGGCAGGATCCGGGCCGCGGGACGATGGTCCGGTGCGCACTCTGGCTCGTCACAGAGGTAGGCATGGGCGAGGTGTTCACGAAGGCCGAACTCCGCGACGCTTTTCCCGAAACGTCGCAGATTGACCGCAGGATGCGGGACCTCCGGGATCGCGGATGGAAAATCGCCACAAATAGGGACGATCCCACGCTCGCGTCAAGTGAGCACCGCTTCATCGCTATTGGAGCCGAGGTCTGGAAGCCGGGCCAGTCGAAGGCCAAGACGCCGGCCACCAGCATCACGGCGACGCAGCGACGTGAGATCTTCGAGGCGGATGAGTACCTGTGCCGCATCTGCGGCATCGCGGCCGGCGAGGTGTACGAGGGTGGCGTGGAGACGGCGCAGCTCGACGTCGCACGGCGGGAGGTCATCAAGCCGGACGCGAAGGTGGTGACTGAGATGATCACCGAATGCCGACGCTGCAGGATCGGTGGCCGCGGCGGCCAAGCGGACCTGGCAGGAATCCTCGGCCGCTTGGGGCAGATGAGCCAGATCGAGCGGGATCATTTTTCCCAGTGGCTGGCGATGGACCGCCGGGACTTCAGCATGATGGAACGCCTCTGGGGTGAGTACCGGACCCTGCCTGCCGAGTCCCGGATGGCAGTCCGGGAAGCCGTCGGGCCGGCGTAGCACTAGTGTCGCGTGCTTGAAGTCTATTTACGCTTGATCTTGTCGAGGATCTGGTCGGCGGTCTTGGTCCAGGTGAACGGCTTGCAGCGGGTGT